>NZ_JBSYXP010000003.1:0-378535 GCF_054172105.1 Methylolobus aquaticus
GGCCTGGACCTGCTGGACCTGATCGAAGAAGGCAACCTGGGCTTGATGCATGCGGTCACCAAGTTCGAGCCCGAGCGGGGCTTCCGGTTCTCCACCTACGCCGCGTGGTGGATCCGCCAGGAGATCGAGAAGGGGCTGATGAACCAGTCGCGGACGATCCGCCTGCCGATCCATGTGGTGAAGGAACTGAACACCTATCTCCGCGCCTACCGCGAGCTGGCCATGAAGCTGCCGCGGGATCCGGAGCCGAAGGATGTCGCTGCCCACGTCGGCGCGTCGGTCGAAGCCGTAGAGCAGCTGCTGCACCTGAACGAGAAACTGACCTCGCTGGACACGCCGGTGAAGCTGGGCTCCGACCAGATGATGGTCGACACGGTCGAGGACGAGGCCCAGATTGACGTCACCGAGCAATTGCACGAGACGGCGATCGAGCGTCAGCTACCGGTCTGGCTGGCCAGCCTGACGCCGGTGCAGCAAGAGATCCTGAGCCGTCGTTTCGGTCTGAACGGCGGCGACGGCGAGACGCTGGAGGCCATCGGCGCCACGGTCGGGATGCCGCGTGAGAAAGTGCGCCAATTGCAGAACGCCGCGCTGAAGCAACTGAAGCGGCTGGCGCAGGAACAGGGCTATGACGCCGAGGTGCTGTTTCACTAAAACAAGGAGGGTGTGGCGCCTACTGGCGCAGCTATCACCGAAGTATGTGACTGACGCGCCCCCACTGCTGGGATGCGCGGTAGACGGGATGCCCGGGCCGAGTTAGGCCTGCAGTGTGCCACCGCACACGTCCCAACAAGCGGCCACGAACCTCTCAAGACTACGGATTTCATCATGTTTAAACATTTTGCCAATCAGCTCGGAATGATCATCGAACGGCTGTTCGAGGCGGCGCTGGGAGCGATTGCACCCGCGTTGCAACACAAGACAAAACAACGGTGATCAGGATACGGCTGTCAGCGCATCCTCGCGCCGTGGGATAAGTCGCTAGCGCTGGCCCTGACGAGAGAGCGATGACACCGCCCTCTTGCCGTTCCCGGCCTGGCCCGTCACCGATGGTCTCGCATCAGATGCCGACAACCCGGGCATCTGGGTGCGGTGAGGTGGCTCAGCCAGACCAGCAGCGCAAAAGGTAAGAAGCAGACCATCGCCAGGAATCGCAGGCTCTTGACCAGCCCTTCCCGTTGACATGCATCGCAGTCACGACAAACGAAGTGTCTTGGCATTGTGGTATCTGTAGCGGGTCGATCGGTGACTGCATGCGTGGCCGATGGGGCACCGTGTCTGACGGCGATAGACCGGGACAGCCTCGGTTCATGGCCTTGGGAATAGGAAGACGAACCCCAGGGTAACGATCAAAAAGGGGTAAGCGAACACCGGTTCAGGAGCAAGAAACGCCTGTCCCAGCACGCCGACCGCGCAGAACAGAACATTGAGGCTCAGCAGCGTCAGCGTCGTGCAACTGGGCGTCCTGCCGGAATCGAGCAGGAGGTGATGCAGGTGATCGCGGCCGTCCGTGAACGGGCTGACGCCATGGCGTAATGGCCGTTGCACCATTACGCGCAGGGTATCCAGGACGGGGAGTCCGACGATCCAGAGGAGAGCGGCTGGCGTGACGACGCGGTCTGTGCCCTGACTGAACTGGATGGCGTACCACGCCAGTCCGGTGCCGAGCAGCATGCTGCCACCATCCCCCAGGAAAGCCTTGGCGCGCGGGTTGACCGGGTGTCGGGCATTGACGGCGAGAAAGCCGACCAGGGCCGCGATAAACAGGGTGAGTTCGGGCGGCACCACGCCGCGAGTTAACCAGCACGCAAAGCCAAGAGCACCCAGACTCGTGGCGACCAAGCCGCCCGCAAGGCCGTCCACGCCATCGGCCATGTTGATGGCATTGATCAGTCCAGTACCGCAGAGAACTGTGAACCCCAGGCTGGCATAGCCAAGGTTCAAGGTGCCGAAGCCGAGCAGATGGCCGAGGTCAGTGACCCTCAGACCCGTCGTCCAGGCCATCACGCAGAACATGGCGGCCATCAGTCCCAGCCGCGCCCGGGCGGATAGCCCGTGGGCGTCGTCAAGCGTGCCCACCAGTGCGGCAAACGCCAGAAACGGCAGCACGCCGTTCGGACAACGAGTGAGACAGGCCAACAGGATCGTGCTGCCTAGGATGGCCAAGCCCCCGGTCAGTGGGGTCGGCTGCGCGTGGGCTTTCCGTCCGCCTGGGACATCGACCAGCCCCAGTCGGACAGCGGGTGCAGCGAGCAGCAGGGTGAAGGTCACCGTCAGCGCCGCGGCGGTGACGCTGCTGATCCAGAGCGGCGGCGTTAGACCCTGTAATCCGAGTAACGCGGCGCTGAGTCCGTAGAGTCCCGCCCGGAACGGGCTGGGGAGCGCGTACGAACGCGTGTAGGCGGCACGCCGGCTGGAGGACCGGTAAAATCGGTCCGAAAAACGATGGCTGGCAGCCGAGCGTGCGCGAGCGGACGTTGACTTCCGAGCAGCAGACTCCGACATTAGTAATAATCCCCCGATTATTTGACGAAAATACCATGCGTTCCGCGACACTAGCATTCGCGTCTTGCTGCGGTATTACAATGATCGTCTACACAGCATTTTATTGGATTGGAAGGATCGCGTATTTAGGGATTTAAACTAAATCAGAATAAGTAAAATCCTTAACTCAGATTCTAGGTCCTATCGAAAAATCTCAATCTCGACTTACAGCACACAAAGATGCTGATAGAAAAAATAGCTTGGCGAATTTAGTGGTTTATTGATGAGCAACAATAGCGTTCTAATGTGCCGCCACTGCGGCTACCTTTACGATGAGTCACGCGGCATTCCGGAGCAGGCGATCCCCGCAGGGACTGCGTTCGATGAACTCCCGGAGAATTGGCAGTGCCCGGAATGTGGCGCGGAAACAGAAGATTTCTATCGGATCGTCTAAAACCCCGTTGACGGCGGTCATCGTGGCAGTTGGCGGATCAGCCAGCCTGATCTGGACAAACGCACGGAGTATCCCTAAGCTCGACGACGCCTAGCGCGTTCCTAGGATCTTCAGGCGAGCCAGTGTCCATCCGCACCACCGTACAGTGGTCATACGGAAGCTCTGGGTTAAGGGTACAACTGGCTGACGTGACCGGCTGGGTAAGCGCCCGGCTCTTGGAGAGGTTGCAGTGGGTGCCGGCCGCATACGGCACCCGCTCCCGTCACAACGGGGCAGCGAGCATCGGACCCAGTAGGCGCAGACGGTCTGGAAGGTTGTTTCGGCCGCCCCACCGCTGATACTGGCAAGTCGCAGGTCATGCACCACGGTGCATTGGTACGACCGTCGTGGTCACGTACCACCGCACTGAGTGACATCGCGCGGTTATCTCGACAAGCCCGGCTCGTGCGCCTCAATGGTCACGCGTGCTGAAGGTCTCATCGTCTGCATCGAGATCGAACGGGTGCGCAGTCCATGGCTCGCCCACTCCGTTCTCTTCTTCCTCAAACTCACCGTATTCGGCCAGGAAATCTTCGGGGAGATCGTCGTTCAGCCAATCAGGCTTGGTTTTAGTGCCCATTGTGCCATCTACAGCTATGTCAAAGTGCAGGGTACCGAAAGCCGTTCGCCGATGGTGAACTACGGGGCGCTGGCGCCATCGTTGACATTGGATCGACGCTTCGATCCATCGGCTTTCGATACATGAAAAAAGCTAATGGCCCGCGTGGAACCCGTCAATCAGGAAACGCTGCATACCTGTAAGTTTTTGACCGATATACACCCAAACCCTGACATCGTTCATCAGCCCCTGTTTCACTCAGTTGCACGATGGAATCAGTCGTCACCACACGAACCGGCGCCACCGCATGCACGCCATTACTAAACGCGCTATCGACCCTGCAGCGGGGCTTCGACCAGCCGATACACGGTCGCTGAACTCGGTGGAGGGCGTCGATGCGCGTGCTACTCTCCTGGATGACATTCCAAAGACTCTCTATGTCCAGCGGTTGAGCACCGCCAAGGGCGATGTAATTCAGGTCCAGACCGCAACAGGCGTTTCAGTGGACGCCTTCCAGTTCAACTTCATGCAGCTCCTCAAGGTAACCGAGAATGAACTCGACGCTCTCCGCGATGGCGGCTACTGGGCTGCGGAGGGACCTCACCCTCCTTCAATCCCCAAGGCTGCCTGATGCCGCGCTAGCGGCTCACCCTAGCAGCAACCAGAGCCGAAGCGCTTTCTATACTTCCAGTTGCTCCATGCTCTCCTGAGGAGACGGGAAGCCCGGATGAAAATGCCGGTGAACCGCGAGCGGGGATCGTTCTTCCCCGCCGGGGTTTTGTTTTGCACTCCCCTCATCCCGAATCGCTTCGCCGAACCGCAAATCAACTGTCCCGGACCGCGACGACTCGGATGCCTTTCGTCGACTCGTCGTAAGTAGCGCGGATCTGCGCCTAGCCTACCCTGATTGAGGCTACACGCTACCTCTGCGACCGTGCCGCAATACGCCTGGGCCGGCTGGAACGGTCTCACGGCGAGCCTGGGCTGGGCCCACAACTCGCAGTGGTACACCGACACGCTGGAAGGCCGGACTACCGTCGAAATCACAATGTCATCCGATGACGCCAACATGTACCCCGCCTTCAGTGTTTGGTAGACCAACGGAACCTGTTTCGGAAACAGGCGCTTGTCGTATGCCTACAATCAGGTCTCGCTGGGTGGGTCGAGCGAATGGCTGAGGCAGACGCCACCGAATACAGACGGCGCGACCGCGTTCATCGGTTACGCCAACGCGGGCACCGATTCACCAATGGCAACGGCGCGAACGTTGGGAGGGGTAGTTCGGGAATTTCCAGCCGCCGTGTCAATGCCTCCCGCCTCGCCGTTACGTTGGCTGCGGGACAACACCTGATCGCAGCAGGCGGCAGCTGCAACACAGCAAACTGCGGGAACCCGTCACCCAAACCTTTCACGCTTAGGTTTCAGTGGCTTCCGTTCCAGCCTTAGGCGTACCACGTCGGGACCGGGTGCGTGGCCGGCGCTGACCCGCGTAGGCTACCGCGCTACCGGCGGGTCACCAGCTGACCCATACCCCTTTCAGGCGAGGATCCTCGCCGCCGCTCAACCGCGCTCGGCCAAACAGGCGCGGCTGACCTGACTTCGCTATGACTACGCACAGACCGAGCATCCCGCCTCGTGGTCCTCGCTTCTCTCATGGCCATTTCCCGAATGAACCGGTCGACTATGCTCCGCGAGCGGACTGTTTGCCCCACCCGCAGCGGCCCCTCGCCCAAACCCCAATGCCTTTAAGTTAGTGGCTACTTGTACTGTCGCCTGGGTCGTGGGTTGACCCGATGCAGCGGTCTGGGTGCGGAGCGACCGGGTCGCCGGAGTTGCAAGGTATTTCCGGCCAGTTCCAGTAGGGTCAGGACCTGTTCCGGCGAGACGCGCTGGATGAGCCAGGCGAACAGCGGCTTCAGGGACTGCAGGAGGTGCGTGAGATTGGGGCGATAGCGTTGGGCCTGGTCCGCGGGCAAGGCTGCATGGCTGGCGCGGGCCAAGGCTTGGGCGAGATTGGCGGTGAAGACCTTGGCGTGGAAGTCCTGGCGGATGCTTTCGGGCAATTCGCCGGTGAACTGTTCCAGGTGCAGGCGATGTTTGAGGAGCTTGAAGGCTTCCTCGATGGTCCAGCGGGCGTGATAGAGGTCGGCGAAGGCGGTGGCCGGATAGGTTTCGGCGTCGGTCAGTGAGGTGGCGAGGACTTCGACGGTGCCATTGGGCATGACCACCTTGAGCAAGCGGAACGTCAGGGTGTTGTCGGTCACGGTTTGGCCCGCGGCCGCGGCTTGTTTCCGGGCTTCGGCACCGACGCAGCGGGTCACGACGGTGTCATCTTGTCCCGAGCGCAGGAAAGCGTCGACACACGGCCACTGGGTGCCGTCGAGACGGGCCAGGAACGGGAGACCGCGTTGTTGCAACAGCGTGAACAGCCAGACGGCGGGGAAGCCACGGTCCATGAGAAGCAAATCCGTGCTTTCCAGGTGCGGGAGCAGTGTGGCCAACAACGCCCGTTCCCCGGTGAGGTAAGGCGCCAGGGTGGCCTTGAGCATGAGTCGGGCGTCGGTAGCGTACAGACCCAACGCGCGGGCCAGGACATAGGGCTGGCCGGCGGTGTCGTGCTGCACGTCAAACTCATCCTGATTTTCCTACCAGTTCGGCAGGCGCAGGGTGGTCGAATCGGTGGCGACGAGGCGCAGCCCCTGCCAGCGGGGTTCAGGTTGCAACGCGGCCAACGAGCACAGTAGCCGCTCGTTCAGCGCCTCGAAGACGGTGGCCTTCAGCTTCTGTCGGGCTTGCGATAGCGCGCTCTTAGTCACGGCGCGCACGGCTGCGGCATCGAGCGTGGCGAAGAGTTCATCCAGCAGCGTCTGCAGTCCGCCCTTGAAGGCGCACAGCAGGAAGCTGACGAGGACCGGAAAGGTGAGGATGCGTTGACGGGTGAAGGCCCGGTCGTCGGTACGATGGGCGGCGATGAAAGAGGGGGCGCGGAGCAGCCGAGCGAGGATTGCGGCATGGACCTTCCTCAGAATCGAGCATCAGTTTACCCTTTTCTTTCAAAAAGTTACACCGATATTTTATCACAAGCGCTTAACTTAACGGCATTGGCCCAAACCCCACGACACCCTGGTCGCAAGTTCGCTCGCAAATTCCCAGACAGCAACCTACTTGACGTCGCGACATAGTGAATGAAGCGCGTCGTGTCAGGTTTGCCACCACCTCCGACGGCCGAGCTCAATAGCTCTGCTGATGCTTGAGTTCCAGCCCGCGGCAGACCGTCTCCAACTCCTCAAGCGTGCCAAGGCGGCAGCGGGCGCCGTCCGGGTCGCGCAACTCCCAGCCCTCGGGCAGTTCGGTCAGTTCGTAGCCGAGTTCGGCCAGAATGCCGCAACACGCTCGGGCCCGCGTTCCGGCGGGGGCCCCGGCGGGGATCGGGTGCACGCGGTGGAACCACATCTGATAGAGGCTTACCAGGATCTGCGCGCCCATGGAGATGCCCATCAGCGCACCTGCTGCGACGACGACGTAGGCAAAGCCCGGGATCGACTTGGTGATATACCAGGCCGCGACGTCCAGCAGCATTGCCACGAACGGAATCGCGACGGTGATTCGTTTCACGGTCACGTTCATTTCCGCAAGGATGAAGATGCGGCCAATGAAATACAGGATGAATGCAATGCCGAACAGGTGGATGTGCGATACGCGAATCAGCGCGGGCAGCGTTGCCCCGCTCGATTTTGCCGCGACCTCCGACACGCCGGCATAGCGCGTCAGGTCGGGGAGGTTGGGGTTGATGGCCGGTGTATGACACACCACGCAGTCACGGTTCAGGATGGGGGCGATCAACGCGTGATACTCGGCTTCGCCGGCTCCGGAATGGATCCATTTGACGATCACTTCCTTGTCACTCTTGTATTTCAGGTTCGGTTCCATGATGCCGTTGATGGCGACCTCCAGCCGGGTCCGATGGGTCGAGCCGTGGTAAGCGATCATGACGTCCTGAACCGACAGGCCCCGCCGGCCGTCGCGGGCCTGATGGGTGTAGTAGAGGTTCGCGAGCGCGAACGCATAGCCGATACCGATCGTCAGTAGAAACGCGCTGTTCAGGATGCGCTCGCTAACGGAAATGTCGTAGAAGCGACGGTAGCGAAAGGGCATGTTTTTCTCTGGCTGGTCGAAGACGTTGCGGCAGGCCGGCGCCACGGCCTGATCGGCGCGGCCGTGCGGAACCGTAATTATCGGTTGCGGCTGAGCGTGCGTCACGTCGCGCGGCGGCAGGTCCGATCCCGGTCTATAATCGTGCGCCGCCCATCGGGTAACCATTCATCCTGCTGCCTTGTTGGGTAGTGGGAGCGGGCCGGGAGGGCGAGACCGGCTGCGGGCGGGAACCCGCAGCCGAGCCTCCAGGGACGGATTCACGGCGTGTCTCGGCTTCCCGGACCGCTCCCGCGAGGGGGGGCGTGAACGGTTACGCCCATCGGAGGCGGTCGTTCGCCGGTGCGCTGGACAGCTTCGTCGTCCGGCCTTACTCTCGACGGCTTGCCGGATCTTTCACGGATGGGGCCGATCAGGGCGATTCACGGCTCGAGTTTTCCACCGAAGCGCAAATGAAACAATCACGTATGGCAAAGATCATTGCGGTGGCGAACCAGAAGGGCGGCGTCGGCAAGACCACGACGAGCATCAATCTCGCCGCCAGCCTTGCCGCCACGAAGAAGAAGGTGCTGCTGATCGATCTGGACCCGCAGGGCAACACCACGATGGGGCTGGGCGTCGACAAGAAGGCGCTCGAGGCCTCGGTGTACGAGGTGCTGATCGGTGAGTCGGCCTTCGACGCGGCCGTGGTCAAGCTGCAGGCCTTCAATCTGGAATTGCTCCCTGCCAACGCCGATCTCGCGGCCGCTCAGGTCCAGCTGCTCGAGAAGGCATCTCGCGACCGGGTGCTGTCGAATGTGCTCGAAGCGGCCCGGGACCGCTACGATTTCGTGCTGATCGATTGTCCGCCGGCGCTGAACATCCTGACGGTGAACGCCCTAGTGGCGGCGGACAGCGTGCTGATCCCGATGCAGTGTGAGTATTACGCGCTGGAGGGCTTGTCGGACCTGATGGACACGCTGCGGAACGTGCGCGAAAGCGTGAATCCCCGGCTGCGCATCGAAGGCCTGCTGCGCACGATGTACGACGCGCGGAGCAACCTTGCCAAAGAGGTGTCCGACCAGTTGACGCAGCATTTCGCCGATGCGGTGTTCCGCACCGTGATCCCGCGTACGATCCGGTTGGCCGAGGCGCCGAGTCACGGTTTGCCGATCATGCTCTACGACAAGAGCTCGAAGGGCGCCACCGCCTACCTGTCCCTGGCCGGCGAACTGGTTCGCCGCAACAAACCCGCCGTTTCCCTCGCCTCGTGAACCTGATGACAACCAAAAAACGTGGATTGGGTCGCGGCCTGGACGCTTTGCTTGGGCCCGCCGAAACACAGCCTGTGGCCGGCGAAACCTTGCGTGTGGTGCCGGTCGAAGCGCTCCGCGCCAGTCCGTACCAGCCGCGCAAGGACTTCGATCCGGCGCGCCTGCAGGAACTGGCCGATTCGATCAGTGCCCAGGGCGTGGTCCAGCCTGTTCTGGTTCGCGCCAGCGGGACCTTCGACTACGAGATCATCGCCGGCGAGCGCCGCTGGCGTGCCGCCCAGCTAGCCGGTCTGCGGGACATCCCGGTCATCATCCGCGATGTCCCCGACCAGAGTGCGATGGCCATCGCGCTGATCGAGAACATTCAACGGGAAGACCTAAACCCGCTCGAAGAAGCGGAGGCGCTCCGTCGCCTGTCGGAGGAGTTCGACCTGACCCACCAGCAGATCGCCGATGCGGTCGGAAGGTCGCGCGCCACCGTGACCAACCTGCTGCGTCTCAACGAACTGCACCCCGAGGTGAAGCTGCTGCTGAGCGCCGGCAGTCTCGAAATGGGCCACGCCCGAGCCATCCTCGCGCTGCCCTTCGAACAGCAGGCGCCGGTTGCGCAGCGTGTTGCGTCGAAGCAATTAACTGTGCGCGCTACGGAAACACTGGTCCGGCGGCTGCTTTCCGCGCCGCCGTCGCAGCCCGTCGCGCGACGCCCGGATCCGGACATCACTGCGCTGATGAACCGGCTTGGCGAGACTTTCGGCGCCCATGTGCAGCTCCAGCAGGGCCGCAAAGGGACCGGTAAGCTGATCATCAACTACGCCAGTCTGGAGCATCTGCAGGGGATTCTGGACCGGCTTGAGCGCTAGCTTCGTCGTTGATTTCCCGCAACCCCGCTGATAGACTCCGCGGGGTTTTGAGTGGAGGCGCCGACCTCGGAGGACCGTAAGTGTTCGCGGCCGTCCGACGCGTCCTGCACTGGCAGATTGGAATCATCGCTTTCTCCGTATCGCTGTCGACAGCCCTGGCCGGCTGGCCCGCAGGGCGTTCGGCGCTGATCGGCGGCCTGATTGGATTCGTGCCGAATGCGGTGTTCGCGCTGCGGTTCGGAAAATCGGCGGCGAGCCGATCCGCGCAGGAGATCGTGAGGGCCTTCTACGCCGGCGAAGCCAGTAAGATGGCGATGACGGCCGTTCTCTTTTTCCTGGTGTTCCAATTGCCCGATGTGCGTTATGCACCGCTGTTCACCGCCTTCATCGCGGTGCAGGGTGCATTTTGGGCCGCCCTCCTTTTTTCGGATACCGACAGCTGAGAATCAAGCATGGCGACAGAGGCACACAGTCCCGAGGGTGCAACCGGCTACATCATTCACCACCTGACGCCGCTGGCGACCGGTGAGGGTTTCTGGACTCTCCATCTCGATACGCTTTTCTTCTCCGTCGTACTCGGCGCCGTGTTTCTGGTTCTGTTCATGAAAGCCGCGGAGAAGGCGACCAGCGGCGTCCCCGGCCCGCTGCAGAATTTCGCCGAAATGCTGGTCGAGTTCGTCGATACCCAGGTAAAGGACAGCTTTCACGGCCGTAGCGCGCTGATTGCGCCGCTGGCCCTGTCCATCTTCGTCTGGGTCTGGCTGATGAATTTCATGGACCTGATCCCCGTCGACCTGCTGCCGAGCATCGGCAAGGCAGTCGGGCTCAGCTACCTGCGCGTCGTGCCCAGCACGGACCTTAACGCGACCTTCGCGATGTCGATCTCCGTGTTCGCGCTGATCATCTTCTACAGCATCAAGGTCAAGGGGCCGATTGGCTTCGCCAAGGAAATGCTGCTCACGCCATTCGGGCCGTGGATGATTCCATTCAATCTGTTGCTGAAGCTGGTCGAGGAAATCGCGAAGCCCATCTCGCTCGGCCTGCGACTCTTCGGCAACATGTACGCCGGCGAACTCATCTTCATCCTGATCGCGTTGTTGCCGTGGTACATACAGCCTGCGCTGAGCCTGCCATGGGCGATCTTTCACATCCTGATCATCACCCTGCAGGCATTCATCTTCATGGTGTTGACGATCGTGTACCTCAGTCTGGCACACGAAGACCACTGAGCCATTTTCTCTCAAACCGTTCGACTATCGGAGGACTTATGGAATCTGTATCTGGCATGACCGCGATCGCCGTGGGGCTGATCCTCGGTATGGGTGCAATGGGGACCGCTATCGGCTTTGGTCTCCTGGGCGGGAAGTTCCTGGAAGGCGCTGCACGGCAGCCGGAAATGGTGCCGATGCTGCAGGTGAAGATGTTCATCGTCGCGGGTCTGCTCGACGCGGTGACCATGATCGGTGTCGGTCTTGCGCTGTTCTTCACGTTCGCCAACCCGTTTATCAAATAAGCGGTCTGAGCGCGTCGTCCATTTCACGTCTTCACGCATGAGGAAAGCGCTGTGAGTATCAACGCCACCCTGCTCGGGCAAATGATCACGTTTGCACTTCTGGTGCTGTTCACCATGAAGTACGTCTGGCCCCCCTTGATGCAGGCTTTAGAGGAGCGGAAGAAGAAAATTGCCGAAGGGCTCGCCGCTGCCGACAAGGGAAAGCAGGATCTCGAGAATGCCGAGAAGCGCGCAAAGGTGTTGCTGAAGGAAGCTAAGGATCAGGCGGCCGAGATCGTCAATCTCGCCCAGAAGCGCGCCAACGACCTCGTGGATGAATCGAAGGATGCCGCCAAGCAGGAAGGCGAGCGGATCGTCGCTGCCGCGAAGGCGGAGACCGACCGTGAAGTCCAAGCAGCCAAGGAGGGCTTGCGGAAACAGGTCTCGACGCTGGCGATTGCTGCCGCCGAGCAGATCCTGAAGACCGAGGTCGACCAGAACAAGCACAAGGAAGTTCTGCAAGATCTGAAGAAACAACTGGGCTGATGATCGATGAGTGAACTGATGACGCTGGCCCGACCGTATGCGGTTGCGGCCTATCAGCGCGCGAAGGAAACGGGTTCCACGGGGCAGTGGGAAACCATGTTGCAGTTTCTCGAAACCGCGCTCGCGGATGCGCAGCTGCAGCAGGCGGCGAGCAATCCGCAAGCCGACAAGGAGCGTTTCCTGTCCGCCTTCTTCGATCTCGGCCAGGATCACCTGACTGACGATGGCAAGAACTTCGTCCGACTGTTGGTGCACAACCACCGGCTGGGACTGATGCCTTCCATTCGCACCCTATTTTCCCACTATCGGGCGGAAGACGAGGGGTATATCGACGTCTCGGTGGCCACGGCTTTTCCGCTCGACGCGGAAGAAGAGCAGGACATCGCCGGACTCGTCGAAAAGCTGCTGAAGCGGCAAGCCCGACTGACCGTACATCAAGACGCATCGCTGATCGGCGGTGTCGTTATTCGCGCCGGAGACCGCGTCATCGATGGTTCGGTGCGCGGCCAGCTGCAGCGGCTGGAAAAGACCCTGTGGAATTAGAGTGAGAATGAAACATGCAACTCAATCCTTCTGAAATCAGCGAACTGATCAAAAGCAAGATCGCGAATTTCGACCTCGGTGTCGAAGCCCGGACCGAGGGCAGCATCGTCAGCCTGACCGACGGCATCGTCCGCATTCATGGTCTCGCGGACGTGATGCAGGGTGAGATGGTCGAGTTCCCGGGCAATACCTTCGGCGTGGCCTTGAACCTGGAGCGCGATTCGGTCGGTGCGGTGGTCCTCGGTGCCTACGAGCACCTGACCGAGGGCGACACCGTCAAGTGCACCGGCCGCATTCTCGAAGTTCCGGTCGGCGAAGCGCTGCTGGGCCGCGTCGTCGACGCCCTCGGCAATGCCATCGACGGCCAGGGCCCGATCGCGGCGGCTGCGATGTCGCCGATCGAGAAAATCGCACCGGGTGTCATCAGCCGGCAGTCGGTCAGCCAGCCGCTGCAGACCGGGTTGAAAGCCATCGACTCGATGATCCCGATTGGCCGCGGCCAGCGTGAGTTGATCATCGGCGACCGCCAGACCGGCAAGACCGCGATCGCGATCGACACGATCATCAACCAGAAGGGCACCGGGGTTAAGTGCATCTATGTGGCCATCGGCCAGAAGCAGTCGTCGGTCGCCAACGTGGTCCGCAAGCTGCAAGAGCACGGTGCGATGGAGCACACCATCATCGTGAACGCTTCGGCGTCCGATTCGGCTGCCATGCAGTTCATCGCAGCCTATTCCGGCTGCGCGATGGGCGAGTACTTCCGTGACCGCGGTGAAGACGCGCTGATCATCTATGACGATCTGACAAAGCAGGCCTGGGCTTACCGCCAGATCTCGCTGCTGCTCCGCCGTCCGCCTGGCCGCGAAGCCTATCCCGGCGACATCTTCTATCTGCATTCGCGGCTCCTGGAGCGCGCGTCCCGGATCAATGTCGAGGAAGTCGAGAAGCTGACGAACGGTGCAGTAACCGGCAAAACGGGCTCGCTGACGGCACTGCCGATCATCGAAACCCAGGCCGGCGACGTTTCCGCCTTCGTTCCGACCAACGTGATCTCGATCACCGACGGCCAGATCTTCCTCGAAACGAACCTGTTCAATGCCGGTGTCCGCCCCGCCGTGAACGCCGGTCTGTCGGTATCCCGCGTCGGCGGCGCCGCGCAGACCAAGGTTGTCAAGAAGCTCGGCGGCGGTATCCGTCTCGACCTGGCGCAGTTCCGCGAACTCGCGGCCTTCGCGCAGTTCGCCTCCGACCTCGACGAAGCGACCCGCAAGCAGATCGAACGCGGACAGCGCGTGACCGAGCTGATGAAGCAGAACCAGTATGCGCCGATGAGCGTCGCGCAGATGGCGGTGTCCCTGTTCGCGGTCAACGAAGGCTACCTCGACGACATCGACGTCAACAAGGTCCGCGATTTCGAGGACGCGCTGCAGAACTACATGAAGACCAGCCAGGCCAAGTTGATGGACAAGATCAACGAGAGCGGCGACTACAGCGACGCGATTCAGAAGGACCTGAAGGCGGCGGTGACGAAGTTCAAAGAATCGCACGCCTGGTGAGGTAAGCGCGCATGGCCGTCGGCAAAGAAATCCGCACGAAGATCGGCAGCATCCGCAACACGCAGAAGATCACGCGTGCGATGGAGATGGTGGCCGCCAGCAAGATGCGCAAGACGCAGGACCGCATGCAGGCGACGCGTCCGTATTCCAAGAAGATCGGCCGGATCATCAAGCATCTGGCGCACGCGAATCCGGAATACAAGCATGCTTTCATGCTCGAGCGCCCGGTCAAGACGGTCGGGCTGATCGTGATCTCGTCCGACCGCGGTCTGTGCGGCGGCCTGAACTCGAACCTGTTCCGCATGTTGCTGAAGCGCATGAAGACCTGGTCCGAGGCGGGTTGCGAGATGCGCGTCGCGACCATCGGCCAGAAGGCCGCCGGCTTCTTCAACGGCATCGGTGCGAATGTCGTCGCGCAGGTCTCGCGCCTCGGCGACGCTCCGCACCTGGAGAGCATCATCGGCGTCATCAAGGCGATGCTCGACGAGTACAACGAGGGTCGGCTCGACGAACTGCACGTCGTCTACAACGAATTCGTCAACACGATGACGCAGCGCCCCAGCGTGGACCAGCTGATCCCGATCCGTGCCGAGGAACTCGGCGAAGAATTGAAGGGCCACTGGGACTACATCTACGAGCCGGATGCCAAGGAAGTGCTCGACGACCTGATGATCCGGTACATCGAGTCGCTCGTCTTCCAGGGACTGGTCGAGAACAACGCCTGCGAGCAGTCGGCCCGGATGGTGGCCATGAAGAGCGCCTCCGACAACGCCGGCAAGCTGATCAAGGAGCTGCAGCTGATCTACAACAAGGCGCGGCAGGCAGCCATCACGCAGGAAATCGCCGAAATCGTCGGCGGCGCCGCGGCAGTTTAAGCAAAACTTTAAGACCCGAATCGGGAAGAGGAATAGCGAATGAGTACGGGCAAAATCGTCCAGATCATCGGTGCCGTCGTGGACGTCGAGTTTCCCCGCGAGTCACTGCCGAAGGTATACGACGCGTTGCAGGTGCAGGGCCAGCCGATCGTGCTGGAAGTGCAGCAGCAGCTGGGCGACGGCATCGTTCGAACGATCGCGATGGGCACCACCGACGGTCTGAAGCGCAGCCTCGAGGTCACGAACACCGGTGCGCCGATCTCGGTGCCGGTCGGTCAGGCGACGCTGGGCCGCATCATGAACGTGCTCGGCGATCCCATCGACGAGAAGGGCCCGATCGGTGAGCAGGCCCGCTGGGCCATCCACCGCAAGGCGCCGAGCTTCGAAGAGCAGTCGGCGGCCAACGAGCTGCTGGAAACCGGCATCAAGGTCATCGACCTCATCTGCCCGTTCGCGAAAGGCGGCAAGGTTGGCCTGTTCGGTGGCGCCGGCGTGGGCAAGACCGTCAACATGATGGAGCTGATCCGGAACATCGCCATCGAGCACAGCGGCTTCTCGGTATTTGCCGGCGTCGGTGAGCGTACCCGCGAAGGGAACGACTTTTACCACGAAATGAAGGATTCGAACGTTCTCGACAAGGTGTCGCTGGTCTACGGCCAGATGAACGAGCCGCCGGGCAACCGTCTTCGCGTCGCGCTGACCGGCCTGACGATGGCCGAGTTCTTCCGCGAGGAAGGCCGCGACGTGCTGCTGTTCATCGACAACATCTACCGCTACACGCTGGCCGGTACCGAGGTGTCCGCGCTGCTGGGCCGCATGCCGTCCGCCGTCGGCTACCAGCCGAACCTGGCCGAGGAAATGGGTATCCTGCAGGAGCGCATCACGTCGACCAAGACCGGCTCGATCACGTCGATCCAGGCCGTCTACGTCCCGGCCGACGACTTGACCGACCCGTCGCCGGCAACGACCTTCGCGCACTTGGACGCGACCGTCGTGTTGTCGCGTCAGATCGCCGAGCTGGGCATCTACCCGGCCGTCGACCCGCTCGATTCGACCAGCCGCCAGCTCGACCCGCTGGTGATCGGCCAGGAACACTACACCGTGACGCGCAAGGTGCAGAGCACCCTGCAGCGCTATAAGGAACTGCGTGACATCATCGCGATCCTCGGCATGGACGAGCTGTCCGAAGAGGACAAGCTGACCGTGTCGCGGGCGCGTAAGATCCAGCGCTTCCTGTCGCAGCCGTTCTTCGTCGCCGAAGTCTTCACCGGCAGCCCGGGCAAGTACGTGTCGCTGAAGGACACCATCGCCGGCTTCAAGGGCATCATCGACGGCGAGTACGACGATCTTCCCGAGCAGGCCTTCTACATGGTCGGCACGATCGACGAAGCGCTCGAGAAAGCGAAGAAGCTCGCTGCGTAAGGGCTGCGGAGGAACAACGACATGGCCATGACGATTCACGTCGATATCGTGAGCGCCGAACGGGAGATCTTCTCGGGACAGGCCGAGCTGGTCGTGGCCCCGGCGGAAATGGGCGAGGTCGGCATTGCCGCACGCCACGCCCCGTTCCTGACCCGCCTGAAGCCCGGCGAAGTACGGGTCAAGGTCAATGCCCAGGACACTCAGCCGTTCTACATCTCGGGCGGCATGCTCGAAGTGCAGCCGCATATCGTGACCATCCTGGCCGATACCGCGATCCGTGCCAAGGACCTGGACGAGGCGGCCGCGATCGAGGCGAAGAAACGCGCCGAGGAGATGCTGCAGGACAAGTCGGGCCGTATCGATTACGCCAAGGCCCAGGCCCAGCTGCTCGAAGCGATGGCGCAGCTGCGGAGCATCGAGAAGCTCCGCAAAGGCCGCTGACGGCCGGGCGATTCCGCCCGAGACAAGGACCCGGTGGTTGCAGGAGTCGTACCGGACTCCCGCCCGCCGGGTTTTTTTTTGCTAGCATGTGGCTGCGCTACACGGATCGTTCATCCCCGACTTCACTGTTGTTGCCATGACTTTTCAAACCGTGATTCTCGCGGCCGGCCAGGGAACGCGCATGCGTTCGGCGCGGCCCAAGGTGCTGCACCCGATAGGCGGAAAGCCTCTGCTGGGACATGTCTACGAACTCGCGCAGGGGCTCGGCGCCGAGGCCGTATTCATCGTCTACGGTCATGGCGGTGAGCGGATTCCGGAGTCCTGCCCGGGTTTCGAGGCGACCTGGATCCTGCAGTCGCCGCAGCTCGGCACCGGCCATGCGGTCCAGCAGGCCATGCCGCACTTTGCCGACGACCGGCTCGTGTTGATCCTTTACGGTGATGTGCCGCTGCTGCGCCGCGAAACCGTCCAGGAACTGATCGCCGGAGCGGGGAACGCGACCTTGGCGCTGCTGACCATGCAGGTCGATGACCCGACCGGGTACGGGCGCATCGTCCGGGACGCGCACGGGCGGGTGCTGCGCATCGTCGAAGAGCGCGATGCGACGCCCGACGAACGGCGGATTCGGGAAGTGAACACCGGCATACTCGCATGCCGGGGCCGCGCGTTGCGCGAGTGGCTCGCCCGGCTCGATAACGGGAATGCCAAAGGCGAATATTATCTGACCGATATCATCGGTATGGCCGCCGCCGAGGGTCACGAGATCGCGGTCAGCCAGGCGCGCGAGCCGAACGAGGTGCTCGGCATCAATACCCAGTCCCAGTTGGCGGTAGCCGAGCGGGTCTTTCAGGGCCGGCAGGCGCAGAGCGTGATGGACCAGGGCGTCACCCTGCTGGACCCGGCCCGCTTCGATGTCCGGGGCACCGTCGCGGTCGAAGGGCAGGAGATCGAAATCGACGTCAACGTCGTGCTGGAAGGCTGCGTTCGGCTTGGTCATCGTGTGAAGATCGGCGCGAACGTCTACCTGAAGGACTGCGTGCTGGGCGACGACGTGCAGATCCTGCCGAACTGCTATCTGGAAAATGCCGAGATCGGCAACGGCAGCCGGATCGGCCCCTTTGCCCGCATTCGGCCGGAAACGCGCCTCGCCGATCATGTGCACATCGGCAATTTCGTCGAGGTGAAGAACTCGACGGTCGCGAGCGGCTCCAAGATCAACCATCTGAGCTACGTAGGGGACACAGTGGTCGGCCAGCGCGTCAACATCGGCGCCGGCACCATCACCTGCAATTACGACGGCGCCAACAAGTTCCAGACGATCATTGAGGACGGTGCCTTCATCGGCTCCGACACGCAACTCGTCGCTCCGGTGCGGGTAGGCCGCAATGCCACGATCGGCGCGGGTTCCACGATTACCAAGGACACGCCCGAGGACACGCTGACGCTGAGCCGGTCCAAACAGCTGAGCATCGACGGTTGGCAGCGCCCGGTCAAAAAGGAGAAGAAATAGCATGTGCGGCATAGTCGGCGCGATCGCGCACCGGACGGTGACGCCCGTCCTGCTGGAAGGGCTGAAGCGTCTCGAGTATCGAGGCTATGACTCCGCCGGGATCGCGGTATTGGACCAGGACCACACGCTGCTGCGGACTCGCCGCATCGGCAAGATCCTGGAACTCGAAGCTGCGCTGCAGCAGGCGCCATTGGTTGGCAGGATCGGCATCGCACACACGCGCTGGGCCACGCACGGCGTGCCGTCCGAGCGCAACGCGCATCCGCACGTGTGCCGCGAGCGCGTGGCCGTGGTCCACAACGGGATCGTCGAGAACTACGAAGATCTGCGCGGCGACCTGCAAGCCAAGGGTTACGAGTTCACTTCGGAGACCGACACCGAAGTCATCGCGCATCAGATCGATGTCTTTCTGGAGCAGGGCCTGCCGCTACTGAAAGCCGTGCAGGCGACCTGCGGCGTACTGCGCGGCGCTTTTGCGATCGGCGTGATCAGCAGCGCCCATCCGCGCGAGCTGGTCGCCGCCCGCCAGGGCAGCCCGCTCGTGGTCGGCCTCGGCGACAGCGAGAACTACATCGCTTCGGACGTGTTCGCCTTGGTCGCCGAAACCCAGCGCTTCCTGTTCCTGGAGGACGGCGACACCGCCGTGCTGACCACGGACGGCGTCGAGATTTACGATGCGGCCGGGAATGCCGTCGAGCGGCCGGTGCACGAGACCCGGATCGCGGCCGATGCCGTCGAGCGGGGCGAGTACCGCCATTACATGCAGAAGGAGATTCACGAGCAGGCCATCGCCGTCGAAAAGACGCTGGACGGGCGCTACCAGGGCGAGCGCCTGCTCGACGACGCCTTTGGCGACACCGCGGCTGCCATCTTCGATCAGGTCCGGAACGTACAGATCGTCGCCTGCGGCACCAGTTACCATGCCGGGATGGTGGCGCGTTACTGGATGGAGGAAATCGCCGGCGTGCCCTGCCAGGTCGAGGTCGCCAGCGAATTCCGGTACCGCAGGCACGTCGTGCAGCCGGGCACGCTGTTCGTGACCATCTCGCAGTCGGGCGAGACCGCCGATACGCTGGCAGCGCTGAAGCAGGCGAAGCTTATCGGTTACACGCACACCCTGGCGATCTGCAATGTGCCGGAGAGTTCGCTGGTACGCGAATCCGAGCTGGCACTGATGACCCGCGCTGGTCCCGAGATCGGCGTTGCCTCCACCAAAGCCTTCACGACCCAGTTGACCGCGCTGCTGCTGCTGGTGATTGCGATTGGCAAGCGGAACGGGATCGGCAAGGAACGGGAAGTCGCGATCGTGCGAGAGCTGCACCGGCTGCCCTCGCAGATCGAACAGGTGTTGCGGCTGGAGCCCGAGATCGTCAAGTGGGCCGAGAATTTCGGCGACAAGAAGGACGCGCTGTACCTGGGCCGCGGCATGCACTACCCGGTTGCGATGGAAGGCGCGCTGAAGCTCAAGGAAATCTCATACATTCACGCCGAGGCCTACCCGGCCGGGGAGCTCAAGCACGGACCGCTGGCGCTGATCGACGACCAGATGCCGGTGATCGCGGTAGCGCCGAACAACGAGCTGCTGGAAAAGCTCAAGTCGAACCTGCAGGAAGTCCAGGCGCGCGGCGGCGAGCTCTACGTGTTCGCGGACGTCAACGCGCCGCTCGAGAGCATGGCCGGCGTCAAGTTGCTGCGCGTCGCCGAGGTCAACGACGTGCTGGCGCCCATCATCTACACGATTCCATTGCAGTTGCTCGCCTACCACGTCGCCCTGATCAAGGGGACTGATGTCGACCAGCCGCGCAATCTGGCCAAATCGGTCACGGTCGAGTAGGTCGGGATTTATCCCGATCTGCGATACGGTGTGGCGGTGATGTCGGGTCGAAACGCGACCTACGGGCGCACGTTTTGTAGGTCGGAATTTATCCCGACACGGTCTTGGTGTCGGTGCGGCAGGAGCGGCCGGACCGCACCCTGTAGGAGCCCGGCCCTCCGGGCGAACAGACCACCGCCCTGATCACCGCGCGTTCGCCGAGAGGGCTCGGCTCCTACAAAATAACCGACGCCCTACCCTGTAGGAGCTTGGCCCCCTGGGCGATCCCACTTGGCCTAGTCGGTTACGTTCGAGTCGGTCGGGATTTATCCCGGCGGGGCGATTCCGGGGTGCCGGAGTGCCCCGGTCCGTCAGATCCAGCCCAATTTCCTGAATTCTTCCTTCATGGCCTCGGCGAGGTCGTCGGCGGTCTTCTTGGCCTGGCCATCGATCGTCTCGGAGCCTTTGGCTTCCCCCATTGCCTTCGATGCGCCGCTGACGATAAGGCCTACCGGATTCCCGGTAGCTGCCAAGGTAGCAGCCCCGACCAGCAGCCCGGGTTTCTTGCCGCCGCTGGAGTCGGTGGCGCTGCGGCTGAACAGGCGTAATCCCGTTGGTGTCACTTCGTAACCCTCGACGGCCGCTTTCAGTTCCGCGGCGCCCTTGCCGAATCCGACGAGAACGCGCTTTTCGGCGCTTCCCTGATCGACCGAAAGGAAATAGCCCTTGATGACCAGGTCACCGACGACGGGTTTGGGACCACCCGTGCCTCGGACGGCCGGCAGGCCCATCTTGCGGATCTCCGCGACCAACTCCTCGGCGACTTCGGCACCCAGTTTGCGGCCCGCGGCCACCTGCTCGGAGGTCTGTGGTGTGCCATGGCTACTGACTTTGCCCTGCAGGCTCGATCCGGCGTCGATGTCGTCAGGGGTTGCCCCGAAGTCGTAGACGAGGATGTGATCCGGCCGCGGCCGTTTGGAGCTCGCATAATTCTGATGCGAAGTGACCGAGCTACCCGCACAGCCTGCCAACAGGCTGAGCAGGCAGGCACCAAAAACGCTTCGACCGATGACGCTCATGACGCATCTCCTCTGAAATGGATCGTTGAAATTGGCCACCATGGCCTGCGACACGTTCCCCGAGCGCAATCGCGGCGCCATTATTTCGCATTCCGGGCCCTCCGTGGAGTGCTGCCAGGCACCCAGCCCCCTGGGCGAAAGAACCACTGCCCCTGATCGGGCGCCTATTCGCCGAGAGGGCTCGGCTCCCACAAATGACCTGATGCCCCGCCTTTAGGAGCCCAGCCCTCCGGGCGAACAGGCCACCGCCTCCGATCGGCGCGTATTCGCCCGAGAGGGCCCGGCGCCTACAAATGACCCGCTGCCCCGCATGTAGGAGCCCAGCCCTCCGGGCGAACAGACCACCGCCCCCGATCGGCGCATATTCGCCGAGGGGGCTCCGCTCCTACAAATGACCTGATCCCCCGCCTGTAGGAGCCCGGCCCTCCGCGCGAACGAACCAGCGCCCCCGATCGGCGCGTATTCGCCGAGAGAGCCCGGTACCTACAAATGACCCGCTGCCCCGCATGTAGGAGCCCAGCCCCCTGGGCGAACTGACCACTGCCCTGATCATTGCTGATTCGCCGAGAGGGCTCGGCTCCTACAACAAGAGGGAATGCGCATTCGGATCAAGCGAGTTTCAGCAGGAGATCGAGGCGATGGGCGGCCGACGCGCCAGAAATGTTCCACAGGGGCGGTCAGGACCGGCGAGAGATGGTGTGGAAAAGTAACCTGATAATCCTCTAGCCAGCCTCCTCGGGTCAGTGGTACCAGTGACCTGGCAAACGAGAGAACGTGAGGAGGCTGTCATGGCACTTTACTGTGGTATCGATCTGCATTCCAACAACCACGTGGTAGTGGTAATCGACGAGGAAGACCGCCGGATTCTGGAGCGGCGTTTGGGGAACGATGTGACACTGACGTTGCAGACACTGGAGCCATATCGCTCGGAACTGGCGGGCGTCGCGGTGGAATCGACCTTCAACTGGTACTGGCTGGTCGACGGCCTGCAGGAAGCCGGCTATCCGATGCGACTCGTGAATACGACCGCAGTGCAGCAGTATGTCGGGTTGAAGTACACGGACGACCGTTACGACGCTTACTGGCTGGCGCACTTGATGCGGTTGGGCATCTTGCCGACCGGGTACATCTACCCGAAGGAGCAGCGCGCCACTCGCGACCTTTTACGGCGCCGGATGCAGTTGGTGCAGGCGGCGAGCACGCAACTGATCAGCGTGCAGAGCCAGATCTGGCGGGAGACGGACGAGCGGATCGCCACGCGTCGGCTCAAGCAAGCGGATTTCGTGGTGGACCTGCCGGGCGCCGCCCAGCGGCTGTCGGCGCAGAGCGCGGTCCTGGTCTATCGTGCCATCCACGACCAACTGACATTGCTGGAAGAGGTGTTGTTGCAAGTGGTCCGACCGCGGCGGGACTCCCAGCTCTTGACCACGATCCCAGGTGTCGGCGCCATTCTGGGCATGACCATCGCGCTGGAGACCGGCGATATTGGTCGCTCTCCCGGCGTCGGTCACTACGCCTCCTATTGCGGCTGCGTGCGGAGCGAGAAAGTCAGCAATGGCAAGAAGAAAGGGGAAGGCAACGCCAAGAGCGGCAACAAATATCTGTCGTGGGCCTTTACCGAGGCCGCCCATTTCGCGGTCCGTTACCAGCCCTTGGCCAAACGTTTTTTTGACCGCAAGCAGCGCAAGACCAATGGCATCGTGGGCATCCGGTCGGTGGCCCACAAGCTGGCCAGGGCGACCTATTTCATGCTGCGCGATCACGTGCCGTTCGATGCGCACCAGCTGTTTGCCTGAGTTGGGCGACCGTGGCGAGCCCATTAAAAGGGTTGGCATAACCATCTAACCTGATTGGACGCCACGGTGAGCCCTGGATGGACATCGTTCGCCCATGCCGTGAGCCACCTGAGGGGTGGACGGCCGCGAGGCCGAACCACATGATCTCTGAACACGACTTGGACACGGCATGGAACCAAGATTTTTCTGGGGCGCCTGGCGCCAGGGGCAGACGGTGGGGCCACTCACCGCCGCGCCTTGATCCAGATGGGTGACCGGTGCGGATGATTCATCCGACGCCTACGTACTGAAATAACGGGCGCGAAGCGGATGTGAGTCAGGACTGTGGGTGGTAACGCTGAAAATGCTGATGTTATCGGCAGGGTATGGCTTCGGCTGTTGTTTCCGGCTGGCTAATGGGTGACCCCTTTCTTGCCCCTTGGAGAGCTTACGAGCAGGTGCTGTGAAGTCAAGGGCTGACCCTATCGACTCCTATTCGGAACTATGCTGGCTTTTTCCCTCTCCGCCTTGAAACCGTGGTCTGTGATGCGCCAAGCTAACCTGGCAAGAGGTAGTCGATGCGAGTTCGATACGAAGAGAAGTGGCGATTCGATTCGGCCCCGAGTCATGGGGGTTAGGCTGCGAGGCGTAGCTCCAAGCGTTGACAGGGGAAACCGACAGGCCAGCCATTGAGCCGAGAAATCACAACTCCGGGATGCCGACGCCGTACAGACAGGCGGAAGGCAGGACGGCTGCGGGCGTTAATCGCAAGTTCGCAGACGATCCCGCGCGGTCGAAGACCCTGAGCATGTCGGGAAGCCTTTTGCATGGGACCTGGGAGATCTTGTCCGTACCCGGCGGAGACCGGGTGGGGTGGGGAAGGGCAAGCCGTAAGCCCACCATCGACGCGGACGAGAAGTCGGATGCACCCATCGTACCGGAGAAGCGGCCGAACAACGGGGACTGCCCGGCGGAGGCGGTGGAGGGAAGGGGTGCAGCCGGGGGAAACGCCGGAGAGACAGCCACGCACCGGACACAGAGCCGGGGTCGCGTGTCGAGGGGTCTGGACGGCGTACGCGAGGCGGCCCGCCGGTATCGGCGGGCTCGGTTCACGGCACTGTTGCACCACATCACGCCCGAGCTGCTGGAGGCAAGCTTTCAGCGGCTGCGCCGGGACGCGGCGGCGGGGGTGGACGCGGTGACCTGGGCCGGCTACGAGGAGGATCTCGACAGCCACATCCCCGACTTGCACCGGCGGATTCACACCGGTGCCTACCGAGCTACCCCGTCGCGGCGGGTCTACATCCCGAAGGCGGACGGTCGGATGCGCCCGTTGGGCATTGCTGCGCTGGAAGACAAGATCGTGCAGCAAGCGGTGGTCACCGTCTTGAACACGATCTACGAAACGGACTTCTTGGGGTTCTCCTATGGCTTTCGACCCGGCAGGAGCCAACACCAAGCGCTGGATGCGCTGTATGTCGCCATCGACACCAAACCGGTGAACTGGGTCCTTGACGTGGATATCCACTCGTTCTTCGACACCCTCGAGCACGAGTGGATGCTGCGTTTCCTGGAGCACCGCATTGCGGACCAGCGCATACTTCGCCTGATTCGCAAGTGGCTCAAAGTTGGCGTCATCGACGAACAGGGACAGCGGTTGCCCGGGGAACGAGGCACCCCGCAGGGTGCGGTGATCTCGCCGCTATTGGCGAATATCTACTTGCACTACGTTCACGATCTTTGGGCGCATCGGTGGCGCCGACGCAACGCACGCGGTCAGGTTATTCTGGTCCGCTACGCTGACGATAGTGTGTATGGATTCCAGCACGAAGCCGAGGCGCGGCGATTCCTCGCCGCGTTGCAGGAGCGCTTCGCGCACTTCGGGCTGGAGCTGCATGCGGACAAGACGCGGCTGATCGAGTTCGGCCGTTTCGCGGCTTCGAATCGCAAGCACCAAGGATTGAGCAAGCCGGGGACCTTCGATTTCCTCGGCTTCACGCACGTCTGCGGTAAGACCCGGAAAGGACGATTCGCGCTCCGGCGCCTGACCATCAAGAAACGGATGCGGGCGACTCTGGCGGCGATCCGGGCGCGTTTGCAGGAGCTGCGTCACGCGCCGATACCGGAGCAGGGAGCCTGGCTCCACCGCGTTCTGCGGGGCTACTTCAACTACCACGCGGTGCCGGGCAACCTCAAACGCCTGGACGGCTTCCGAGCGGAAGTCACCCGCGCCTGGCGGCAGTCCCTGATGCGGCGCAGTCAAAAGCACCGGATGCACTGGTCGAGGTGTAACAAGCTGGTTCGGAAATACTTCCCGTCGGTTAAGCAGCGTCATCCGTATCCGACGGTGGGCTTCGCGTCATGACCTGAGGCAGGAGCCGTATGCGGTAGTTCCGCTCGTACGGATCTGTGCGGGGGGCGGGGAGTAATCTCCGTCCCTACCGCGACCCCCGTTTTCTGCCCGTTTTCGGTGCGCGGCTAAGGCAAAGGGCGGACTTCTTTGAGAAGGCCGCCCTTTTTGCAGTTCCAGACTCAAGGACTAAGGGGTTTTTTCAAAACGTTAGGTACCACCACCTGCGGGCGGATCAGCTGGAGGAGCAGCCGCACCAGCTCGGCAGTTGGCCGGTACGAATTTATTCAACGTCGAGTCGCTAACAGCGCAACTCCAAACGATACCGCCGCCATTATCAACAGGCGTAAGTTTAATGTTACCTGCATCCAGGTTTGTATCGATACCTTTTGTCACTACAGTGATTATACCGTCTGCTACCGTGACTGACGTCACGTTGTTTGCCTTCAGGTCAGTAGCAGCAGCCAGGCCGGCGGCAGCGTTATCTGCAGGGTAGCTTCCAGTAGCCTGATAGGTTTCCGCAACTGCATTCTTGGCCATGTCCGCGAACCCGAGAGCTTCTGATACTCGAGCACGCTTCGTATAATCCTGATACGCAGGAATCGCGATGGCTGCCAAAATACCGACGATCGCTACGACGATCATCAATTCGATAAGGGTGAAGCCCTGTTGACCGGAGGTAACCGGCGGGCGTTTCAATTGGGATAGTGCGTTCATGGTCGTCTCCGGTTGAATTTTGTTTGAATGGGTGTTTGTACTCCCATGCCCTTGGTACTCAGGAACCGTGCCAAGCGACGTTTTGTCCGCCTCCCCTACGCTGTAAGCCGCATGGCCACTGGCCTAGCGCTTTCGCAATCGACACCGATGGTTTGATTTGTCCGGCACTTTGCTGGCCGGGGCCATCGACCGGCTGGGTCAGGAAGTGACGCTTTTCGTCACCCATTCGGCTGGATGTCGTCCCCAGCCCGAACGCAAGCGATGGGGGCCGGGATTCGCGCGCGGCGACTCTGCAGCTGCAGTCGCCACTCACCATCACCGCCTTCTGCCGTTGCCGGCTGCTATCCACGTCGCCCCATGCAGCGACTGGCTGCTATCTTCCTATCCGTATCCGGTCACGACCGCAAGGAAAGCCATGAAAACCCAGCGCTATGATTTGCTGTATTTCGGCGTTGCGGAGCAGGAAGACGCTCGCGAACTCGCGGCGCTCGGACTGGCGCGTCTGCTCGGCATCGAGTTGCCGCAGGCCGAGGCCGTGTTGAACCGGCCCAATGTGATCCTGCGGCAACAGCTTCTGGAAGAGGAAGCCAGGGCCCTGCAGGCAGCGCTGTTCCGTATCGGCATTCGCAGCAACTATCAGCCGGCGTCGCGGGGAACTCATCAGTTCGAATTGGTCCCGCTGGAAGAAGAAAAGGCGCGGTCCGAGACCCTGGTCTGCCCGAACTGCGGGACAGAGATCACCACCGAGCCGGGCGAGGCCTTGCCGGAGGTCTGTCCGTCCTGCGACATCGTGTTTGCGAAATACGGGCAGTACACGCAGGAGCAGAAGCAGCGCGAGCGCCTGCGCCAGCGTCTGCTGTCCAAGATGAAGGCCGAGGAGGCGGAGGCCCGGGAGGAAGCGGAACGCATCGCGCGACAGGCGCTGGCGCGTCAGGTCGAAGACGAGGTCTGCCGCGAGCTGGGTTTACCGTCGGTGATCAACAGTCGCGCCCGACTGGCGGGCGCAGCGGGCGGGCTGCTGTTGGCCGGACTGCTGGTCGGGCTCGGCGCATCGCAACTCGCCGCCCGGTTCGGCGACCAGGGCGCGGATGCGGCCGAGGCCTTCGCGGCAGCCGACACGGTGGCACCGGCGGTGGGCGGGGGCATTCCGGCTGACCCCGGAATGGAACTGGTCACCGCAATGCAGGGGGATGGGGCGGCCGATCCGGAGGTTTCGTTGGCGGCCGGGGCTCAGGGCCTGCCGGCCGATCCGCTGGCCGTCATCGCGATGCCGTTGAACGGTGCCAAGGCCGTCGCGACAGACCCGGCGCTGTCTGATGCTGCGGCGGCCGGTACGGCGCTGCCGGCTCAGGGTGGTGAGCGCGTCGTCGCCAAGCCGCCACGTTCCGCGCTCGATCCAGCCGTGGTGCGGGCGGCGATGATAGCGGACGCAAGCGCTGCGACCGATCCGCTCGAAGCGCTGGGGCAACTGGCGCTGCATTTCCTGGCCCTGCGCGATGCGAGCAAGGCGGCGGCAGTAGCCGCCGAAATGCAGGAACGGGCTGCGAGCGGGGTGACTGGACTGCCGGCAGTGAATGCGGCCGCGACGCTGGCCTATGTCCGCTTCGTGTTGGGGGACCGGAAGGGGGCTGACGAGGCTTTTGACCGCGGTCTGGCGCTGGCAGCTCAGTTGCCGGATGCCGCCGGACGCGGCGCCGGTCTGGCAGCGCTGGCCGTGCAGGCGGCTCGGGGGCTCCGGCCCGACGATGCCGATGCGCTGTTCCGCAAGGCCAATGCCGAAGTCCTGGGGCTGCGTAATCCGGCGGACCGGCTGCAGGCGATTTGCGCGCTGGCCGAGCGTTATGCGTTGGCGGGCCGGCGCGCCAACGCGCTGGGAGCGCTGGATCATGTGGCGCGGCAGTTGGCGGCTCTGCCCAATACGGACGCGCGGGCGAACGTCGGGGCACGCCTCGCGCTGGCGCACGCGGCGCTCGACGATTTCGGTGCGGCCTGGGATGCCGTCCGGCGCCTGCCCGCGGGGCCCGGGCGCGATGCAGCCGTGTTCGCGCTGGCGCGGACGGCGTTGAACGGGGATCAGTTGACCTGGGGTGCGGAACTCGTGGATCGGCTGATGGCGCCGGGATATGCCGCCGGGGGCCAGGCCTGGTTGGGGCTGGCGCGGACGCGGGTGCGACTCGATGGCGCGGCAGCCTTCGCTCAGGCGGATGCGCGCTCGCGCGAAGTGGCCGATCCGGCGGAACGGGCCGAGGTGCTCGGGCGGCTCGCGGCGGCGCAATTCCTGGCCGGGGATCGCTCCCGTGCCGATGGCTATGTCACGGATGCGCTGCGCGCGGCGGAACGCATCGCCGCGCCGGACGAGAAGGACCGGGTGCTGACTGCCGTGGTCGAACGCCTGGCCACCGCGTTCATGAGCGATGCGGCGGCGACGGTGCTGTCACAGATCGGAGGCGCGGGGTTACGCGCGGCTGCCGAGCGGTCCGTGGCCGCGTCGCAGCGATTGGCGGCCATCGTGCTGCCACGACCGGTACCGGGCTCCCCGCTGCGCTCCAGATAACAGAGCTGCGCGGGGAGTGGGGTTACGGTACGGAAGGAAACTCGCTGTCAGCGACGCCCGGGTCGTTCCGGGTGGGACCCCGGAACCCAGTGGTAGGGCGGATAAGCCTGACGGATTATCCGCCCTACGGTCCGCCAAATGGCGCGGCCCCGAGCGCTCAGTCGGCCAGCGCGGCTTCCAGACTGGCGGCGTCCAGCACGCGGACCGCGTAGTCTTCGAGGCGGGCGAGGCTCGCCGTTTGCAGTCGTGCGTCGACCCACTCGGGCAGGCCGCCGAAGCGGCTGGCGAGCAATCGCTTGACCAGGGCCGCGGCTTCTTCGCGGCGTCCTTCAGACAGTCCTTCCCTCAGTCCTTCTTGCCGCCCTTCGCGGACCCATTCTTCTGCGATATCGAGTGCGATGCGCCGTTCGGGGTAGCTCTTGTGTTCAAACAGCACGTAGACATAACCCGGCTTGCCGTTCAGCCAGCGCACGGCATAGAGCAGATCGGAATGATGTTCCGCGAGTTCCGGATCGACAAAGCTGTCCTTGCGAATCTAGAGGCTGTCAGGCTGTATCAGTCCGGAGAGGTCAGCCGGCAGGTGATGACGCAGGATCGAGGCGGCGACATCCTCGCGACTGAACGCCTCCTTGAAGAACCGTTCGTGTGGATTGACGGACTGTGCCATGTGCCGATCATGCCACCACGGGGGCCAGCGCAGCCTGGTCCGGTACAATGACCGCGACGGCAGATCAGGCCGCAAGCCACTGAACCCATGCCAAGCCTTGCATGAAACAGCCGAGCGAACCCGAGTCCTCACGCCGCTGGCGCTTCGGTGCCGAGGCGGCCAACAACATCGTGCAGACGGTAGCGATCGTCGCGGCGGGCGCCTGGGCGGTGTACACGTTCAT
This sequence comes from Methylolobus aquaticus, assembly GCF_054172105.1. Lineage (NCBI taxonomy): Bacteria > Pseudomonadati > Pseudomonadota > Gammaproteobacteria > Methylococcales > Methylococcaceae > Methylolobus > Methylolobus aquaticus. The sequence continues at coordinate 29,365 of NZ_JBSYXP010000003.1, forward strand.
TTACCAAGCCAAGATCGCGCCGAGCCAGGAGCCGCCCAGCCTGTCGGTGACGAGCACGCTGGCGGAGGTGGGGCACAAGGGCGATCAGGTAGCGATCCGCTCGACCGTGACGCGGACCAATGTCGGGCATACCGGCGTCCGCCTGCTGGCGCTGACCTACAACCTGATCGGCAGCAAGGTCGCGTTCGCTGACAAGATCTGGCCCGGCCCCGAGCCGGAGCTCGAGCTGAGCCGCTCGAACCGGATTACGGCGGCACGCTATTACTCGGCGCCGGAGCAGGAAGTCATCTTGCGCCATGGGATTCTGTTCAAGGGAGCGGCGCAGTTGGATGACGGGCAAGCGGTGGGTGAGTCGGTGCTGTTTCCCGGCGAATCGATTTCCCGCGACATGATCTTCTACGCCGACCGGGAGAAATTCGATTTCGTGCACTTCCAGGTGCAGCTGACCTACGCGAAGGAATCGGATCCGCCCGTGCCGCTGAGTTTCCGGCTTGGCGAACAGCAACAGATCGAGGCGGTGCCGGTCACGCCTTGCCGGCCGGCCGACGATGAATGCACACCGGTCGTGACGACCGATTTCGCGACCGATCTGTCGTTGTGGTGAGTGCCGCCGCGCCGGGTTTTTGTAGGAGCCGGGCCCTAACGGCGATGGGTCGTTGATTGGTGCGGTGGTTGGTTCGCCCAGGGGGTTGGGCTCCTACCGGGCGGGGCAGCGGTTTTTGGTAGGAGCCGAGCCCTCTCGGCGATGGGTCGTTGATTGGGGCGGTGGTCTGTTCGCCCAGGGGGCTGGGCTCCTACAGAGTGGGCAGCGGTTTTGTTGTAGGAGCCGAGCCCTCTCGGCGAATGGGTTTTGGTCGGGGCGGTGGTTGGATCGCCCATGGGGTTGGGCTCCTACCGGGCGGGGCAGCGGTTTTTGGTAGGAGCCGAGCCCTCTCGGCGAAGCGGCGTTGATTGGTGCGGAGGTTGGTTCGCCCAGGGGGCTGGGCTCCTACAGGGAAGTCCAGAGGTGGTCTCAGAGTTCCGGCGTGGGCAGACGCTCCGCAAGGTCGTCCCAACCGATCGACACGCCGGCCAGCACGCCGACCGGAGTGGTTCCCTTCATCTCGTAGATCTCCGGCTTACCGTATTCGCTTCCGTTCAGCCGGTAGACCGAGATCACACGGTCGGTCGGGTGGGCCAGCCAGTATTCCTGCACGCCGGCGCGCTCGTAGACCGCGCGTTTCAGGAGTTGATCGTGACTGGCAGTGGATGGCGACAGCACTTCGACGACCAGATCCGGGGCGCCCCGAACGCCGCGGCGGTCGAGTTTCGACTTATCGCAGACGACCAGCACGTCGGGCTGCACGACCGTGTCGATCTGTTCATCTTCCTCGTCCCCCTTCGGGAGCCGAACGTCGACCGGCGCGATGAAGGCGCGGCAAGGTTTGCCGACGAGGAAGTTTGCCAGCTGGCGGAAAATTTCACCGGCCACCTCCTGATGATCGAGCGTCGGCGCCGGCGCCAGCAGGTAGGCGTCGCCGTCGATCAGTTCGTACCGGACATCGTCCGGCCAGTGCAGGTAGTCGCCATAGGTGTGGCGTTCGTGATCGCGCAGTGCGAGGCCCATGACCATTCACCTCATGAAGTCGGATCACCATTCTAGCTGAAAGCGATGACGCGGGTCCGGCGGCCCAGGGCACGAAGTCGTGCTCATCGCAGCCCCGCCGATGCCGTCGCCTTTCGCTGGCGTCGGCCATGAGCTACCATCGATTCGGACGTTCGTTTCAGGTGCGCGCGGCAGCGGGGGGATCGTTTAGGTCGGTCGCTGTGCTTGTGTGATGCGTCCAGATGGCGGGTAAACAAAAACTATAAGAGCAGGCCGGGGGTTGACCGAAGCGGCTTCCCGTTCCGTCCTCATTCATTCAGGAGGTTCATCGGAAAATGAGCAAGACCATCGATCTGGGGCGGTATTTCCGCGAAGGACTGCTGCCCGACATGCCGAATTTTCCCGATGAGGTCGAGGTGTACACGACGACCGACGTGCATAGCCTCGCCCGGGCACTGGTGCGCTACACGGAGATACTGAGGGGCAAACCGCAGAACGTGCCCGATCTGATCCATGGCGGCAAGCGGGGCCCGCGGGTGCACCATCCGGTGGTGCTGGATACGCTATGGCATTTTGCGACCGTCGGTCCGCAAAGTCTCGATTATTGGCAGCAGTATGTTGCGTCGTCGCTGGTGCATCAGCGCGTCGCGCACGAAGCCGAGCAGCTGGCGCTGATCGTCGGTTTGCCGATGATCGTCGACGGGTGCGACCGCGATTCGATGATTCAGGTGTTTGAGCGGGTGCCGGGCATCGACCTGAACAAGTTCGAATCGTTCTGAGGTTTACTCGGTGGTCTGTTCGCCCAGGGGGCTGGGCTCCTAGTGCGCTCGTGGAGGCGCACACATCGCACGGTGGAAGTCCGTGTCGGGGGAAGCCATGACCCCGTAGCTGAAGGTGACTGCGTCGTCGTGAGGCGGGGTGGGGAGCAACTGGAGGCGAACTGGCAGTCCGCAGGAAGACGAACTCGATGCGGCGGGGCTACGGCGGCGAGCCTGCCAGGAGAGGGTGAAGCCTGAAACACATCGGACACGTTGGGGATGGCGATGGGAAACGATGTCCGGGCCGGCCACGTGGTGGGAGGCGGAATGTTGGGAGGTGTGTGCGAGAGAAGCGAGGAGACCTGGCCCGCGGACGCGAAGCGGGTCAGGAGTCAGAGCCCGCATCGTACCGAGGCGGCGCGAGCCGTGAGAGGCGCGGAGAGCAAACCGGGCTGAGGGAAGGCAGGGCAGGAAGGTAGAGGCGTGACGCCAGAGACCTGCAAGACAGCATCGACAGTGCCGAGCGAGGCTAAACGAGAGGCAGAAGCCTGCGGAATACCCGGGGTGGAAGCGACGATTTGGACGGAGCGTATGGTTTCGGCGCTGGTGAACGGCGTCGCAGGAGGCCAATGGTACAGCCTGATGGACAAGGTCTGTGCGCCCAAGACACTGGCGTTGGCGTGGGCGAGAGTTCGGGCCAACGGCGGTACGGTCGTGGGCGCTGTCAGGCCGACCATCAACGCTGGCCCAAGGCCTTCTTCGCCGCTGCCGGGTTGTTCGCACTGTATCCCGCCTGGCAGACGGAGAGAAACTCCCGATGAGGAAACTACCGACTGGAGAGCCGTGTGCGGGAGAACCGCCTGCACGGTTCGGAGGGAGGGGAGACAACCGTCTTCCCTACCCCTATCAGAGTGGGCAGCGGTTTTTGGTAGGAGCTTCGCCCTCTCGGCGAAGCGGCGTTGATCGGGGCGGTGGTTGGTTCGCCCGGAGGGCCGGGCTCCTACAGGGTGGCTGCCGTTTCCACGGGCCTGCTGCTGCCCCAGCCGTACTTGTCGGCTGTCCTCAATCGGGCCACCCGCCGCGCTCGAGGTGAATCTCTGGTGCGGCGGGTTTTGATATACCCTCAGTCCTTGTGCGCCGCGCGCACTTTCAGGTGATAGGTCACTTCGGTCTGGAAAAACGGGAGGCCATCCTGGCTGGCATCGCAGCCAGCACCATGCAGGGTCAGCGTATGTTTACCCGGCCGCAGCGGTGGCAGCATGACCCAGTGGCCCTCGGCGATCTGCCTACCGGTCTTTCCAGCCGGCAACGGCTTGTTGGGATCGCTCGCATCGCAACCTCTGATTAAATTGTTCTTCGGCAGGTAAGTAGAAAACCTCGGCGATTGGGTTCGAACCACGGAGATGCCCGATGCGGTTACGGGTATGCCATCGAGCGTGCTGCTCATCTGGCAGGCGGGATCGCCCCCGATGGTGAAATTGACCAGTATCTCTCTGACCTCTTGATCGGTGAGCGCTTCATCCGCGGTTCCCGGACAATCGGTCCAGATGGAATTCACCACTGGATAGAACAGCTTGCGATCCGCTGGAATCGTGCAACTTCTGACAACGGCAGGCCCGCCAAAGGTGCCGGCGAGGAACCAGACATCATCATTGGGTTGGCGGAGTCCGCAGAGTTCGCCGGTCGTGTCCTGCACGCTATTATTGCCGTCGGCTCCGGAGTATGCCCACTGCCACCAGCGGGCAGAAAGGCGCGCATAGCTATTGTTGTTCGAGTGCCAATGCCCGTGCGCGCTCTGTGCGGACGCCGCGCGGACGGTTTCCGGTCCGACTCTGGCGGCTTGTGATACTGCGGCGGAAGGCGGCAGCGTCCCTGCCCAACAAAGAGAAGCTGCCATCAGCAGGGCGGGTGTCAGGCAAAAGGTCACGGGTGTCGTTCTCATTTTGCTCTCTCCATTTGATTCTTGAGGCTTCTATCGACGAGATAGGCGTTCCGTGATTTGGAACGAAACCACGCCGGCTTTTACGGAGCGCTATTGCGGGAACATTACCTACGCTTGCCTCGGGCTGTTCAGTTCTTGTTGCGGGTGTATCGTAGATCGGCCTTCAAATAGGTGTCAGCTCGTGCGAGAAAAACCATCTTGCGCGGGTATTCTTAGTCATCCTTGATAACCAGGGCGAGGCAGGTTTCCCGCGCGAGAACCATACGCAGCGCCCAAAGGCATGTAAATACGTAGTTCCACGTAGTGGCCGAGACTTCGGCAGACAGGAACAACACCAGTGTGTCGTCGCCGTCACCCGATGCCCTCGTTGCCTATCGCTTGGATCGCCGATACCCGATCACGACAGCAGTCTCTTGTCGTGGCTCGATGTACGGCAGACAAGGCATAGGCATGCTTACCGGGTGAAACGTTGCGCGTGATCCGGTTTGTCGGTCGGGATCCGACCGCCGGATTTGCGGGTCGCCGCCGCTACCTTTTTCTGGGCTTTGCCATGAGCTGCCGTCAGCCGGGAATATCCGTATGCCGGCGTATTCGGATTCTGGCGGGTTAGCGCGATTCGGTTGGGTTTGGGTTACCCGAAAGCTGGCTCGGATCTATGCGAGCGGTCCCACGCCGGATGGCGGCTACGGCAACAATCAGGCGGGTCGGGTTCGGCGCCTCCCGCTCTGTGCCCTGTCCGTGACTCATATGGTGCGCTTTTGAGTTAAAGGCTGACCTTCCCGGCGAGTCGGTGTTGATCAGGGCAGTGGTTGGTTCGCCCGGAGGGCCGGGCGCCTCCAAGGTGGGTGCCGTTTTGATGTAGGAGCCGAGCCCTCTCGGCGAATCGATGTTGACCAGGCCGGTGGCTGGTTCGCCCGGAGGGCCGGGCTCCTACAGGGTGGTGCGTTCTTGTTGAAAGAGCCGAGCCCTCTCGGCGAATCGATGTTGACCAGGGCGGTGGCTGGTTCGCCCGGAGGGCCGGGCGCCTACAAGGTGGGTGCCGTTTTGATGTAGGAGCCGAGCCCTCTCGGCGAAGGGGCGTTGATCAGGGCGGTGGTTGATTAGCTCGGAGGGCCGGGCGCCTACAAGGTGGGTGCCGTTTTGATGTAGGAGCCGAGCCCTCTCGGCGAATGGGCTTTGGTCAGAGGCGGTGGTTGGTTTGCCCCGGATTTGTATCGGCCTCGTCGAGCCACTTGAGCAGGGTCGCGTAGAGCACCGAGGGCTTGACCGGTTTACCGAGAAAGTCGTTCATGCCGGCTGCGAAGCAGCTTTCCCGGTCCTCGTCGAAGGCATTGGCGGTCATTGCGATGATCGGGACGGTGTCGCCGTGCGGAAGCTGGCGAATGGCCCGCGAAGCCTCCATCCCATCCATCTCGGGCATCTGCATGTCCATCAGGACCGCGGCGTAGCGTTGGCGCCGCGCTCGTTCGACGGCCTCTGCACCATGTTCAGCAACCTCGACGTTGAGTTCCACCGCGCGAAGCAGTTCGGTCGCGACCTCGCGGTTGATCAGGTTGTCCTCGGCCAGCAGGATGGTTTTGCCCGAGTGGCGGCGGGCCAACTCAACCGCGGGATCGAGGTATCCCGGATCGTTCCGGGCTAGGACCGCCCCGGCCGGAGCCGCGGTTCGCGCCGAACTTTTCGGCAGCAGTGCCGTGAACCAGAACGTGCTGCCGACTCCCGGCTGGCTCGTCACGCCCACGTCGCCGCCCATCAGCCGTGCCAGCCGGCGGTTGATTGCCAGTCCCAGGCCGGTGCCGCCAAAACGCCGCGTTGCGGACTTGTCGGCCTGCTCGAACGCATCGAAGACCCGCCCGACGTCGCGCGTGTCGATGCCGATGCCGGTGTCCTGAACCTCGATCCGGATCAGCGCCGCGTCCGCGCGATCCTCCGCTACCGTTGCCCGGACAGTGATAGCGCCGCGGTCCGTGAACTTGACGGCATTGCCCAGAAAATTCAGGAGCACCTGTGAAATCCGGGTGGGATCACCGAGCAAGGGCCCCAGCGCAGCCAGTCGCGGGTCGGTCTCCCGTCTCAGGCTCAGGCCTTTGGCCCGCGTCCTCTCCGCCACCAGTTCGCAGCGCTCCTCCACCAACTGGACGAGATTGACGTCGGTCCGGTCGAGAACCATTTTCCCCGAGTCGATCTTCGACACGTCCAAGATGTCGTTGATGACACCGAGCAGATGTTCCGCAGCGCCCGCGATCTGCCGCAGCCGCTTCCGGTCGCCCGCGTCGCGCGCGCGGTCCAGCAGCAGGTGAGTGAGCCCGACGATCGCATTCATCGGCGTGCGAATCTCATGGCTCATGGTCGCCAGGAAAGCACTTTTTGCCTCGTTCGCGGCCTCGGCCGCGATCTTCGCCGTGGCGAGCTCGACATTGGTCCTTTCGAGCTCGGCAGTCCGCTCCGCCACCAGTTCCTCGAGGTGGTTACGGTGTCGCTCCAATTCCAGTTCGGCGTAACGCCGCGCCGTGAGATCCTGGTCTAGGCCACGATACCCGATGAGCTGTCCGGTGGCGTCCAGGATGGGCACGCCGTTCGTCAGCACGTGCCGCACGCTGCCGTCCTTGTGCAACATCTGGTTGGGCAGATTGTGGATCGGGGCCCGCAGCACCGCGAATTGTTCGAACACCGATCTGACGCGCTCGACCTCCCCGGCCGGCATCAGGTCGAAGGCCGTTCGCCCGATGATTTCGTCCGGTCGATACCCGAGCAGCGTTTCGACGTTGTCGGACGCAAAGGCGTAACGGCCCTCGCGATCGGTTTCCCAGACCCAGTCCGCGGTTGCGTAGACGATGTCCCGGAAGCGCTTTTCGCTCTCCCTCAGGGCGTTCTCGACCGCGCGCTGGCTGCTGATGTCGCTAATGACCAGAACGGCCCCCAGGATGCCGCCACCTTTCGCGCGGATCGGTGCACTGTTGAGTTCGATCGGCGTTTCGCGGCCGTCGCGCGACACCAGCATACTGGCGCGTGACGCCGCGTTCTGATTGCGCTGCGCCACCGACTTCAGATCGAAGGCCATCATGCGGGCCTGGTCGTCGAGTAGCGTCAATACCTCGGCCAAAGGTTTGCCGAGAGCTTCCGTCTCGGGCCATCCCGTCAGGGTTTCCGCTGCCCGATTCAGAAAACTGACGCAGCCTCTGGGATCGGTCGCGATGACGCCACTGCCGACGCTGGCCACCACCGCCGCGATCCATTCCCGCTGTCGATGCAGCTCTTTTTCCAGCGCTGCCTTGTCGATGGCATTCGCGATGGCTCGCCGCAGAGCGATCGGCTCGGCGCGGGACTTGTCGAGAAAGTCGATGGCGCCATGCTTCAGCGCCGCCACGGCCGTTTCGGTGTCGGCGTTCCCGGTCAGCAGGATGACAGGGCAGTCGCCCAAGGCACCGGCCGCGTGGAGTTCGTCGAGCACTTCAATGCCGTCCATGTCGGGCAGACGGTAATCGAGCAGGATGCAGTCGGGCCGCGAGCCCTGCCACAGGCTGAGGCCCTCGGCGGCATTTTCCGCCTCAAGGATGCGAAACGCTGGTTCCAGCTGATAGCGGTAGACGATCCGGTCTTCCGGCGAATCGTCGATGATCAGGACGGCGGGAGAATGGCGTTCGGCGACGGCGTTCACAGCGGGGATTTCATCCCTTTTGGCGGCATTGGGATTCGGGTTTCGGCGTTGGACCGCGCCAAGCGGTCAGTCTATGCCTTTTGGGATAATCAGGGAAACCCTGAGCCGAGCCGCGCCCCGCCCCGGTCGGCCTGGCGGTGTCGCTTGAACGGCGCGGAGCCCTGTGCAAACATCCGAGACTCCGATTTCGAAGTCAATATCTCAGACACCGGATCATCGCCGATGTTGCCGCATCCGGTCTACTACCGGAGGGCGCCGTTCTTCACCGGGACTGTGATCGAGCAACTCGTTAAGGACCATGACTGAGTCTCCATCAAAGGCAAACACCACAACCGGGGCGTTGAACGTTTCGGCTGAGGCGGTCGATCTGAGCAACTGCGATCGCGAGCTGGTTCATCTGTGTGGTGCAATCCAGCCGCACGCTGCATTGCTGGTTTTGCAGGAGCCCGAGCTGACCATACTGCAGGCCAGCGGCAACACCCAGGACATGCTGGGCGTCGCAACGGAGGCCTTGCTCGGACAGTCCGTCGAAACGGTACTGGGCCGGGACCCAACGGCTGCCCTGCGGGAGCGAATCCGGCGTGATGATCTGAACGATGCGCTGCCGCATGTGCTGTCGGTGCCTCGTCTATGCGGTAAAGAGACCGCGTTCCACGTTTTTGGACATCGCACCGCGGACGCACTCCTGCTGGAGTTCGAACCTGCCGCGCCTGCCGATCTCGCCCGTTCGGCCGAGATACACTCCGACGTCAGAGCCGTCCTGAATCGGCTGCAGAAAGCGCCTTCCCTGCAGTCCTTCCTGTCGCTCGCGGTCGACGAGATCCGTGCCTTGACCGGCTTCGATCGGGTCATGGCCTACCGCTTCAGTGCGGATGGCAGTGGGCAGGTGGTCGCCGAATCGCTCGAACCCGGGCTGGATCCGTATCTCGGCCTGCATTACCCCGCCAGCGACATCCCTGAGCCGGCCCGGCGCTTGTTCCTGCTGAACTGGGTCCGCCACCTGCCGGACGTCGACTATGTGCCCGTGCCGCTGGTGCCCGAGTCGAACCCGCAGACCGGCAGTCCGACGGACCTCAGCTATGTGTCGTCGCGCAGCGTATCGGTCATGTACACCGGGTACCTGCGCAATATGGGCGTCCAGTCCACGCTGGTCATGACCTTGCTGAGCGCGGGGAAGTTGTGGGGCCTGATCTCGTGCATGCACCACCGGAGTCCCAAGGCGGTGTCGTACGAGATACGGCTCGCGTCCGAGTTCTTCGCCCACATGGTTTCGCTCTTGTTGAGCGAAAAGGAAACGATAGACCACCAGGCCTACCGGGCGCGGTTGAACGGTGTGACCGAGGCTCTGCTGGCTGCCATCCGCAAGGCGGCGACGGTGCAGGACGCCCTGGCCGGGACCGAGCCGAACATGCTTTCCGTCATCGATGCCGCCGGTTCCGCCGTGGTGACCGAGGAGGGGGTCCGCCTGCTGGGACAGACGCCTCCGGAGGCGTCTGTCAGGGCGCTGGCCGAGTGGCTGGCGCAGCGCGGCGAAAGCCGCTACGCGACCCATGCGCTCACGGACGATTTTCCGGAGGCCGCCGCATTCGGCCCCTGCTGTGCCGGTTTGCTGGCCATCCGCCTGTCGCATGTGGCTGCCGAATATCTGATGTGGTTCCGGCCTGCCACCGTCGAGGAAGTGAACTGGGCCGGCGATCCGCGTAAACCGGTCGAGATCAGCGAGACCGACGGCGAGTTGCGGCTGCAACCCCGCACCTCCTTCGCCCTATGGAAACAGACCGTCAGCGGTCGCGCGCGCCCGTGGCTGACCTGCGAAGTGGACCATGCCAGCCAGCTGCGCAGCGCGATCGTCGAAGTGATCGGCGAGCGGGCCCGCACGCTGGCCCGGATCAACGAGGAACTGGAGAAGAGCAACCTCGAACTGGATTCGTTCGCCTACGCCGCGTCCCATGACCTGAAGGAGCCGCTCCGAGGCATCAGCAATTTCGCACGCTTTCTGCAGGACTCCGAACCCGGGCTGACGGAGGAAGGCAGGCAGCGGATCGAGACCATCGTCCGGCTGACCAAGCGCATGCATGACTTGCTGGAGTCGCTGCTGCACTATTCGCGGGTTGGTCGGAGTGAACTCGATCTTCAGGCGACGGCCATCGATGAACTGATCGTACAAGTCGTGGCGATGCTGAGATCGGGCAACCGCTCGGCGCTGGACGTCGACGTGCGCGTCCGGAGCCCGTTGCCGACGGTTTTGTGCGACCGCATCCGGGTCACGGAGTTGTTGCACAACCTGATCGGCAACGCGATCAAGTACAACGACAAATCCGCAAAGTGGGTCGAAATCGGCTGCGATCAAGCGCTGCATCCGCCGGTCTTCTTCGTGCGTGACAACGGCATCGGGATCCCCGAGCAGCACTGGCAGCGCATCTTTGAGCTGTTTCGCCGCTTGCACGGCCGCGACGCGTACGGTGGGGGCACCGGCGTTGGCCTGACGATCGCGAAGAAGGTCGTCACTCGCCATGGTGGCCAGATCTGGCTCGAATCCAGGCCGGGTGAGGGGACCACCATTTATTTCACGCTGGAGGCTCCTGTCGACGACGAGGCTGTCGACCCCGGAGCACAGCCGGGAGAGCGGAGCGCACCCGGGGGAGGTAAGGCGTGACGAGCAGGTCCTTCGCCGAGGGCGCGCTGACCGCTGCTCAGCCAGCGCCCGGGGCTGCTGCGCTCGACGCTAGCGCCTGCGACCGGGAGCGGGTCCAGTTTCCGGCGGCGATCATGTCGCACGGCCTACTATTCCTGCTTTCGCCCGGCGATTACCGTCTGTTGGGGGCGAGTGCCAACGCGATCGCCCGTTTCGAAGGTGAGTACGGGGTGCGGGCCGGGGCCCGGTTCGCGCAGCTCATCGCTGCGGACGCGTGGGCGGCGCTGGAAACGCAGCTCGCGCACTTGGGGGAGCCGGGCCCCCCGCGCCATCTGGGACGTTTCGGGATGCCGTCGGGCGGTGCCGCGTTCGAGGTGTTCGCCCACCGCTCGGCAGACATCATCATCGTCGAATGCGAGCCGGCCGCCGCCGACGTAGGGAGGGCCGCGGACATTGGTGGCTTCGAGGCGGTTTCTGGCGCCATCGCCGCGGTGCAGGCCGCAGCCAACTGGCAGGATGCCCTGGGCGTTGCCGTGGACCACCTGAAACGGCTGACCGGTTTCGATTCGGTCTCTGCGAACCGGTTCCTGTCCGACGGATCGTCCTGGACGGTCGCCCAGTCGCGTGAGCCGCACGTGCTGGACCTGCTCGGCAAGCGTTTTCCACGCTCGGACATTCCGGAACCGGGGCGCCGCCAAATGCTCCTGATGCCCTTCCAGTATTCCCCTGACCTCGGCGACGAGCCGGTGCCGCTGGTCTCATTCGAGCCGGAGCTGGACCTGGCGACACTCGACCTGGGCTACGCGTCGCTGCGCAGCATCTCGCGCATGTGCAACCGGTTTTATCTGAACGTCGGCGTGCGGGCCCGGCTGGTGGTGACGCTGGCGCAGCAAGGCGAGTTGTGGGGCTTTTTGTCGTGCTGGAACTCGGCACCGCGTGCGTTGCCGTATGCCGCTCGCCTGGCCTGCCGGGTCTTGGCCGAAACCTTGGCGCTGCTCGTGGTCGAAAAGGAGGCGGCCGAACGTCAGCGCGAAACGCTGGCCGCCAAACGGCGAATCGCCGACCTGATGCGGGCGCTGTCCGTAGAGCCATCGCTCGACGAGGGTCTGGCCGGCTTGCCGGCTCGACTGATCGAAGCGATGGATGTGACCGGAGCCGCGCTGTGCGACGGGCAGCGAGTGATCCTGGCCGGCAACACCCCGCCCGCCGATCTGATCGAAGCCATGCGCCCCTGGCTGGAGGCGCAGGCAGAGTGTTTCACGACCGATCGCCTCCCGTCGCTCTACCCGGCGGCTGCCGCGTATGCCGACCGGGCAACCGGCCTCGTCGCGGTGCGTTTGCTGGAGCCGGGTCAATTCGTATTGGGCTTTCGTCCCGAGTGGGTGCACGAGGTCGAGTGGGCCGGGAACCCGCAGAAGCCGGTCGAGATCGATGTCACCAGCGGCGAGGCGCGCCTGACGGCGCGCGGCTCCTTCGAGGTCTGGAAGCAGGAGGTTCGCGGCGCGGCCAGGCCCTGGGGTGAGGCTGAACGCGAGGCAGTGGCTGACCTGCAGCGCGCACTGATTCCCTGGCAGCAAGCCGAGAAGCTGCGCCAGTTGACGGTGCGGCTGGAGCGCAGCAACGCCGAGCTGGAAGCATTTGCGCACACCGCGGCGCATGATTTGCGTGAGCCGCTGCGCGGCATCCGCAATTTCTCCTGTTTCCTGCGTGATGCCGCCAACGAACGGCTGCAACCCCAGGAACTGGCCTGGCTGGATACGATCAGGACGCTGTCGGGCCGCATGAGCAGCCAGATCGAGGCCTTACTGCATTACGCGGAGATCGAACGACAGGACCTCGCCGTCCGGATGGTCGACCTGAATCAGTTGCTCCGCACCGTCTTCGAGAACCTGTCCGCGCAGATCACCGAATCGGCGGCGCGGATCGAGATTCCGCGACCCCTGCCGACGATCGCCTGTGATCCGGTCCGGACCGCGGCCGTGTTCGAAAATCTGATCACCAACGGCATCAAGTACAACGATCGGTCCGATAAGTGCATCGAGGTGGGCTATCTGGACGGAACCCCCCCGACCTTCTTCGTCAAGGACAACGGGATCGGCATCGCCGAACGGCACCGGGACGCCGTTTTCCAGATCTTCCGCCGCCTGCATCCGCGCGATGCCTACGGTGGCGGGACCGGTGCCGGCCTTGCCATCGTCCGCAAACATGTCGATCAGCAAGGCGGGCGGATCTGGCTGGAATCGGTGCCGGGCGAGGGGTGCCAGTTCTACTTCACGCTGGCGCCGGGCGGCGCAGGACGAGGAACATGAGACGCAACGTGCCGCTATTGATCGTCGAGGATTCCGACGAGGACTTCGAAGTCACCTGTTGGGCGCTTCGCAAGGTCGGCGTGGAAAGGCCGATCATTCGCTGCACCTCGACCGAGGGCGCGCTGGGCTATCTGCTGCCCCCGGAAAAATCGCCCGACCCCGCGCCGCCGCTGCCGTGTCTGGTCTTGCTGGACCTGAACCTTCCGACCGGCGACGGACGCCAGCTGCTGGAAGATCTGAACCGGTTGCCGCGGCGGCCCCCAGTGCCTCTGGTGATTCTGTCGACGTCGAGCAACCCGCGCGATGTGGTCGCCTGCTACCGGCTGGGTGCCTCGGGTTATCTCAGCAAACCCCTCGATCTCGACGATTTCGTCGAAAAACTCCGCGTTTTCGCAGCGTACTGGTTCATGGCCGTGACGCTTCCGGAGGGCGAGGGTTGAGCGCAGCTCCCGTGGTGCGCGATGCGGCGGCCGAGGCGCTCTGGAACCGGTTCAAGATGGCCACCGCCGCGCAGCATCGGCGTGTCGAACGGACGTTCCCGATTCTTGAGCCGACCCTGACGCGGGCGGATTATCGCTTCTGGCTGGCGCGCCTCCATGGGTTCTACGGGCCGCTGGAAGCTGTGCTGGAGCCCTGGGCGCCGGAGATGGCCATCGACTGGCCGGCGCGGCGCAAGGCCCTCCACCTGCAAGCGGATCTGGGGCATCTCGGACTATCGGCGGAAGCGATCGCCGCCCTGCCGCACTGTGCCGCCCTGCCCGCGGTAGGTGACCTCGCCGCGGCCTTCGGCGTGACTTATGTCCTCGAGGGCGCGACCTTGGGCGGGCGCCTGATCGCGCGGCAGTTGTCCGCCCGGCTGGGCGTGGCGGCGGGAGCCGGTGCCGATTTCTTCAGCGCCTACGGCGATGAGGTGGATGCGCGCTGGCTGGCCTTCCGCCTCCGGCTGGCGGCTGCGGTGGCGGCGCCGGCGCTTGAGGCGCGCGCCATAGACGCGGCCTGCGACACTTTCGATGCGCTGGGGAATTGGTTGCACGCGGGATTAACGGGATGAGAGTCCGGCGCGGTCGCGCCATCCGGCCCGCTTACCGCCCACGGGGCTGCAGGGCAGCCGGCTAGCCCAGGCCCGGGACGCCGACCTTCTGGATGTGGACGGCGTTGTTGCCTTCTTCGTACTTCGGCAGCCTGCCTTCGGTGCGCCACAACCGATAGGCCAGCGCGGCCGTCAGCACGCGCACCGGATAGTCCCGGGGCAGATGTTGCAGGTAGGGCTGTATCGTCACGAAATCTCGGGCGTGGTACTGGCTCATGATCGACAGCAGACCGCCGTTGCGCGGACCGATGTTGTAGGCCAGCAGGCCCAGGAACAAATCTCCCTTCATTTCCGCGAGATAGTGGCTCAGCGTTGCGGCAGCCACGAAGGTATTGTGCCGATGGTCCCGCAGGTCGACCGTCGTGGCGTCGAGATGCTTACGGGCCTCGGCCATGGCTGTTTTTGGTGGCGCGGTGATCTGAAACAGCCCGCGCCCGCCATCCTTGCTGTCGCGTGGTCGGAAGGACGATTCGGCCGCGCCGACGCCGACCAGGACGTCTTCATCGACGCCGTAGATCTTGGCGGCCTCCTGAATGAACGGGAGATAGGCGCCCGCCCTCTCCCACATCAGCTGGTACTGGTACAGGTCGGCGCGCCGGTAGGCAGCGAACACCTGATGGGCCAGGGTCGTGCGCTCGGCTTCCGCGGTGCCGCCCACCAGCGTCCGGAAATTGGTGAGCTGGCGATGGTAGGCGTCCCGTGACGCAAACCAGCCAGCCCAGGCGGCCAGCAGGCAAGCCGCAAGCGCCGGAAGGAACGGCTTCAGCCGCAGCAGCCACGACCGGCACAGGCGCCAGACCTTGAGTGCCACTGTCGTCGTCAGGGCCAGTCCCAACACGATCGCGGCGAAGGGCAGCAGGCTGGACATCAGCCCGGTTCCGGCGAAGCGCTCGGCCGCGTGGCCGAGCGCTGCGATGATCGCCACCAGGGCCGCCGCGATCAGTGCGGCGGTCTCGACACTCAGGATCAGCGCTTGCTGCCAGGTCAGGCGGGCCGGCAGGCTCCGCGGCGCGGGTCGCCGTGCCGCGCTCCGCTTCCGCGTCGCCATGGGCTTGCTCTGGCGACGCGGGCTTCGGCCGGGTTCGGTAGCGGACAATAAAGGGCTCCCAGAGAGCGTTGACTGGACCGCAGGATGGTAGCAGAGGGCCGCGCGCCGTGCCTGCTTCGGCTGCCGAACGCTCAGGTGCAACACGCGGCCCGGCCGTTGCTCGACTGTGACCGGCGCGGCGGTTCGGCTTCCTTAGTCCCCCGCCTCGTAATACGATATGGCACGTCAAACACAGGGGCATTGCCCGGCGTCGATCCGGCATCATCCGCCCGGACCGTCTTTTTTTCAGGAGACTTGCATGATGAACGTGAATTTGCGATGGCTGCAATGGCTCTGCCGGGCGGGGTTAGTGACGATGGTCGTGGGCAGCCCGGCGGTGGTTGCGCAGACGACCGCGGTCGCGCCGGCGAAGGCGATGCCGGATGTGGTTCCGGACACCGCGCCGATTCCCGCTCATGTGAAGCAGCGGATCCTCGACCATATGAAGCAGACGGATCTGCAGCGCTTGCACGGGTGGCCGGGCATCGTGTTCTACTGCCCCGTCGAGGAGGCCAAGAGCGATGCCATCAAGACCGTCTGCAATCGCATCAACGCGGAAGTCGGGTCGATGATGGCGGCATCGAGCATCAAGTTCCAGATTGCCAAGAATGCGTTCGACCTGCATTTCCTGCCCCATATGACCGGCCGATTGTTGCTGGTCGTCGACATCGTGGCGACGGGGCCGGAGAGCCCGGCTGCGGCGCTGTCGGCCGATGTCGAGGCGCTGGCGCATTACGCGCATGCGGTGAACTGGTCGTCCGAGCTCCATCCGTTACAGGAGGCCGGCGACGGACGGAGTCCGCTCGAGGTGCCCCAGCATGTCAATGCCGTGCTGTGGGAAAGCAAGCTGATCGTCGCCGGCACTGGCGGGCTGTCCTCGTTGGAAGAAGCGCTGTACAAGGGCGTTCATGAGCGGATTGCCGCGTTCCTGGCGGAATTCGGGAAGGTCAACCCGAAATAGCCCTGTGGGTCCCGAGCGAGGAGCGATGGGCCGGGGATGCTGCAGCGGCCCGGGATCCGTGCGCCGCGGGGCGCGCGGCTGGTAACCCGTCAGACGATTCAACCGTAAGGAGTGATGAAATGGCGAAAATCGAGGAAATCGAGGGCATCGGCCCCGCGTATGCGGAAAAGCTGGCTCAGGCGGGTATTGGCGACTGCGCCGGCCTCTTGGAGCAGGGCGCCACGGCGGCCGGACGACAGAAGATTTGTGAGTCCACCGGCATCAGCGCCAGTCTCGTGCTGCGCTGGGTCAACCATGCCGACCTTTTCCGGGTCAACGGCATCGGCCCCCAATACGCCGAGCTGCTCGAAGCGGCCGGCGTGGATACCGTGGCGGAACTGGCCCAGCGCGTGCCGGCCAATCTGCATGCCAAGCTGACCGAGGTCCAGGAACAGAAAGGGCTGACCGGTCGTGTACCGGCCGCGTCGTTCGTCGCGGATTGGGTCGAACAGGCCAAGCAGTTGCCGAAAGTCGTCACTCATTAGCCGGCTCGGGATCGTCACGTTGACGACGGCACACCCTTGAACCCGGTCATCGTTCCCGTCTACGCGGCGATTCTCGCGCTGGTTTTCGTGGCGCTGAGCCTCCGGGTCATACGATGCCGGCGCCGCGACCGGATTGCGGTCGGTCACGGCGAGTCGGCCGAGCTACTCAGGTTAGCCCGCGTCCAGGGCAACTTCGCCGAATACGTCCCGTTGGCGCTGCTCCTGCTGGCGTGGGTCGAGACCCGTGGCTTTCCAGGCTATCTGGTCAACGGGCTCTGCCTGATCCTGCTCGCCGGACGGGTCGCCCATGCGTTCGGCATGAGCCAGTATCCCGAGGATTTCCGCTTTCGCGTCGGCGGCATGGTCGCGACCTTCTTCGTGCTGTCCGGAGCGGCCTTGCTATTGCTCGGGGCGGCCGTTTATCCCAGGTGAACGGTTCGGGGCCCGTCGCCTGCGGCTGGCGTCAAAGCGTCACGACAGTCCGTACCCGGCCGGCGCGCGCATGGCGTGCCGTCAACGTGAGGGTATCGCCGGCTTTGGCGCGCACGACCCACTCCGCCTTGAGGCGCTGGTTGGTTTCGTCACCACTCCACCCTGCCCAGCTCGATGAGGTGACGGGCGTGTAGGCCAGCCCTTCGAGCTCGCCGTGCGAGGAGCGAGGCTCTCCGACCAGCAACTGCGCCCCTGCAGGGAGCTCGATCTCGCAAATCACCCCCGGCGTCAGCCGTTTCTCCAGTGCCAGCTTGGTGACGTAGCTCGGCAGCCAGCCGGTATTGTCGACGACCAGCCGGACGCGCCAGGTGCCGTCGCCCAGGGGTTCGGCCGTCGCGGCCCGCAGTTCGAGCCGGGGCGAAATCAGCAGATGCCAGACCAGCCAGTCCGGGAACTTGGCGATTTCCCGTTCCAGCAGAGCCGGAGGCGGATTGCTCCATGAGTACAGCGTATCCCAGCCCCCCAGTTCGATCGGTCCCAGTTGCGGATGCTCGTAGGGATACCAATCGACGAAGGCCTGGCCGCCCAGCACCTCATCGTTCCACTTCAGCAGTTTCAGATCGTCTTCGATCGGATGCTCCCGGTACCACTCGATGAACCGGTAGTCGGTGATGCCGGCTTCGCGCTGGGGACTCCAGATCTCGACGGTCCAGGCATAGCAGCCGAGGTGCTCGAACACCCAGTCGTCGAAGGTGCCCGTGATCACGGATTTCGGGTGATAGCGGAAGTCATGAAACACCGAAATCGCCGGATAGCCGGTCAACTCGGTGCCTTTGGCGCCGATTTTCTGGTAGGTCCATAGATCCTCCGCATGCAGCGTGTCGTCAGCCCGGTGTGAGTACGGTCGCAGCAGCACGCCGCTGAAGGTGTGGAATGTGACGGCACCGGTGATGTTCGGGTGGTCGCTGACGAAGCGGACCGCGGCATGGACCTCGGGTTCGGATGCCGGGAACGGGCCGGCGCCGTGCTGTTCCTGCTCTGGACGCCAGTTGGCGGGGTAGTTGCGATTCAGGTCCAGCTGCGTGTGCAAGGGCTGGAGCTTCAAGCGCACGCCGTCATAGTCCTCGATCGAGCCCTCCGGCAACAGGCGGTAGTAGCGGCCGCCGGTTTCGGTCGGTTCGCGGCGCACGAGCAGACGCGGATCGTGTTCGCTGCTCTTCCAGGGGCCGGTGGGGTCGGGGATACGCATCGTCAGGATGCGACCGTCGCCATCGATGTCCTCCCGCCGCAAGCCGCCCACCGGTTCTTCCTCATAGGGGTAGGGCCGCGTGCTCGAACGGATGAAGCGTGGCACATCCGCCAGTGCGAGTTCGGCGCCATCCGGATTGAGCCGCGGACAGATGTAAAATGCGCGCGAGTCGAGACAGCGGGTCACATCGGCATCCGTGCCGTAACGCGTGACCAGGTGCTGGATGAAATAGAGGCAGGCCATCGACGCGGTGACTTCGGTCGCGTGGATGTTGCCGTCGATGTAGAGTGCCGGTTTGTCGCGGTCCTCCCCAGTGTCGAAGCGCGTGACCGCTGCCAGCCAGATGTCCCTGCCTTCATGGCTGCGCCCGATGCTGTGCAGGCGCAACAGGCCGGGATGATCGGAGGCGAGCCGTTCCAGCGCGCGGGTCAGTTCGTCGTGGCGGTAGTAGGTGTCGAAGGGGAGCGCTGTCATGGGGTTATGTGGGCGAGAGGGTTGAAATGCCGGCGACTGGCACTCTAGCATGGACCGGCGGTCGGTCGTCAGGCGGTGGACTGTGGTATTTTGCGCAGGCCTTTCCGGGCAGTTATGGCGAACCACTTGACAATGCCGTGTTGTTGGCGTTATACCGAGCACCATTGCGATCCAAGCAACATTGTGACGTAGACGCGACACCGAACGGCGCAAGGCCCCCGGCAAGCACTTAGACGTGGACGAAGAGAGATGAAGACGACGACCTTGTTTCCCCTCCTCGCGGCGGCCCTGGCGGTCTGGCTTTCGGGTTGTAGCACGCGCACCGTTCAGCCCCAGCCGGTCGCGGCGGCGCCCGTGCCAAAGAAGCACTTCGAACCCCGCTATTTATCGCGAATTCCCGTGCCCGAGATCCCCCTGAACTTCTCCGGATCGCGCTCGGTCTCCGATGTATTGCATATCTACGGCCCGGAGTCCGTCGAACGTCTGGTGCCGTATTTCAAGAAGGCAGGCGTCGACTATCCGCCGCGCGAGGTTACGCTGCTGGCCTTGAAGGCTGAACGACGGATGGAAATCTGGGCCCCTGACCGCCGCGGCACGAACAAGCTGATCCGCTCCTACGACATCCAGGCGGCCAGCGGAACCCGCGGTCCGAAACTGCGTGAGGGCGACCGGCAGGTGCCGGAAGGCGTCTACCGGCTGGTGTTGCTGAACCCGAACAGCAATTACCACCTGTCGATGAAACTGGACTACCCGAACAGCTTCGATCGCTATCAGGCCCAGATGGAAGGGCGCAGCCGCCTCGGTGGCGAGATCTTCATCCACGGCAAGGCGGTGTCCGCGGGTTGTCTCGCGATGGGTGACATGACCATCGAGGAACTGTTCGTGCTCGTTGCGCATGTGGGCAAGGAAAATGTCAAGGTCGTAATCGCGCCGCACGATCCGCGGCAGAAAGCCTTGATGCCTGCCAGCGGCGACCTGCCGGAATGGGTGCCCGAACTGTATCAGACCATCGCCTACGAGGTCGGACAATTGCAGCCGCGGAAGCAGGCCAGTGCGGAAGCAGTCACCACGACGGCTCGGCGCTTCTAAGGTACCGCTGACCGAACGCCGCCCCGGCTTCGTCGTAGCGGTTGAGCCGAAACGCAGTTTCGGCGCACCTTAACGGCTAGAACATTTGCCACATTTGATCGCGGGAAGCCCAGCATAAGTCAGGGCTTCCCCGCGGCGCCGTGCTGTGCCACCGGCCCCGAGTGTCTACCGGCGCTCCACCCTGATCGCCAAAACGGATTGTTCGGTATTCGGCTCTGTTCTGATCCGGAGCCGGCCGTTATCCTCACTGCATGCAGTCAGCCCCGGACGGGTCTTGCCCGCTCCGGGGTTTTTTGCAGTGGCTTCGTGCTGGGGTAACGCGCTCATGTCGATCAGCGTCTTCGACCTGTTCAAGATTGGTATCGGTCCCTCAAGCTCGCATACGGTGGGCCCGATGCGGGCCGCGCGCCTGTTCGCACTGCGACTGGAACGGCAGGGACTGCACCCACGCGTCGTGCGGGTGCGGGCCGAGTTGTTCGGCTCGCTCGGAGCGACCGGGAAAGGCCATGGTAGCGACAAGGCGGTCCTGCTCGGGCTGGAGGGCGAGGAACCGGAGCGCGTGGACACCGCCACGGTGCCGGAGCGCCTGGCTGCGATCCGGACCGCCAGGACGGTTACCTTGCTCGGCCGGCACCCCCTCGCCTTCGAGGAAAAGACTGATCTCGTCTTCAACCGCCGGCAGACCCTGCCCTATCACCCCAACGGACTCACGTTTCAGGCGTTCGGCGACGACGGCGCGTTGCTCCACGCGCGTACCTATTACTCGGTTGGCGGCGGGTTCGTAGTCGACGAAGACGCGGCCGGTGCAGACCGCATCAAGGAAGATACGACCCGCCTGCGTTTTCCGTTCCGGTCCGGTACGGAACTGCTCGCGCTGTGCCAGCGGCATGGGTCTTCCATCGGCGACCTGATGATGGCGAACGAGCTGGCCTGGCGGAGCGAAGCCCAGGTTCGCCGCGGGTTGCTGAAGATCTGGCACGTCATGGAGGACACGGTGAGGCGGGGTTGCCACCATGCGGGGACCCTGCCGGGAGGACTGAAGGTCAAACGCCGGGCGCCCGAATTGTTCCAGAAGCTTTCCGGCAATCCCGAATCGGCCCTGCGCGACCCGCTCAGCATCATGGACTGGGTCAATCTCTACGCACTTGCGGTCAACGAGGAGAATGCGGCGGGCGGTCGGGTCGTCACCGCGCCGACCAATGGCGCGGCCGGCATCATCCCCGCCGTGTTGCACTATTGGGCCCGTTTCGTTGCGACGGACCGCGAGACATTGGAAGACGGCGTCGTGCGCTTCTTGCTGACTGCCGGCGCGATCGGGCTGTTGTACAAGGAAAATGCGTCGATATCCGGTGCCGATGTCGGTTGCCAGGGGGAAGTCGGCGTGGCCTGCTCGATGGCAGCCGGTGCGCTGGCCGGCGTGCTGGGTGGAACGCCGGAGCAGGTCGAGAATGCCGCCGAGATCGGCATGGAGCATAACCTCGGCCTGACTTGCGATCCGGTTGGGGGGCTGGTGCAAATTCCGTGTATCGAGCGCAACGCGATGGCCTCGGTCAAGGCGATCAATGCCGCCCGTATCGCTTTGCGCGGTGACGGCAAGCACCATGTGTCGCTGGACAAGGTCATCAAGACCATGCGTGAGACCGGCGCCGACATGAAGAGCAAGTACAAGGAAACGGCACGCGGTGGTCTCGCCGTCAACGTGATCGAGTGCTGAGCCTTTGAGCGTCACACCGCGCCGCGTATCATAGGCGGTCACGATCTTATCCGCCGGGCGTTCCGATCTCGGTGTATTGCGGGAGCACGATGATGGAGTTGGCGATGGAGACGAAGGCGAAAGGGCTGGTTGCGGCGACACTGAGCGTCGTGGTGGCCTTGGCCGGGTGCGAAGCCCACCGGGCTCCGCCGCCGGCACCGGCGAAACCGATCGCGACCGTGGTCCCCAAGCCGGAAAAACCCCGTGTGCCGGCGCAGCCCGAGCCCGTGGGCGCTTATTCCGCCCCGTTCGTGACCGGTGACTTCGGCGGCCAGCCGGCGGTCGATCGCTTCATCGAACGCATGGTCGCGGAGCATGGATTCCGCCCCGACTACCTGAAGGGGCTGCTGTCCGAGGCGCGCCGCAAGGAGTGGACCATTGCCTACATGAACCGGGAGGCGCCTAGCGTCAAACCGAAGCCCGGCGGCTGGTCGCGCTACCGCGCGAAGTTCCTGACCGAAAACCACATCGCCAAGGGTGCGGCGTTCTGGCATCGCTACGCGGGGGCGCTGGAACGCGCCCAGGCCCGCTTCGGCGTGCCGCCTGAGTACGTGCTCGGCATCATGGGCGTCGAAACGATCTACGGTTCGAACGTCGGTAAGGACCGCGTGCTGGACGCGCTGGCGACCCTGGCTTTCGACTACCCGCGTCGCGCCGAGTACTTCACGGACGAATTGAAGAGCTTTCTGCTGATGACGCGAGCCGAACGCATGGATCCGGCTTCGCCCCGCGGATCGTTCGCGGGTGCGATGGGGCTCGGTCAGTTCATGCCCTCGAGTTTTCTCGAATGGGCCGTCGACTTCGACGACGACGGGCGCAAGGATCTGTGGGCGCCGGTCGATGCGATCGGCAGCGTCGCGAATTACTTTGCGCGCCACGGTTGGCAGAGCGGTGGTGCCGTCGTCACGCCGGCATTGGCCGACGGGGCGTCGGCCGCCGAACTGGAATCGGGTTTCGACACCCGCTATACCCTCTCCGCGCTGGCCAGACATGGGATACACCCTTCTGGCGTGCTGCGCGTGGCCGCCGAGCCGGTCGCACTGCTACGCCTGAGTACCAACGACGGCGACGAATACTGGCTCGGCTACCAGAACTTCTACGTCATCACCCGCTACAACCACAGCACGCATTACGCCATGGCCGTCCATGATCTGGCGCAGGCCGTCAAGAGCCGGTATCGCAGCACCTTCTCGGCCTCGCGCTGAGCGCGATTCGGTGCCCCGGAGTGGCTCGCTGCCCGCCCGGGATCCCGCTGTCGCGCCGGGACGGGGACAGCCGAGGCAGACCCGCGGCGTATTTCCCACCGAGCGGCGAACTTGATACCATTCGGCGGAACAGCAGCTTGTGTCGCAACGGATGCTGCACAAGCGCTGTGCCTGTCGACGGTTGCGGGAGCAAGCCCATGGCATCGAGGAGCGTGGATAGATGGGGAGTTGTTTCCGCGGGCTCTTGCGGTGCGGTGCGGGTGGTGAAGGGGCGGAAATTCAGAAGCTGGCTTCAAGCCAGCCGGATGCGAAGCGCGCCGTCCTGCGCGTCCATTGGTTTCATCGTTCCGGAGCCGTGAGCGTCGCCGGGCCACCAACGGTGAGCCCCAGCCATGTTGCCCGACAGGGGGCAATGCAGGGCGCGATCGCTGGGTCGACGCGCGCTGCCGGACCGCACCGTCGACTTGTGGACGTCTGGCGGGTCTGAGTCGCGCCGGGTCGCAGACCACTCCACTCCTGTCCATCCCTTCCACCCAATTTAACAAGAAGAAAGAGGTTTCGTAATGAGTGCACTTCCGAAGGCCTGTGAGCAATGCCAGTGCGAGCGCATAGCGATCGGCAAGCGGTTCTACACGCTGTCCCCGTGGAGACGCTATGGCGGGGCCATCCTGATCTACCTGCCGCTATTCGTCTCGCTGCCCTTCGTGCTCATCGGGGCGGGGGTGCTTTGGGCGCATTTGCGCGTCTTGGGAGCCGAGAACATCAAGTCTTACTGGGACTTCGTTCCGGGGTGGTCGACGCACCGCTACAACAAGTTGTCCGACCAGATCACCTTCAAGATGGACGCGACCGCTCCCTGGGTGAACTCCAAGCTGTTCTGGATGTTCAACTGCAACTTCTACTGCCCCCTTAGCGTAGGCCTATATGAGTGGTCAGCTTACCTCGTCAAGACGGTAGAGAATTTCTGGTGCCCGTTCTTCCACGAGCGGAAGTCGGAATACACCGGTTCGGCCATCGACCAGTCGTACTGGCACATCAAGCCGGAAAACGCCGCGCAGTTGCACCCGGAAGACCGCAGCTGCGAGATCTGGAACGAGGACGCGAAAGCCTGAGACCCGTACCGGGGAGGCGCCGCACCCTGATTCCGAGCATCGGGTCGGGGGACGGCGCCGTACGCTGTCCTCGGGTAAGCACGGCACCTCCGGTCGGACGGTGCACAATGGTTCGGGCGCGAGAGGCGTCGCGCGTCGCGGCGCGACTCTTCCACTTTAAACGGCTCCATCCCGCAGGTGACCCATGCACATCAAGCTCGACATCGACGTGACGCCCCAGGAACTGCGGACTTTCTTCGGCTTGCCGGATGTGGAGCCGCTGCAGCAGGAAATGCTCGAAACCCTGCGCCGTCAGATGGCTTCGGGCGCCGAGGGGTTCGATCCGATGGTCCTGATGAGGCCCTGGTTGCCGCCGCACCTGCAGTCGATGGAAGGCCTGTATGGGCTGTGGCAATCCTTCCAGAAGGGGGCGGCCAAGCCTGAGTGACACGAGTGTCGCAATGCGAGCTTCGAATTGAGGGCATTTTGGTCCGGGCGAGCTTACCTGCGTCGCCCGTCACGGTGGCGGGCTGGCCGGCGCGATGCGCGGCAGCCCGCATTCACTGGCCCTACTGACCTGCCTTACGCTGGATAACGATCCGGCCATCCTTGATCACAACGCGCGGAAATTCGAGTTCCTTGAAATTGGCGCGCGGGTCGCTGCCGATCACGATCAGATCGGCGGGTGCGCCCGGTACGATCCGTCCGAGCGGAGCGAGGCCGAGGTAGTCACCGGCCAGGCTGGTCGCCGAGGCGAGGGCCCTGGCAACGGCATCCGGGAACGGGAGGCCATTGTGCATGCCGGCGTGGATGCCCATGTGAATCTCCTGCGCGTCGATGCCATGGGGGATGTCGGGATGCCCCATGTCGGTCGCGTAGAAGATCTTCGCGCCCGACGCAAAGAGCGCGGCGGCATTCTCATGCACACCCGTGCATTGCACGGCGGTGTCGATGGTCGTGTCGATCGCAACACCCTTGGCTCCCGCGCTGGCGATCACGCCCGGCGAGATGGGGTCACAGGGCATGTGCGCCCATTCGTCCACGCCGGCGGCAAGCGCTCGCTGCGCCGACGCCTCCGAGCCGAAGTAGGCCACGACGCGCAGGTGATGGACGTTGTGGGCCTGGTCGACGATGGCCTCGAGCTCGCCCTTCGTCAGCGTCGGCCAAGGCGGGGGCGATGCCGGCATGTGCCATTGCCATGCGGCGCCTACCGATTCGCCCGTTTCGAGCGACAGCGCGATGATGCTGGCGCCGCCGGCTGCCAGTTCGTCCACTTTGGCCCGCACATTGGTTTCGCCAGCGATCTCTACCCCTGAACCTGGAAATACCACATTCGGATAGCCGCCCGGCGCCGAGATGATCTGTCCCGACAAGGGCTGCCGCAACTGGTACGGTTTGTCGATGGTGGCCGGAGTCAGTGGCCCGCCGAGGTCGCGCGCCGTGGTAACACCATGCTCCAGAATGCGCCGCGGCGGCACCTGCTGGACGAGGTGGTGGGTGTGCATGTCGATGAAACCGGGCAGAATCGTGCCGCCCTTGACGGTCACGACCTTGGCGCCGTCGGCCTTGATCTCGCCGGCCGGCGCCACCTTGACGATCTTCCCCTGCCGGATCAGGACGGCCTGCCCGGAGAGAAACTGGGTGCCGTCGAACAACACATCGGCCTTGATCAGCAGGGGGCCGCCGGGATGCCAGTTGTCCGCCTTTGCGTTGGCGGTCTGGCCGGCGAGACTGGCGGCGAATGCCGCGGCAATGCCGCCGAAGAAGCGTCGTTTGGGTGTCGTCATCATTTCTTCCTGTTGTGAGTGGCTGTGCGGGTTTGCGTCGGACTGGCCCTGGGCGCAATCCCGCTCGATTGGCTCTCTCGCCCGTCCATGAGCCGTCCCGGGCGGTGAGTCGGGCCATACTGCCAACGCAAGCGCTTGTCTTCCATGGGCAAAACTATGGTAGAAGGAGCGTTTCGTATGGCACAGGTAGTTTGACGAGGGATTCCGCAATGCCTAACGGAAGCGGCCGCAGCTCATCGCGAGCGCGTGTCAGTGTCGACGACATGGCGATTCAGCGGGTCGCTGAGGGGCTCCGGCAGCCGTTGCCGGAAACCCTGGGGAAGGGTTCCACCCTGATCCGTGTCCTCGACGAAGATCTCAGCTATATCGAGACCCGCTACCAGCCGTCGCGTGATCTGGCGATCTTCAGTCAGGTGGATCACCCGGAGCCGCGTCTGGTCGTTACACTGGGCGTCCAGGGCGCGTCGCGCTTTACCGCAAACTCCGGTCCGGAGGTCATCTTCCGGGAGGGTTATTCGACCGTCACCACGTTCGCATCGAGCCGCGGGGCGCGTGAATACCAGGCCGCAATGCCCGTCGCGCAGCTGCGCTTGTCATTGACCCGGGGATGGCTGGACCGCCATTTCGGCACGGATTACTCCCCGCATCTGTTCGATCGTGGCATCGTACGGGTCGTCAGCCACCGGCCCATGTCGAGCGCGGCCCGGGTTGCTGCCGGACAGCTGTTGAGCGACGGTGCCCCGATGCAACTCCGGAGCCTGTTCGTACGCGGTCAGGCGCTGGCGATCCTGGCGGCGGAACTGGAGTGTTTGCAACCCGATTCGCCCGCCAAACGGCGGCTGTCGCCGCGGGATGTGGCCGCCGCGCATCAGGCACGCGATATCCTGCTCGAGGAGTTTCGGGAGCCACCCTCCGTGGAGCAACTGGCTCGACGGGTCGGCATCAACCAGTTCAAGCTGAAACAGCTATTCCATCAGCTGTTCCAAACGACGCCCTATGCCTTGCTGCTGGAGACGCGCATGCATCACGCCTATCGGATGCTGGAAGCCACTCGTTGTCACGTCTCCATCGCCGCTTATGCGGTCGGCTACCGTCACGCGACCAATTTCTCGGTGGCCTTCCAGAAATACTTTGGCGTTTCGCCGAAGAATGTGCGCAGCAAGAGTTAGAGCGCCCCGCGCACTGCGGGTCTTGCAGCGGGGTGAAGTCCGGCCTCTGCCTCCGTTACCTCTATGACTCAAGCGAGGCACCGGGTGTGCCGGCTGCCACCGTCCCCACCCCAGCTGTTCGCCGCCCTGACCGTAGGCTTTCTGCCATTGCCGAGCGGGGCGGGTGATCGATCGCGAACCGGCGATGCCTGGTCTCCCGGCAACTCGACGCGCTGCCCCACGCGCGGTATAAACTGGTGGGCGTGCGTTCGCGGGCGATTCAAGGGAGACACGACCATGCCACTGCGGCCGACCGAGAACCTGAACATCGACTCGTTCGAGCTGATGCCCTCCCCCGACACGATCAAGTCGCGGGAGCCGCTCACCGAAACCGCGGCTCAGACCGTGACGGCGGCGCGGGCAACCCTGCGCCGCATTCTCGACCGCGAGGACCGACGCCTCTTCGCGATCGTCGGACCCTGCTCCATTCACGATCCGGTGGCCGGCATCGATTATGCGCAGCGCCTCAAACGCCTGGCCGACGAGCTGTCGGATACGCTGGTGCTGGTCATGCGGGTCTACTTCGAGAAGCCGCGCACCTCGACCGGCTGGAAGGGCTACATCAACGATCCGCGGATGGACGACTCGTTCCGGATCGAGGAAGGCATGGGCAAGGCGCGGCGCTTTCTGCTCGATGTGGCGGAGCTGGGCCTGCCGGCCGCAACCGAGGCGCTGGACCCCATCGCGCCGCAATATCTTGGCGATCTGATTGCATGGACCGCGATCGGGGCCCGCACGTCGGAATCGCAGACCCATCGCGAAATGGCCTCGGGCCTGTCGACCCCGGTCGGTTTCAAGAATGCGACCGATGGCGATCTGGGCATCGCCATCAACGCGATCCTGTCGGCTTCGCATCCACACTGCTTCCTCGGCATCAATGGCGAGGGTCGCTCCGCGATCATCCGGACCCGCGGCAATCGCTACGGTCACGTCGTGTTGCGTGGCGGGGGCGGTCGGCCGAACTACGACAGCGTCAGCGTCGCGCTGGCCGAGCAGGCGTTGGCGAAGGTCTCCCTGCCGCAGAACCTGGTGATCGACTGCTCGCACGCGAATTCCTTCAAGAATCCGGAGTACCAGCCGCTGGTGCTGCAGAACGTGGTCAACCAGATCCGCGACGGGAATCGCTCGATCGTCGGCGTGATGCTGGAAAGCCATATCGCAGCCGGCAGCCAGCCGATCCCCAAGGATCTATCGCAGCTGCAATATGGCCGTTCGGTCACCGATGCCTGCATCGACTGGGACACGACGGAAACGGCCTTGTCCAAGGCGTGCGAAATGCTGCGGGGCATTCTGCCGGGGCGGGGATGAGAGTCCGTCGACCCCGGTTCGAAACGGCTGTCGGATCAGGCGTGAACTAGAGTTCCGACCTGGTCACGCGGCGCTCCTCGGGCCTGCGGTAAGCCGTGACCCGCAGTTTCAAGGCTTGGATTGCTGCAGTTTCTGCAGGGCCTGCGCGCAGCCGACCGACATCTGCTCCTTCTTCTCCATCAGGCAGGCCTTGATCCGTCCACCGCCCGGTTGGACACCTGGGCACAGCCGTTCGATATCAGCCTTGCAGTAGGTGCGAATTGCTTTCATCTCTTCCGGGTTCATCCCGGCCATCTGGGAGAAGGCCAGCATCGGAAAGGCCGAAAGGAGCAGGAATACGAATGGTCGAATGGTCATGGATTGATCTCCTCTAATTCAGGACGGTTGGGCAGTTGAACACGCGGCGCGTCGAGAATGCCCGCCGTGGCGGGGGGTGTCAACGAGCGTGTGTGCCGGCGGTCTGTTGCGGTAATTTAGCGGTACAGCAGAGTTTCGCAGGGAACCGGTTGGCTCCCTGCGGGCCCGCGTAGATGTCCCTAAGGGTTGAGCTTGATCAGTTTCATGGTGATAGCGACTGGTTTCCCGCGCAGCGGGGTATTGCCCTTGAAGGCCTGATTGGCCGGGATCCAGATCTGGCAGCGGGTGCCTACCGGAACCAGTTTCATCACCTCGGCCCAACCGGGGATCAGCGTGCTGACCCGGACGGCCTTCGGATTGGGACCGGACTGGTCGAAGATCGGGCCATGCTGGATCTTTGCCACATAGCTTACCAATGCGATGTCGTCAGCATCGGGCAAAGGGCCCTTGCCGAGCTTCAGTACGCGGTAGCGCACACCGCTCGGCAAGCGTTGCATCGGATTTGGATTGGCTGCCGTCGGCGCCGCTGTCGATGCGGCGGCGGTGGCAGGGTCGGTCGGTGCACCGGCCATCCGGTCCGCGTCGGGGATGACTTCGATCGGGGCTGCCGCTGGATCGGCGGGTGCCAGGGCCGGGTCCACTGCCTGCGCCGTGGCGATGATCGGCACTGCAGCAAGGGCCAGCAGGATCCCGAAGAGCGTGGGACGTGAAGAGTTCATGATGTTTCTCCAAAATTCATTCGGTCAGGGCGAGGGCCTGCCGGATACCGGCACCCGATTGGGCGCCGGTACCGGGAGGCGGCCGGGTTCTCAGGAGCCGGGGACGACCGGGACCGCCGGGGCGCTGCCGCCCGGGCTGGTGCACTGGCCGCTCTTCGAAGCCTGACCGGTCGTGGCGTCGATGCAGTAGGACACCATCATCTCGTTGTCCTCGTGTTCCACGATGTGGCAATGCCAGACATACAGTCCCTGCGTATCGAAGAAGGCCTTGACCCGCGTGATCTCGCCGGGGTAGCTGATCACGGTGTCCTTGAAGCCGATCTCATTCGGCAGCGCGGGGCGGTTCTGCTTCCTGCCCGCGAGCGAGAGCGGACGGGCCCCGATGATCGTTCCATTGAACGGATCCAGGATCTGCTGGGCCGGCTCCCGGTCCACCACCTGGAAACGCACCAGATGCAGGTGGATCGGGTGGGCGTCCACGGTGTTGTTGTAGATCTCCCACGTCTCGACCGAACCGGTCTTAGGCGCCTGGCGGATCGCGTCCATCCATTTCTGCGAGCTGGGGCGATAGTAGCCCGCAGCTGGTCCCACTTTGGCTGGCGCGAGCATGGTGCCCAGTTCGGCCGCCCGCGGCAGGTAAGGAACGCCGAACAGCGGGTTGCCGTCCGCATCGATCATCATGTTGCACAGGGTATGGATGTCGCCAAAGGGCTTGATGCCATCCGGGTACAGTTCCAGATCGTTCGGGTCGAGCACGATGCTGATCGCTGCCGTCAGCGCGTTGACCACCACGCACACGTTATCCGACGTGGACTCGTTGAGGCTGACCTGCCGGGTCTTGATCACCTTCTTGCCCGTCAACTGCGGATCGGTCGGCATGGTCAACTGGTTCGGCGGCGTGTCACCCCCGACCAGCGGGATCGCATGATTTACCTGGAACACCATGACTTGGGCGGTTGATCCGTCATCGGTCGGGATCAGCGGCGGGAAGCCGCCGAACGGACCGTCCGCCGCCTTGTTGGTCATGCGGACGTAGGTGCCGTCCGGCAGGGCGCTGAAATCGATCACGACGTCGGCGCGTTCGGCCGGCCCGAGCAGCAGGGCCTGCTCACAGCCCGGGTCCATCGGGTTGGGAACCGCCGCCCGCGGATTGCACCAGCCGGCGGGTACCGGGTTGGGACGGTTGCGGGTGTTGCCCGGCAAGACGGTCACTGCCGGAATGGCCTGGCCCTTGTTCAGCGACAGCGCGTAGCCGGTGCTGATCATCGCTACCTTCGGCAGATAACCCTGTTCCGATCCGACCTGGAAGAACGGGATCTCCTGTACGCCACCGGTCTGGTTTCTGGCGAAGTTGAACAGTTCCAGATTGGTGACCGAATGCGGCTTGCCCGGTTGCGGCGGGTAAGCGAATAAGGCCAGGTTGAGGAAGCGCGCGTCGGTGCCGTTCAGGATGCGGAAACGATAGCGCTCCGGCGCCACTTGCATGATGGGCCAGGTCTTGCCGTTGACCACCATCGAGTTGCCGAAGAACTCCGGGTTCCAGATCGGTGCGATGTCCGACATCGAGGAGTTGGTGACGCCAGACACCGGATCTCCGATGAACGGAATCATTACGTTCGGATCGACGATGTCGAAAAAGGCGCGGCTGGTCGGATAGAACAGGCTGCCGTCGGTGTTGAACGACCGGTCCTGGATGGCCAGCGGGATGTCGCGGATCTGCTCGCGGCAGGCCGTGTCGAAGTTCGGATCGCAACCCGGCTGGGCCACGCCGTTGACGGTGTAGGTCTTGCTGGGGTGGGTGGGCCGACCGAACGGCGACTTACCGCCGGGCAATTGCGCCGAAATGTCGGTGATGGTCGCCTTGGAGACCGGATCGGTATAGTTGCCGCGCAGCATCCAGAAACCGGCGGGTCCGGCATAGACGTTGTTGTGGGTCATGCCCAGCGCGTGGTCGTGATACCAGACGATCGAAGCCGGCTGATTGTTCTCGTACTGATAGAACGCGGAGCCCGGCACCGCGTTGCTCTTGTCGAACTGGTCGTACTTGGAGCCACGCAGCGCGTAGGTCAGCGGATCGATGTCGGACGCATCCGGTAGCCACCAGGCTTCGGAGTAGCCGTCACTGATCGCGTTGACATGGGCGCCGTGCACGTGCACGACCATAGGGATCGGACCGGTGTAGGCTTCCTTGATCAGCGGATCGTTCAGGGCCGGGGTGCAGTCGACCGTGGCGCCGGCAAAATGCGCCGGATCGCAGGCGACATCCTGGTTCGGCTTGGCCCAGTGCAGGCTCTGGTCGACCGAGCCCTTCAGCACATGCGGCAGGAACTTGCGGTCACCATTTTTCACGACGCTGGGCTGCGTGCAATTCCAGACCAGATTGGTCAGGTCCGCGGTGCAACTGCCGGGCGTCACGATCTGGGCCGGGTAGGGCTTGCCCGTGTTCGGATCGATCTTCACCAGTTCATTGATCCAGCGCACACTGTGGACTTCGCCAGCGGTGTTCTCGATCGTGAAGGCCGGGTAGTTGTAAGAAGAGCCGGAGCTCAGCGGCTGCGGTGCCGGGCCATTCGGGATCGGATCCTCCGCGCGGCCGTAACTCCACACCGTGGTCGGGCGGAAGTTGCTCGGCAGGATCTGCTGCTGGAACTGGCGCTGGGCGATGTTGTAGTGCGCGTTTGGGACACCATTGGTGCCGCAGGTGTACGGTGCGGCCGGGATGTCCGCCGGCGGGTTGTTCGGGTCGATCGCCGGCAACTGCGTCATGTCGGTCACACACCCCGAGGGGTTTTCCGGCTGCACCGTGCTGTCCGGCATTTCCGGTGGGATGGGCAGGTCCGACACGTACTTCGGAATGCGGATCGGATTCAGCGACCCGCCTGGAATGGGAATCGCGCTGGCACCGCTGCTGCCGAGCAGCATCGCTATCGCCACCGATAGTGTGCTGACGGTCGCCGCATCGATGCGTGCGCACCGAGCCTCTGCCCCATCGTTCAGGGAGGGGGGAGAGGACAGTTCGTCGTGTTTGGTTTTCATATTGTTTTCACCTGATGATGCGATGAGCGCTCAAGGAGCGATCGATAAAGCTGTGCGGGGCGTCGGCGCTAGCCCGGGTGATGTCCGCTATGCGGGGCCTGCTCCTCCGTGCTCGGTTCCGCCGAACCCGGCTTGGCCGGACCTGCCGAAACCAGTTCCACCTCGAGCTTGATGGGGCGATCACGCAGCGGGGTATGTCCCTTGTAGCCCAGGCTCGCCGGGATGAAGACTTCCCACTTGGCACCCGGCTGCATCAGCAACATGGCTTCGCTCCAGCCCTTGATCAGCTTGTCGACCTCGTATTCCTTGGTCTTGTCGCCGGTCTGGTCGAACACGTAGCCGCCGAGAATCGACGCCTGATACTTCATCGTGACGACCTCGCCGGCCTTGGGCGGGGTGCCCTGACCGTCCTGAAGTACCCGGTATTGCACTCCGCTCGGCAGCTTCACGACGCTCGGGTCAGCCTTGTTCTTGGCGAACACTTCGTCTGCCGCCTGGAGGCGGGCCTTGGCTTCCTGTTTCTCGGTGAGGACCTGTGACTCCACCATCTTCTTTTTGAAGTCCGCCAGCACACGGGTCATTTCCACGCGGTTCGCCGTGGGCTGTTTACCGGACAATGCGTCCATCAAGCCTTGTGACAGGGCCTCGGGCTTGCCCGGCATACTCTGGCGTTTGAAGTCCTCGCCGATCTGATAGCCGACGCTGTAGTTGAGCAGTTCGTCATCGGCGGTGCGGGGTGCCGGGCTTTGGCCTGTTTCGGCTGCCAGGGGCGTCCCGGACAACACCATCAGAAGGGGCAACACGGTCTTGTTCATCTGAGTTCTCCGGTAATTTCTGTGATCCAGTGCAAACAATCGAAAAGATTGGGGAAAGACGGAGATTGGCCTGGGCTATTTCACTGTCTTTTGTAGGGCTTTTAGCAGTGGGCGTGCCAGCTGTTTTTGGCCTGTATTTTCAATGGCCTATTGTGAGTCATAAACCGAAGGAGCTAGTTCTGTAAGATCTCCTGACATGCTGGACGGCCGGGCGAGTGCTGGCTTCCGCTGACGTTTGGGGGAGTGAGCCGACGGTGCCGGCCTTGGTGTCGTCCACGGGCTACGGGTATGGCTCGTCGATTGCGATGGCGCCAGGGCCAGAACACGAGGAACCCGAGCGTGGAGAAGCCCGGAGAGACCTGTTTTATCGGGTCGTCCGGGTCGAGGGTTTAAACTTGGGAGAGAGATGCGCAATCGGATTGCCGACGCGTCTTACGGTCCGTGCCGGAACCGGACCGGATCGTCACGGGACCGCGTAACTGCAGGCGAAGTGCGGGTGGCGGGAGTTCGCTGCGTAACTGTTCACGCCCCCCTTTCGCGGGAGCGGGCCGGGAGTCCGAGACACGCCGTGAATCCGTCCCTGGAGGCTCGACTGCGGGTTCCCTCCCGCAGACGCTCTCTCCCTCACAGCCCGCTTCCACCGCCAAGCCAAGTTAGGGTGAATGGTTACGTTTGCTGCTGGGACGCGGCGGGGTTTGAATCCGGGTGGTCGCGTCGGAAAACGCCAAACTGCTGGTCGAGGGGAAAACCGTGAGGATGCAGTTTGCGATCCTGGCCCATGCGCACGCGGATGGGCGGGTCCCGCGGTTCAGCCGGAGGCGGACAACTCGAGTTCGATCGCCGCCATGGTGGGCACCGTGATACCAGAGCGCTGGGCGACCGCCAGTGCCCGCTGCAGCCGCTGGCGCGCCGTGCGGCCCGTACAGATATGGTCCGGGTCGCCGTCAAAGCCCTCGAGCATGCCTTGGAGCAGTCGGGGACGTGGCAGGGGGGCTCCGGCCAGCCGCTCCTGAATGTCGAGGGCTTCCGCAGCGACCGCCTCGGCCAGCGGACGATGATGCGCCCACAGTTGGCTGACGGTGCTGCCCGGTGGCAGCCGCAAGCCGGCGATGTTGATCGTCAGGATGTACAGATTCTTCCTGACCAGCTCAAATAGCAGTTCGGTGCGCGGGACCGGATAGCAGGGAATCTCCAACGCCTGCAGCGCCTCGAGTACCTGCTGCTTTTGCGGACCGCCGACAGCAGTCGGCAGTACCGCGACGAAAGGGCGGCCCTTCTTCTTGTCGAACCAGACCACGATGACGGTCGGGTCCACAATCCCGTGCCGCTCCCAGTCGCATGGCAGCAACTCGTTCTGCAACAGCGCCAGGCGCCCTTGCCAGTTCGGGGGGATCGACTCGAGCAGGGATGCGAGGTCATTCTCCCCGACGGTGGCGATGACAAGGCCCGGCTTCGGTACGCTCGCAGCCATATCCGTCAGGGAAGCACCTCTGAGCGCGGGGTATACGGGATGTCCGCGCTTCAGGAAACCGCGGGCGAACAGTTCGCCCATTTCACCCATACCGACAACGACAATCGGCTCTTGCATCTCCTGTTGTCCCCCTCACTCGACCCGCCAGCGGCCACGCCGAGCCGCATTTTCCCTCAGCCCGGCCACGCGAGTCGACCCATGACGGCCGTTCGCCGAGCGCATTGCCGATGGTCTGGGTCCGTCGATCCCGCTTCTCCCGACTCCGTTCGGTTTTCGGGTGGCATGAAGAGATCGGCGGCTCTGCGGCAAATGGTTCTCCGCAACGCGTGTCGATTGCGTTTCGCTTGACGCGCCTGTCGTCGCCGGATAAGTTTCCGAACAAGCGCCGGTAGCATTCAGCGCCTTTTCACCTAGGCTTCGAGAGCCCGGGAAACCGCCACCGGTCCGCCGCGTATCGTTTCAAATCGGCGCCTCCTTCCGCAGCGGACGCCCCGCTCCGAAAGCGCAGTGGAGAACTTAATGACCAAGACCCAGGTTTCGAAGTTTGGTGAACTGACCTATCCCGCGCCGCGCGGTACCGTGCTGCTGCTCAGTTGCATGGACCCGAGACTCTTGGACGATACGGTCACCTTCATGAATCACGACAATCTGCAGAATCGTTACGATCATGTGATTCTCGCGGGTGCAGCGCTGGGGGCCCTGGGCGGAGGCTCGAAGAAGTACAAGCATTGGAAGAAGGTGTTTTTCGATCATTTGGCTGCGGCCTGCAACCTGCACAGAATCGAAGACGTTTACATACTGGAGCACCGGCACTGCGGTGCTTATCACAGGGTTTTCAATGTTGCGCCGGAACTCGGCGATACCGAGGAAGAGATGGAACAGGAGGCTGCGTTGCACCGAAAGTATGCACGGCTGCTGGAAGGCGAAATCGCTGACTGGGCAGAGGAGCAGAAAGTGACTTTGCGAGTGACCTCTTTTCTGATGGGGATGCGCGGTGAGGTATCGTTGCTGTGACGATACCGGATACCGCTGAAGGCGCGCCCCGAAAGCCCTGCATGCTCCGGTTTCCTGGCCGTTTGGGAGATCAAGACCCGCATCGGGTCGCTTTTGTCGCTTGACGCACCGTTCTGTTTTCACCGCCACACGGCCGCGCGAGGGGTCGTGTCGACTGGTAATTGCCGAAGAGGCCTGTCTCGCCGCGAGACGGCGCTCGATCATTGACCTTATCGTTACCTGGGGGGGTAGCCGCCATGACCGAAAAAGACCACTCTGCACAAGAAGCGAAACTCGTCGAGGCTTATCGCGCCATTCGCGGGCGAGATCCATGGCTCGCCGACAGGGTTGTGGAAACGATTCTGGACGTTGCCGGGACATCTGTCGAAGGGGATGACGTTCGCCCCGCCGAGTCGGTCGCCCTGACGGCAGAATAGGCTCGCGAAG
Source organism: Methylolobus aquaticus (assembly GCF_054172105.1). Lineage (NCBI taxonomy): Bacteria > Pseudomonadati > Pseudomonadota > Gammaproteobacteria > Methylococcales > Methylococcaceae > Methylolobus > Methylolobus aquaticus. Next base: position 65,348 of record NZ_JBSYXP010000003.1, read on the forward strand.
GAGTTCCAAACTGCCGCAGAACATTGTCGGTATCGGGTATCTCCGTTCGTCAGCAGGTCCACGAGTCTATCGGTTACCCGCCGGGCTTGGGCTCGCCAGCAGCCGGTATCAGGCAGGTTGCACGTTGACTTGCCGCGGTCAAAACCGCGCCTGATCCTTCTGAAACTCCGGATGGTAGGGCCCTGCCGGAATGCCGTTGGGCGGCAGGAATACCCGGGCGTTCGCCTGCTGCGCCAGGGGGCGGTAATCGGTCAGCAGCGCGTTGAGGGCCGCCGAGACGACCATCGCGATCGGATTGCCGCCGCCGGAGTTATAGACCACCGGTTGCCGCGATTCCCATAGCACCAGGCCGGTGCGGGTATCCTTCAGCACGTATGCCATGTCGACGACCACGGCGGACTGGACGACGAGATACTTGGTGCTCCAGTCCTTGATGGTGATCAGCAGCACGGCGTCGGCCCCGAACAGGTCGAGGAAGCGCTGCGGCGGCAGTTGATGCACATGACCGGCTTCGGTGAGCCCGAGATCCTGTAGCAGAATGCCCGTCAGGTAAACCGGGAACACATAATAGCCGCGCTCGGCCAGTGGTGCGGTGACGGTGCTCAGGAATACCGTCGGTGCGGAGATCTCGGTCGACTCGTTGACGACCGGCACCACCACGATGGAACGCGGACGGTGGGCGTAGAAGGCCGCCAGATCGTGCCGTTGAACGGCACAGCCGCACAGCGCTCCGAAAAGCGCCAGCAACACCGCCCGTGCCACCTGTTTCACGGGCCGCTTCCTCCCGCTGCGGGGGGCGTATTCAAGCTGATGCCCGATTTGCCTTCCGTTCTCTGCCGGACGCGATCGATCAGCCTGGTCATCAACAGCGAGGATTCCGGGTAGGTCGCCTTCTCCTTCTCGAAATACTGTATGGCGCGCGCGTAGTCGCCGCGCCGATACAGCAGAAATCCGTAGTCCGCGTACACGCCGGGCGGTACCCGCAACGGGTGCGCGGTGGTCGGCAAAGTGCCGGCAGCCTCGGTTTCGGCTTGAGTGAAGTCCTGAGCCGTGTACCGGAGATACAGGCTGTCCTCGTAGCCTCCCCAGTTGTAGAGCGTCTTCGGAGCGCAGCCGGTGTCGAACACGCTAGCGGCAAGCAGCCAGATGGCGCGCAAGGCCCGCTTCGCTCCGCGTTGCGCCGCAGGCCGATCCCGCTTGCTCATGTTCCCGGCCGTCTTCGCGCTGGCTAGCGGGTGGTGCGCCGCCGCGAATCCAGCGTCTGCACGACCTTGTTCATCATGTTCACGATGGCGGCGTCGATCGCCTTGCCTTCCAGGGTCGAGTCGAAGCCGCTCGTGCCGCCGAAACCCAGCGTGCTGGTCGAGGACAAGGTGGCATCGCCCGAGCCTTCCTGCGAATAGAAGACCTGCCCGGTTCTCGGATCGACCATCCGCAACACGACGCGTGCGCGGGCACGCTGGGTCCGTTCTTTGCCGATCACCCAGGATCCCCCGGTTTCATCCCTCCCCAACTCGGCGACCGAGCCCATGATCAGGGCGTCCACGCCCTGCAGGTGCTGTTTGAACTGGTCTTCCGAAAGCCCCATCAGCTCGGCTTCGGCTTTCAGCTTGCTGATGTCCTGACGCTCGACGACATTGAAGCGCTGCGTCTGCATCAGATGGCGTGCCAGCAGATCGGCGGCCTGCTTGCCGAGGCGATCGCCGGAGGCGTCCGTGAACAGGCCGCTGCCGTAGATCGACTCGTTGGTGAAGCGCGCGATCGTGATCGTCATGCGCTCCGAGGGGGGCAGCGGCCGACTGGCGTTGACTTGCGGTCCGCGGTCCGGAACGTTCTCCTGGATGTTGCGGCTGACGCAGGCGCTCAGTGCGAGTAGCGCGCAGGTCAGCGTGATCAGGTGTTGTGATTTCACCGGTAGACTCCATGCGGAAGAAGGCCGAGACCGCCAGGTTGGGAGGGATCGATAAGCCCTCCGGTACCTGTTTGCGAAGGTCATCATGATAATGAAGCCGCACTTCCGACACAGCCGCTTTATTGGAGAGTTCCGCAGGCAGCATCCTGGTCTGGAGTTCACTTGGCAATTCCAGCATCGCGGGAGTAGGCTCGACGACCGAACGATGACTCATGGGATTGCCGGATGACAAGCGCACGCGTCTTGGCCCTTTTGCTGGCGTCGACCTCCACCGATGTTCCTGGAGCCTGCCAGTGGCAGTGGATCTGCGATGGCAGTGGGCAATGCGAGCACGTGCCCCTGTGCGACTCCACGCTAAGCCTCCCGCCCCCCGAACCGCCCGCCATCGCGCCGATCGCGCCCCTGAGCATCCGGCCGATCCAGCCACCGACCATTCCGCCCATTGGCACCAGCCAGTGTCAGCCGTTCCAGGTAAAGAATGCCTCGGGAAAATGGAGTTGGGAGACGGTGTGCCGCTGAAACGGCGTCGGGATGCTTGTCAGCTCAAGGCCGGTCAGCGCGAGCCGGGCAGACCGTCAGCCGTTCTGCATCAAATAGGCCAGCTCCACCGCCCTGCGGCCGACCTGACTCGCCCAGCGGCTGTCGAGCATGTGTTTTGCGGCGGCGGAGTAATCGCCCTCCTGCGCCGCCGACAGCATGTCGTGAAAATCGAGCAGGCGCGACATGCCCAGATTGAAAACCATCGAGACCATGACTCGGCGTCGAGTCTCGGATAGGTCCCGCCACCAGGGCAGCTTTTCGTCCAGTTCGCGGGATGCGCGTTGGACGTCGTTATGCAGCAGATACAGTGCTTCCTGCTCGGTGATGCCGGTATCCGCGAGGTTTCGTCCGACGCCTATGGTCAGTTTGTTGGCCGAGTCGAGGTAGGGCTTAAGCCGTAAGCCCTCGTGGTGGATCAGCAGTTCTTCCAGGGAATAGGACTGCAGCACCGCAGGCGGAGGCGACGTGGGAGGCAGCGTGATCGGCGGTTGGCTGGCGCAGCCGACCAACCATGGCACGAGAACGACGAGCGAAATTCGGGCTCGCACCCGAAGGTAAGTGAGTGCCAAGAATGGATTCCGGAAACCAAGGGTCGATAGGGAGGCGTCTTCCCGGCTCGGCGCCGGCGGCTCCCTGGCCGTTCGGAGTATGCACCCGAGTACAGGCACAGGCCGAGGCCCTCTAGGTTAATGGTTCGACGGGCAATACCGCAACGGACGGGCCGTTTCTTCTGCTTTCGACGGGTTGACGGAGGCTACCGCGAATTCCGTATACTTCCGGCGGAATTCCCGCGGGACTGGTGCCCCGTACCAGTGGTTTACCGCAACGTGCGGACCGAGGCTCGCGATTCCTTCCGCCCCGCGTCTGTGCGGAGTCACCGGCGCGGCCAACGAGTCCCGTGCGATCGCACACCCCGGTTTGAGAACACTGACATGGAAGATTACTACGACCTCACCGCGAGCCTGTTTTCCGCGAAGGCCAACGAGGGGATGATCGCCTTCGCCGGTTTCCTGGCGGAGGACGGCCCGTTCGTCAGCGAGGGTGTGCTCAAGATCGCGGCGTTTCGGCGCCCTGATCACGACGGGTACCTGACCTTGACCTTCGTCATTGACCTGGAAACCGATTCAAGCCGCAAGGCGACTTGGGAGACGGCATTTTCCCGCGCCACGCAAAGCGCCCTGGCGGCGCGCCTGGGACCGGATTTCGAGATGCTGCTGGAGGTGCCCCTGAACCCGTTCGCCGAGTCCCCGCGTTTCTTCGTCGAGGAACTGAACCTGTATTTCCGAAGGCTGGTCGGGCGCGAGCGTCAGCTCCTGGAAGCGCACATCCTGCCGACATTGGCCGATCTGGTCGGTCTGCGCTTCGACGCGCTCGATTGGCTGGATGCCTCCGGCCAGGCCTCCCCGGAACCCGTTCAGCCGGGCAGCGCTTCCGGATCGCCCCTGCGGGAACACGTCAAGCGGCAACTCGACGAAGTCAGCCCGAGTTTGCCGGGCAACCAACACCGATACAAGGATCCTGAGTCATGAGCATCGTCACGAGCCGAGACGGCGGGGTGCTGATCGTGGTGCCGGGCCAGCGCCTGGACACGAACAGCGCGCCGGAAGCCGAGCAGCGAATCGCCAGTGAGATCGAGCAGGGCGAGACCCGGATCCTCGTGGATTTCGGGCTGACCGATTATGTGTCCAGTGCCGGTTTGCGGGTGCTGCTCAAGGCCACCAAACAACTCAAACATGTCGGCGGTGCCCTGGCGCTCTGCAACATCAACCCGCAGCTCCAGGAGATCCTGGACATCAGCGGCTTCGCCATGATCATGCCCTGCTACGCTACCGTCGAAGAGGGACTGCGGTCCTTGCGCGCCTGAAAGCTCGCAACTCCGTGAGAGTTCCGGGGCCGCGCCCGCTCGCGCTACACCCCCGGGGCCATGCACCGTCATTCCGGTGTATTCCGACGTCGAGCGCGTTTCTGCGCCGGGTCATCTGCCGCAGACGATGCGGTGTAGAGTCACTTAGGTATCGCGCGCGACTTGGTTCTCTCGGGCATAGGCCAACGGCCGCGCCGGCTACGGTGCCCTTTGTAATACGGCGGATCGCTCTCGCCTTCGTTTGCGAAAGCAGCGATCGTTCGGGGGCCACTGGGGCGTGCGGCAACGGATTGCGTCGCACCGTGGCAATGAGATTTTCAGACATCGCCATCCTTGGCGTAAGTCTTTGTTTGAATGGAGCCGATGATAGGATTTGAACCTACGACCCGCACATTACGAATGTGCTGCTCTACCAGCTGAGCTACATCGGCTTGGCCGCATATTATAAGGAAGTCGCTCCGTCCTGCACAAGCCGCGCATTCCGGCGAGGGGTTCAGTGAGCGGCATCGAGCGTATATGGGTCTGGGGGCAGCACCGTGGGCCGGTCGAGGAGCAGGTCGGCCAGCAGCTGGCACGAGGCGGGCGCCATCACGAAGCCGTTGCGAAAGTGTCCGGCGCACAGCACGAGATTGTGCAGTTGCGGATGGCGGCCGATGTAGGGAATGCCGCTGGGTGAGCCGGGGCGCAGCCCTGCCCAGTGGCGCAGGATTTTCGCATCGCGCAGCGGCGGCAGCAGGCGCTCGGCAAAACTGGTGAGTTGTTCGCGCGCGTCCTCGGTCGTCGTCTTGTCGAAGCCCACGGTTTCGACCGTGCTGCCGGCCAGGATCACGCCATCGCGACGCGGGATCAGGTAGCGGTCGCCGCTGACGACGATGCGTGACAGCAGGCCAGGTGCAGCGGCATAGGCCAGCATCTGGCCCTTGACCGGCGCGATCGGCAGAGTCGAGCCCAGTTCGGCCAACAGCTTCGCGGTCCACGCGCCCGCCGCGACGACGAAGCGCTCCGCCGCATGCCAACCTTTCTCGGTGCGAGCCGCCGTGACGCGGCCTTCGCTCGTCTCGAAACCGGTGACCTGTTGCAGCTCGACCAGGTCCACCTCCAGCTTGACCAGCGATGCGCGCAGGGCCTGCAAGAGACGCGGATTGCGAACCTGCGCGATGGCGGGCAGCCACAGTGACGCGGCGCCGGCCCGACTGAGGGCGGGCTCCAGGGCTTGCAGGTCATCCGGTGGCAGCAGGCGCGTCTCGACTGCCTGCTGCTCGCACCAGGCCAGGCCTTCGGCGATCTCGGCGGAGTCGACGAAAACGAGCCCGCTGCGCGTCCATTCCGGGTCGATGCGCGTCTCCTCGAACAGTTCCGCGGCCAACTGGGGGTACAGCGTCTGGCTCAGGCTGCACAGGGCCGTGACCGGTTCGGGGGCCCGCCATGGGCACAGCGGCGACAGAATCCCTCCGCCCGCCCACGAGGACTGGGTGCCGATGCTGCCGGCTTCGAGCAGTCTGACGCGCAGCCCCTGCAGTGCCAGAAGGCGTGCGCTCAGAAGTCCGATGATGCCGCCGCCGACGATGACAACGTCGGCAGGCCGGGAAGAGAAACTGTTCATGGGTCGTGAAGTAGAGATGCAGCGCGCCCGCGCCGTGGGTCGATCCCCGCGGCCGAGGTCGGCGCTGGAGGGGCGGCTGACTATCCGCCTCCGGTGGCTGCACTCTATGATACCTGTTGAGACGCCCCGTCGTGCGATGTCCGGGAGGCTATCGGGCGAAACAGTCCCGCTCCTGGGCGGGGTGCCCCCTGCTGCGAGCCGGGATGCGCGCCGCGTCGGTGACGGACCGCGACAGGCCGACACGACGTTGGTGTGGGTGTTCGATCTGCGCGCCGGATCCGCCTGTCAGGGGCAGGTCGTCAGGTTTTGCCCATCATCCCGCTTCTTTCCTTACGCCCTGCCAGCGATGCCTGAATTACCCGAAGTTGAGACCACACGGCGCGGGATCGCGCCTTTCGTGTTGCAGCAGACCGTCGCCGATCTGGTCGTCCGGCAGCCGGCCCTCCGCTGGCCGGTTCCGGCAGAGTTGCCCGCGCTGGTCCGGGGACAACGCGTGAACGCGCTGGAGCGGCGCGGAAAATATCTGTTGCTGCGACTGGAGACGGGGACGCTGATCGTGCACCTGGGCATGTCGGGCAGCTTGCGCGTCTGCGATCCGCGCCAGCCTCCGCGCAAACACGATCACTTCGACCTGATCCTTGCGCCTGCTCTCGCGCTGCGATTTCACGATCCGCGGCGCTTCGGGTGCCTGTTGTGGACGGACTCGGACCCGCACGATCACCCGCTGCTCGCGGAGCTCGGGGTCGAGCCGCTGGCGCCGGAGTTTACCGGGGCCTACCTGTACGCCGCGACGCGCGGTCGTGCTGCGGCGGTGAAGCTGTGCCTGATGGACCACAAGCTGGTCGTTGGCGTGGGCAACATCTACGCCAGCGAATCGCTGTTTCGGGCGGGGATCGATCCGCGGCGTGCTGCGCGTCGCGTCGGTGAGGCGCGATACGAACGGCTCGCCGGGGCGGTACGCGAGGTTTTGGAGCTGGCCCTTGCCGCGGGTGGCACGACCTTGCGGGATTTCGTCAACGAACGGGGTAACCCGGGCTATTTCAAGCAAACACTGGCGGTCTACGATCGTGCCGGTGAGCCCTGTCGGGTGTGCGGGACCGCGATTCGAACCGTCAGGACCGGCCAGCGCTCGACGTTTTTCTGTCCGCAGTGCCAGCATTGAGCACTCTGGCCCGGGTGTCGGCCAAGGCGTGCTGGCTCCGCACGTTTTTCAGTCCGCGACGCCAGGGGATGAGGTCGCGGAGCGTCCGCCGATCGGCGCCAGATTCCCCTGAAACTGGGCAGCGCAGTTTTCCCAACTGTAGCCTTGCGCATAGCGGCGACAGGCGGCCGGGTCCAATGTCAGCGCCGTCATGGCTGCCTCCTTCAAATCCTCGTTCAGGCAGCCGACGGCCGGGTCGGTGATTACGTCGTTCGGCCCCGTAACCGGATAGGCTGCCACCGGAACGCCACAAGCCAGCGCTTCGAGCAGCACCAGCCCGAAGGTGTCCGTGCGGCTGGGGAACACGAACACATCCGCTGCCGCGAAATGTGCGGCAAGTTCCTCGCCGTACTTGCAGCCGACGAACCGTGCCGCGGGATATCTCGCCTCCAGCATCTCCCGGTCCGGCCCATCGCCGACGATGACCTTCGTCCCCGGCAGATCGAGGTTCAAGAAGTCTTCGATGCTTTTCTCCACCGCGACACGCCCGCCATACAGAAAAATCGGGCGGGGGTCGGGCAGTAGGTGCTTGTCGCCGGGCTTGAACAGCGACGCGTCGACACCGCGCGACCACAGCACCAGGTTGCGGAAGCCCCGCCCGGCCAGTTCATCGCGCAGCGTGGGCGTCGCGACCATCACGCGCGTGCTGCCGCTGTGGAACCAGCGCAGCAAGGCGTAGCCCCAGGTCAGCGGAAACTTGAAACGCAGGTTCGCGTACTCGGCAAACCGCGTGTGAAACGACGTGGTGTATGGCAGCCTGCGGCGCAGGCAATAACGCCGCGCCGCCATGCCGAGCGGGCCTTCCGTTGCGATATGGATCGCGTCCGGCTGCATGGCATCGAGCCAGCGCGCGAGCTGGCGTCCGCAGCCCAGCGCGAGCCGGATTTCGGGATAGGTGGGACAGGGAACATTCCAGAACCGGTCGGGCGTGAAGGCCTCGACTTGGTGTCCGAGACGTTCCAGCGTCTCGCAGGTTTTCGTCAGCGTCGTGACGACGCCGTTAACCTGCGGTCGCCAGGCGTCGCTTATCAGCGCTAGTTTCAACATCCGGCTCCGTCAACAGGAATGCGCTCTCCTCGGCCCAGCGCAGGATCGACAGCTTGCCTTCGGGGCTTTCGACGAGCGCGGTGCAGCTTTCGACCCAGTCCCCGGTATTGCAATAGGTGATGCCGTCCACCTCGCGGATGGCTGCGTGATGGATGTGGCCGCAGATCACGCCGTCGACGCCGCGCTGTTCAGCCGCGTGCACCAGCGCCGCTTCGAAGCTGCTGATGAAGCTGACGGCGTTCTTAATGCTGTGCTTCAGATAGGCCGACAACGACCAGTACGGGAAGCCGAGGCGTCGCCGCAGCGCATTGAACCAGCGATTGAGCAGCAGCGAAAAGTCGTAGGCCTCGCTGCCCAACACGGCCAGCCAACGGCTGTTGCACACCACCGCATCGAACTCGTCGCCATGCATGACCAGGAAGCGGCGCCCATCAGCCGTCCGATGGATCAGCTCGTTGCGGATCTCGATCCCCGCCATGAGGCTATCGACATAGCCGCGGAACAATTCGTCATGGTTGCCGGGAACATAAATCACGCGCTTGCCTTGCTTCGCCAGCGCCATCAGGTGCTGAACGATTTCGGAATGCATGGGTGGCCAGTACCAACCGTTCTTCATCTTCCATAGGTCGATGATGTCCCCGACGAGTACGAGTTGCTCGCAGTCGATGTGCTTCAGGAAATCGAGCAGGAACTCGGCCTTGCAGCCGCGGGTTCCCAGATGCACATCCGATATCCAGACGGTTCGGTAATTCAGCTTCACCGGCACAACCTCTTTCTCGTTAGTGTTGTGGCGGCCAAGGTAGGCGGCAATTGTTACAGCAGCATCATCGCGGTGTGACAGTTTTGATGCGCAGATACAACTGTCATCGTTTTTTCACAACCCCGTAATCTGTCTGTCATACAACAACTTTATCGTTTGTGGCGAATAAGTCTTTCCGCGTAGTGGTGTTGGCAACAGCCCCGCCGGCGACTTTTAACCCTCCAACCGATAACAAGGGGTCTGTTCCATGAAAGCGAGCCGTGTCGCGATGGCGGTATCGGCGCTGATGGGTGGTGTGTGCGTCACACCGGCCGAGGCGCTGGACCTGTACGTCGATGTCAAAACGAACCAGGTGTACACGGTGCCAGGGCCGCACCGCGTAAAGCTCGGTGCCTTTAAGCAGGTCGACGAAGTGGCTGGCGAGATGGCCGCAGAAGCGCCGGCGCAAGTCGCCAGTGTCGATGACGTGAAAAAGGTCGAATCGAAGCTGAACCAGAAGATCGACGCGATCGCCAACAAGCCGAAGAAGCCTAACGAATCCAAAGGCACGATCGACGGCAAGGGCATCCGCTGGGAAACCAACGACGGCAAGTTCAAGTTCAGCATCAACGGACGTTTGCATACCGACGCCAACCTGAACTCGGGCGGCGACATTATCACCTACAACGATGTGAGCGGTACGGGTTCATTTCAGCCCGGTGATCCCATCACGACAAACAGACTGACCGACGGTACCGAAATCCGCCGCTTCCGTATGGAGTTCGCGGGTCAGTTCTACGACGACTTCATCTGGAAGATGCAGCCGGAAATCGCGAATGCGGGTGGCGACGGTACGATCGGTATCCGCGACGCCTTCATTCAGTACACCGGTTTCGATTGGGGCAAGTGGACATTGGGCCAGAGCAAGCAGCCGTTTAGCTACCAGCAGATGATGTCGTCGAACGACATGCCGTTCATGGAACGTTCGCTCGAATACGAATTCACGAACCGCTCGGTCAACCGAGCCGTTGGTATCCGCTACGACATCAGCGGCGAGCAATGGGGCTTCGCGGTCGGTTGGTACGGCGACACTGCCACCCGCCAGGCCTCGGGTACGACCGCCGCGGACGACGAAGGCTGGGGTGCGGCGGCGCGTCTGACCGCGGCACCAATTTATACGCCCGACACGCTGCTGCATGTCGGTACCTCCGTGGCCTATCGAGCGCCGCGCTCGGGTGACCCCAACATTCGCTATCGTATCGCGCCCAGTGCCATCGACCATGTGAACTACCTCGATACCGGCAACCTGAAGGGTTACGAGAACAGCCAGTTCTTCAATGCCGAAGCGACGGGTGCCTGGGGACCGCTGTCGTTCGAGGGCGAATACAACGCGACCTGGCTAAATCGTGACAGCGGGTACGATGACGGGTTCCTGAGCGGTTACCACTTCGACCTGATCTACAGCCTCACCGGAGAGTCGCGAGCAGCGTTCTACAACGCCGAGCAAGGCATCATCCGGAAGCTCCGACCGAACCAGAATTTCGATCTGGCGGGTGGCTGGGGTGCCTGGGAACTCAAGGGTCGTATCATGTACGTCGACATGAACAACGTCGGCGATCCCGGCAACACGGGTGGTCGCGAATTGGCCTCGACCTTCGGTGTCAACTGGCACTGGAACGACTGGGCCCGGTTGCTGGTCGACTGGACCCACGTCTGGGATCTCGACATCGGTGCTGCCGGCGCACGCCGCGCTCAGCTGTGCTGCGTCCCGGGTAACAACACGGGTGGGTGGGATCAGGTCTCGGCCCGCGTGTCGCTGGCGTACTAAAGGGCCAATCACGCCGGACCGTAGTCGGCTTCCCTCTGCGCAAAGCCCGCCTGTCGAAGGTGGGCTTTGGGCTCTGGCCTACGCGAATCCGGGTGTTGCTGGAGCGCGGGACGATGTCCGGACCGGCTTCCCCCAGCCACTGGAGGCCCCTATGATATGCGACGCTTCGCGATGCGTTGTGTCGGCGGACACCCAGGGGGCTGAGAGGCACGTCTGGTGGCCCAGTGATCTCAGGGTGAATTCAGTGACGATTGTCCGAAGCGTCGGGCGACGTTCCTCCGGAACCCGTAAGCAGTTCGGTGCCCCCGGGATGACTACCGCAAGAAACGTTAAAAGAAAGAGGAGTGTTTCGTGAATAAAGCTTTATTGATCGGCACTGCATTGGTTGCCACCGCGGCCGCGGGATCCACCTGGGCTGCCGGGCGCGATGCGCTCAGCATCGTCGGTTCATCGACGGTGTATCCGTTTTCCACCGTAGTTGCCGAGCAGTTCGGCAAAAGCGGGACCTTCAAGACGCCCAAAGTCGAGTCGACGGGAACCGGCGGCGGCATCAAGTTGTTTTGCGGAGGTGTGGGTGTGCAGTACCCCGATATCGCCAATGCATCCCGCAAAATGAAGCCGGCCGAATTCAAGAGTTGCCAAGCGGCGGGGGTCAAGGAAATCGTCGAAGTCAAGATCGGCTACGACGGCATCGTGATCGCCCAGTCGAAGAAGTCGGCATCGTTTCCGCTGACGCGCAAGGACATCTATCTGGCTCTGGCAAAGCAGGTGCCAGACCCGGAGTGCTCGGACTGCGGCAAGCTGATCGACAACCCCTACAAGACCTGGAGCGATGTCAACTCATCGCTTCCGAACCGCAAGATCGAAGTCATGGGTCCGCCGCCGACGTCGGGAACGCGGGATGCGTTCGTCGAACTGGCCATGGAAAAGGGTTGCGAGGAGTTCGAATGGATCAAGGACTGGAAGAAGAAGAAGGAGGCGGACTTCAAGAAGATGTGCCAGACGATGCGTGAGGACGGCGGGTTCATCGAGGCGGGAGAGAACGACAATCTGATTGTTCAAAAGCTGCTGTCGAACCCGAACTCGCTCGGCATTTTCGGCTACAGCTTCCTCGAAGAAAACACCGACAAGGTCGCAGCCCTGCCGGTGGAAGGCGTGACGCCGGACTACGACACCATCTCTTCCATGCAGTATTCGGTTTCCCGGCCGCTGTTCTTCTACGTCAAGAAGGCGCATGTCGGAACGGTGCCGGGCATACAGGAGTTTGTCACCGAGTTCACCAGCGAGAAGGCCTGGGGCGATGACGGCTACCTGACGAAGAAGGGCTTCATTCCGCTGCCGGAATACGAGCGGAAGTCTGTCGGCGAAGCGGCTCGCCAGATGAAGCCGTTTTCCCCGTAATCCGCTGTTCGGAAAGTTCTCCGCAGGCGTCGGGCTTCCGGCGCCTGCACGTCTTTACCAGCCTCCCAGCCTGCTCATCCCGCGCCCCGACCGTAAGCTGTCTCGGGGGCAAGGCCCGCAGGTACCGCGATTACCCTCCCGCCCCGCGGAAAGGAGGGCGTGCCACACCACTCCTTACCTCGCCGCCTTCCGGGTGCTGGTTGCACCGCGAGCACGGATTGGTCCGGGGCATTGACCGGCCGAGTCAGTAGCCGATCCAAAGCCCTCGAAAACTCTGCAGTTCCAAGGTCCGCCGAAGGCAGCGCGTACCATTGACCTCCTCGCCGCGGTCGTCGCTGAGCACCTGCTCCCGGTGTGCCAGATCGGGATAAAGTACCAGGGCCTCGGGATTGAGTCCCGCCAAGGGACCGGTGCTTACCGGTTTCGGTGGGTCGGCCGAGTGGCCGGTCCATTCGTATACCTGAAACGTTCCCTCGTCGTCGTGGGGACCGGCAACGATCAGGTATTGGCCGAGGGTGTCGGAGTAATCGATGCTGCGGATCCCGCGGCCACCCAAATCGAGCAGCAGCGGCGAGCCGAACCGCGCGGGCTGTGCCTGCATGACTTCCTCGGGGTTTTCGATTGGCACCAGCAGCGCTTTCCCGGACGGACGCGGGTTGCGAAATCCGATCATCAAGCCGCCCCGCGGGGTCTTGGACAGGCCCTCGATGTTCAGGCCGTCCGCACTTTCCGGCGGCAGGGTGGCCGCTTTGTCCAGGCCGAATTTCCCTAGTTCGGGATGCGCGGTGAGGTCCTCGATCAGAGTCCCGTAAGGCGTGCCGACGGCTTCGAGGTGGATGCTTTCCCCCTGGTAGTCCACACGCGTGGCGAAGAGCCGGCGCCGGGTTCCCGCATCACCGTTCGGATTCGCGGAGTGTGAAGTGATCCAGTAGATACGGTCGCCGATCCGGGCGGCGCCCTCGAGATCGGTTTCGGTGTCGGCCACGCCCAGGAATCCGGTGAAGTCCTCCTGGTAGAATGGCTGGCCGGGCTCGTCACGATCGTAGACCCGCAGCACGCTGTCCTTGTCGTTCGCGACGACGAAGTAGTGTTGCCCGATGGGTGCTGCAGCCGATGCATCGCACATGCCGCCATACCGCGAAAGCTCGGCGGAATGTGCGTTCGAAAGCGCTGCCATGGCAACGATGAGGCCGAACGAACAGGGTGACGTCGGGGGCTTCATGGGGACTCCGGAATTCGACACGTTCAGCCGTCCTGAAGCGCTGGATGGATCAATCCGTCCAGCCAAGCACGTTGTGGATGATCGACCAGCGCCGGGTATGTGACTTCGCTCCCTGGCCGAGAATCCAGAAATCGTAGGCTCGGTCGATGGTGCCGCGGGCCCGGTGGATCACGAGCCAGCTTTCGATGAACTCGAGCAGATCCTCATCCTCAGGGTGAACCATGTAACCCATGGGTATCTGTACTGAAGTCGGGCGCGGCACGACCACGGTGAAATGTGGATGGAGCAGGGTCCAGGCCGTGCCAACCTCGGCCGTTACCAGCATCGCGTCGACATTCGTCACTTTCTCCTCGAAGAAGTAACGCAAGGCCCGGACGAACTCGGTCTTGACCTCGACCGGGGCCAGATAATCGGTCAGAGCCGCCACGGGTAGCTGCAACTCGGTCGGAATGCCGATCGTCAGGTGATGTTGCTTGTGGATCGCCTCCAGGGTCGCAAACTTGGCGCGGTCCGGATCCCGCACGGCGAAGCCAAGCACGCCCTGGTAATAGGGGGTGGACAGACGCTTGGCCGGGATCAGCGAGGTGCTGTAGGGGACGCTCGGCACGACGTCGATCAGGCCGGCATCGATTTCCTGCGTCACGTTCTGCCAGGTGAACGGCACGAACTCGAGCTTAACGCCCAGTTCGTGCGCCAGGGCGCCGGCCAGGTCGACGTCGAAGCCCACCAGATCATGGTGGGCATTGAAAAATGTCAGGGGCAAGCGGTCGGCGTTGTAGCCCACGCGGAGGACGCCGTTCCGGCGAATGCGCTCCAGCGCACCGTTATGTTTCCGCGCGAGCGGTGCCCCGATCTCTTCCGGGGGTTCGTCGTCGACGATGATCTCGACCGGGCGTGTCGGCAGTTGCATGTTCATGAGCAACTGATCCTGATGATTCTCCGGATCGATGAACAGCGACAACAGGATCTTCGTGACGATGACCGCAGCTACGGTCACGCCTCCGGATATCGCCAGCGCCATCAGAATCCGGTGCCGGTCGAAACGCAGGTAGCCGGCCATGAAGCCGCCGGTGACCAGGCACGTCGCGAGCAGGCACATCGTGGCCAGCAGGCTGCTGAAGCGCCCCGTGACGAGGTCGCTGGCCAGATAGAGCTGGAAAAGATCCTGCGGGATGTCCAGCAGGTCCATCAGGAACGGGACGGCGGTGGAGGTCTTGGCGAAAAAGCTCAGCACGCCGGCACCGAACAGGACTGGATAATCGCTCCAGTCCAGCGCCTCGTCGGCCAGCCAGGCGGCGAACGGCAGGAACAGCAGCATCAGCAGCTTGCCCGCCATCGGGAAGTTGAATGCAATCGGGATGATCGCGTCGACGCTGTTCTCGGCCGCTTCACTGTGCAGGTCGTAGTCCTTGATCAACTCTTTCGCACGTTCGGCGAGCAGCGGCAGGACGATGAACAGGTTGTCGGCGACAAACGCCGTCAGCAGCGCGTCCTTCGCGACCGAGACCACGTGGCGGTAGCGGAACGGCGTCAGGGCCGTGACAAAGAATGGTACGACCAGGAACGTCAACAGCACGGCAGCCACGATGAACGTGACGAAATACACCTGCAGGCGTTCGAATTCGGTGATGCTCATGGTGCCGGCGGCGACCGCCCCGATCGCGAAAATTCCCAAAGGCGTCAACCCGGCGACGAACTTGGTGACACGTGATACCGCCTCGTTGAGCACCATGAAGGCGTCGAGCACGCGCTCCTTGTTGCGCGTCCCGATCAGCGCCAGACCCATGGCGACGCAAAACAGGACGACCGCCGGAACGGCGCTATTGGCCAGCGACGCGAACGGATTGTCAGGGATGAAAACTTCCGCGACATTGAACGGCCGCGGCGGCTGGACCAGGGCCGTACTGAAGAACGAGCCGCTTTGCAGGTCCGGAAAGGCCAGCGTCATCGCGACGATCAGCAGTGCCGTGACGACCCACATCGCGACGATGGATAGGCCCCCACCCTGCGCGAGGAGGCGCGCGTCGCTGCGTGACAGGCGTCCGAGCGAAGCCATCAGCCCAAGGACCAGGTAGGGGATGACGGTCATCTGCATCAGCCGGATATAGGCATCTACTGCCGTCTGCAGCACGGCGGCACCTTCGCCGAAGAACAAGCCGACCGCGACGCCCAGCACGAAGCCGACCACCACGCGGGTGCCGAAGCTCATGTCAGAGATGAACTTCAGTCGTTTGGGACGGACGACGTCGGGTTCACTGGGTGGCATAGCCTTGCTGCCTGTGGTCATCAATACTACTCCGGGACGTGAAGCATGCGGGGTGATAAGGGAGACGGATATGCCCTGTGAGCCCGCCCCGGTAACGACCAAGCTTATGCAGAGCCAGCCCGGCTCCGGCTGTGATGCTGCACCTCGGCCATGCCTCAGGGGCGCTCAAAGCAATGCCTCACGCAGCTACGGCCGCGTCGATGTGCCGACGCCGAGTGGCGAGAGGCTACCCCAAGGAAAATCTGAACAAAAGGCATGCTCGCTTCGTACGGAGTCGGTGACGCGAGAGGCGGTTTTGCCCTACCTGAAGAAATCAGAGTGTCCGTGACCCGGCGCGGGGCATTGATCCATCGGCATCGTCGTCGCGTGGTCAGGGTTCTCGGGGCGGCTCAGGCTTTCCTTGACGCCGCTGGGCCGCCCCTGAGTCAGTTCGAGCCCAGGCGCGTCAGTTTCGTGTGGGCAGCGTGTGAGCCCCGCTCCTTGCCGTGCGCCGGCTGCCCGGAGGCTACGCGGTTGAGGGGGGTGGAACAGGCGTGGTTCGGTCCGGCGCCTGCTCGGGGGAGCGGCTGATAACGGGGAAGATCACCCGGATCGACCGCAAAGGCCAGGAAGCGGCTGGCGCGCTCGCGCTCGAAGTCGTTGTCCGCGGAAGCGATCAGCAGATGGCGCCCGTCAGCGAGATCCGGCCCGAAGGTCAGTCCTTCGACCTTTTCGGGCATGTCCGGGATGCCGGCGCGCAACAGATCGACGAACAATGTTTTTGCGACCGGGGTAACCTGATTCGTACCGCCGCCGTCGCTCACCGTAGTGCCGGTCGACGGCAAGGCCGCGATGGACCGGACGTCGGTTGCGCCGTTGAGATCGACGCGAAAGATGCTCTTGAAGGTGGTCTCGGCCGCCGGCTTGGAGTCGTGTTCTATGATCAGGAACTCATGATCGTTGATCGCAAGGATCTCGCTGAGGCCGTTCGCGGGACGTTCCATCACGTACATGTACTCGCGCACGGCGCCGTTTTGCAGATCGACTTCCAAGATACGGCAGTTCACCCCGACAGGCTTACGGTCGGTGCCCAGAGCGCCGTCCTGCAGCAGCGGTTGTTGGATTACGGCCAGCAGGCGTGCTCCATCGGGCGTGATCGCGAGCCCCTCGAAGCCTCGGTTCGGCTGACGTCCCGTCAGGTTCTTGTTCTTCTCGTCGTCGGGGTTGGCGGAAGGAAAATCGACGAGGAATTTTCGTGGCACGGGAAGGTTGCGGATGCGCTTGCCGGACTTCAGGTCCACTTCGTAGATGTGCGGGCCGTATTCATCGCAGATCAGCGCGGTGTGGCCGCACCCGCTGACGCGCAGGCCTTCGGGGTCGAGGCGCAGACCGTCGGGCGAATTGATCGCATCGAACGTGCCGGCATGTCCGGTGAATTGCCTTCCGTCCTCGGTTCTGAGCAGCAAGGTGCTCGTCAGCACTGGCTCCACCGTATACCGGTTCTCGGCAACTTTGGCGAGCTTGATGTCGATCCGGTACAAGCGGTTGAAATACGATGTCTTACCGCCCGCCGGTCCGCGATCCGGCAACGCGAGATAGGAGTTTCCGTTACCGCTGTACGTGATCGCCGAACCCAGCCCCCCGACACGGTTGTGGGGTGACGCGCCGTCTTCCAGTGTGCGGTCGAGCTTCGACTGGTCGACTGCATCGCCGGGAATCGAGCCTTCGCCGATGAATGTGACCGCAGCTTGCGCGGACATGAGGGGCGTTACGGTGACTGCCGCAACAAGCAGCAGTGCCGATATCGTTTTCATCGATGGTTTATCCGAACTTCGTAAGAGCGCTATAAGGGAGGACCGATATCCATTTGGTGCTCACCCGGCTTAAGAGACCTCAATGTAGACGGGCGGCATATGCCCATGACGGGCATCCCAGCCACATCCTGTCAAGAATGTGTTACAGGATTGTGAATGCGGCGGGTCGAAGCCGATTGTTGCGGGGTTTTTCAGTGCTGCGAAGTCATGCGGTCGGGCCCGCACCGCGTGACGTCCCTAGGTGTCGCCGGCCGACGTCCAGTGTCGCGCGAAGTGGTGGGAAGCCTGGAGACGTTGCGACAGGAACAGAAAACTCATCGATATCGCGTAGCCGTAGGCGGCGCCGACCGCGCCGAGGTAATGGCCCAGTGTCGCCGTCAGCCCCAGGTTCATCACCAGCGCCACGGCGCTCGTGTAGAACACCTGACGCTCCCGCTTCATGAATTGCAGGTAATAAGGTGAGTCCGAGAACATCGCATTCACCGATGCCCCGACTGCCAGCACGCAGAGCGCAGGGTAACCGTCGCGAAATTTCGGGCCGAACCACGCGAGGATGTCCTCCCCGAGTAGGACGACCACCGACAGGAAGAGCAGCGACAATCCGGACATCACACCAATCCGGTGGGCCAGTAACCGCCGCATCGAGGCCTTGTCGCGCCGCTCTAGATAGAGCGACATCAGTGGCAGATAGAAGCGATTCGTCGTGTTTGCGAGCAGTACGATGAAGGTCCCCGTTTGTGCCGCGATCGCAAAGGTTCCAACCACGGATTCGGAGGTGAACAGGAGTTCCAGGATGATGACGCCCGAGCTGGCCATCAGGCTGAGCATTGAGCTGTTGATCAGGAACGGTGCGGCCCGCCGCAGCCATTTCCGGCGCAGGAAATGCGGTTGGGCGTGCCAGAAATCCTCAGGCATCGAGTGCTTGACCAGATAGTGGATGGCCATCAGGGCGATCAGCCAGGCCAGCCCGTAGCAGATGCCCACGCCGATTGCGGTCGTTCCCAGCTCAAAAAGATTGCCGAGACTGATGAGCACGAAGAAGCTGGCCGGCAGCAGGAAACGGTAGATCACGACGGCCTGGATCTGGGCGCCGGCTGCCGTCGCGACCTCGACCAGGAACAGGACCGCGGTGACCGCGGGCAGGAAGGCGACCAGTACCAGCATGGCCGCGTGCGAGTCCGCATGCCGGCTATAAAGGATCACCTCCAACGATGACGCGAGCAGCAATACCAGGCCGACACTCAGTCCGACGGTAGCCCCCAGTGAGAAACGCCAGAAACCCCTGGCATGACCCCAGTCGCCGCGCTCGCGGTAGACGGGGATGCAGCGCAAGGCGTACTTCTCGAGCCCGAGCGTCGCGAAGGTGCTCAATACCGTAACCAGAGACAGGGCCACGCTGTAGTCATCGAAATCGGCGGCGGAGAGCTGGCGGGCCAGGGCGATGTTGGCCACGTAAAGCAGGAGGTAATTGCCGATGGCCAGCGCGGCCAGGCTCAGCGGACGGGAATAGTTGCTCTTCGCGAGAAACCCGGTCGTCGTCAATTCGTTTTTGACGGCCGGGCGGATGTTCTCCGCGACGTGTGAGGGGCCAGGCTTGGGGCTACTCGATATCGTCAACTTGGGGGTGTCCCACGAAATCAGTTTAATCCGCTTTGCCATCGGAGTCGCTAAGCTGGCAACCTTTTGGCCAGTGACGCCGCAGCGACGCGGTTCTCAACGAATCCCCCCGATGGAACGACCATCGCGCATCGGTAGACGTTTGCGCCATCAACGGGCTCGTATGTTCCTATGGACCTGCAGCCCCATGAACGCGCGCTGCTGGCCGGGTCGCAGTTCGGTCCAGGCCCGGCTAGCGGCTCAGCCAGACCTCGACGCGTCGATTCTTCTCGCGGCCTTCCGGGGTGCTGTCCGCCGCAACCGGCAGGGCCGGGCCAAAGTCCGCGACCTTGACGTTTTGTAAGCCCTTCCTTTCCAACTCGGCCTTAAGTTCGGCGATCGCGGCGTCCTGCACATGGGCCTGGTCTGCACCGGGCACGGTGTCTCGATTGCGAAAGGCCGCTAGGACGACTTCCCGATTGCGGTACTGGGGGGTCAGCAGGACCTGAACGAGTCGGGGCAAGTCATTCCAGGCCTTGCTGTCGGGCTCGGTGCTGCCGGGTTTGAAGCGGATGGAAACCGGCAGTGGGTCGGCGGTCTGCGCCAATTCGGTGTACGCCTTCGGGGCCTGTTTCGGAAGCGGATGCGGGTCTTCTGCGCTATCCAGCGGTTCGAGCGTTCGACCGACGAAACCGGTGGCATCCACCAATTTCTGTCCGGCCGGCGACTGCGCAAACTCCAGAAACTCTCCCACGCGTCGATTGGACGGGTTTGGCGGCGCATACAGGTAAAGGCGGCGCGACAATGGATAGTCTTCGCGGTAAACCAGCGTCCGTGTTGCGGGAAAGCCTGGACCGGCCGTTGCGGCCACTCTGACGGCCTTGGCTTTGCCGATGTAGGGCAGGGCGATGAAACCGATGCCGTCGGGATCCCCCGCTACCGTGTCCGACACGTCACTGCTCTCGACGATGTAGGTGATGTCCGGTGACAGCGCGCTGCGGTCCAGGTTCACCATGCCGACGAAGGATGCGAAGGTGCCCGATTCACGGTTTCGGGAGTACCGGTGTATCGGACGTTTCGCACCGCCAAGCGTCGACCACTGCTTTATGCGCCCGTTGAAGATGCGCTTGATCTGGTCCAGGGTGAGCACCGTGACCGGGTTGGACGGATGGACCACGACCGCCAGGCCATCGAGACCCAGAACCTGTTCGGACTTGCGGTCCCGCATGTTGCCGAGCGATGCGAGTTGCTCTTCCTCGGCAGCGGTGATCGTTCGCGATGACATGCCGATGTCGGCGACGCCGTTCTTGAGTGCTTCGAACGCGAAGCCTGATCCGGTCGCGAGGATCTGAATCGAACTGGGCGCCGTTGCTCCGGGGAGGTAGCCCTCCACAACAGTCCTGTGCTCTTTCGGTTCGCGGCGCACTTCCACGCGCACGGCACCCAACACATCGTTCATGTAGGCTTTGGCGAGCGTCGGCGCCAGATCGCTACCGATGGTATTGGAGCCTACCAGACTCAGCAGCACAGGCTGTGCAGTCGCTGGATCCATAGAGGATCCGGTACTGGCTGACGGCGAGTCGTAGGGGGTCGGCGCCTGGACCAGTGCCACAGCGGCGGCCAGTCCGGCGAGCGCAAGCACAGCGGTGAACAACAGCGCGGGGTTGATGGCTCCGGTCTGTCGTGCTGCGCGCTGGACGGACCGCGGGGCGACACACCCGGTACCGTTGGTTGCCGTGCCCGGAAATGAAACTCGGTCTTTCGTGATCGATGGCCGGTCACGGAGTTTGCCGGAAGTTGACAGCCCGGATCGTTCGCAGGTCCGTGTAGTCATGTTCAAGTCTCGAAACGCCTTATGCGCTCGTCATCACAATGCGTTGGCGACACCCGCTTGTCAACCCGGACCCGGCGTGCAGTTGACGGCTCTGCCGATCAGGCGGCCGCGCCCCCATGCGGCGACGAGGTGATGCGGTTCACGAACATCCGGTAGGATGCAGGCGTGTCCGATGCCGTGCCTACCGCGCTCGCGGCTGCACTCGCAAGTCGCAGCAGGGCGTTATCGGCACGCTTGTGAAGACCTTCAACAGCCGGCGATGGTTCGAACGCTGACCCTGATTGCGCTGATTCTGACGCTCCTGACCATTGCGCTGGGAGCCTACGTCCGGAGTTGGGATACGGAGCCGGGTTGTTCGCAGTGGCCCGGTTGTTTCGGCCGTTCACTTACGCGCCCGGACGGAAATCTCCAGCCTCGCTTTGCCGACGACAGGCCGGTCGACATGGCACAGGTGCGGCTCGACATCAGGACACACCGGTATTTCGCGGGTGCGGTGGGCGTCACTGTGCTGATCCTGGCGGCGCTGGTCTGGACGCTACCGGAAAATCGCATGCGGGCCACGTTCTGGGTGATGGCTGCTCTTTGCATGGTGGTCATGCAGACGGCCCTGGGCCTATGGACACTCGAGCACCAACTGCTGCCCCTGTCAGTGACCGCTCATCTGCTGTTGGGCTACGCGATCCTCGTCGTCATCTTTCTGTCACACCTCGCAGCCAGTCCCGATGATGGCGGGCGGAGGCTGGTGCCTGCAGGAATGCCCATCCGGTGGCTGGCACGGATCTGTCTCATCATTCTGATCAGCCAACTGATGCTCGGAGGGTGGACCAGCACTCATCAGGCCGGCCTGTCCTGTCCGGATTTTCCGACGTGCCTGGGGCGGGCGTGGCCCGACGCCGACTATGCCCGAGCCTTCGGCCTGAGTCAGGGAGACTGGCTCGAGGGCGACAACGGCAGGCTACCCGAGGCCGCCCGTGCGGCAATCCACTGGGTCCACCGTGTTGGCGGTATCCTGCTGTATGTGGTCGTGACGGTCTTGGCGCTCGTCATTACGGGCAGTAATCGCTGCCAGAGCTTGCGGCCAGCTGGTATCGTGATGAGCATGCTGGTGCTTACGGGCACCGGGACCGGCATCGCCGCCGTCATGATGCGGCTACCGACCCTAATGGTGGTTGCGCATACCGTTTTGGCCGGTCTGCTGACCTTGAACGTCATTTACGTGAATTTGCGCCTGAGGGGGCGTTTCTAACGGTTCGTTCCGCCGTTGCCGCGACAGGAAATACGCCCCATATTCCGCTGAGTCGGGCGAAGCCGCATACCGAACTGTTTTCGTGGTGTTTCGGGAGGTAAATCTGAAAAGGATGGTCGCGATATCTGTTGTCCGACTTGTCGTCGGCGCTTGGTTGTGCGCTCTGGTCGTGGAACCCGGAGTGGCAGCGGAACGGAAGCTGCACCTGATGGGCTCCGGGGCGAGTTTCCCTGCCCCGCTTTACTACGAGTGGTTCAAGAGTTTCTCCAAGAGCCATAAAGGTGTCCTCATTGCCTATCATGCCAAGGGCAGTGGCGCAGGGATTCACGATTTCCTCGATAGGGTGGTCGATTTCGCCGCGAGCGATTCGGCGATGAAGCCCGAGGATATCGCCAAAGTGCCGGGTGGCGTCCAACTCCTGCCCATGACGGCGGGTGAGATCGTGCTGGCTTACAACCTGCCCGGCATGACAGCTGAACTGAAGTTGCCGCGCAGCGTGTACCCCGCATTCTTCCTGGGGGAAATCCGTCGCTGGAACGACGAGCGAATCGTTCGTGCCAACCCGGGGGTGACCCTGCCCGACCTGCCGATCACCGTGGTCCGGCGAGCCGACAGCAGCGGCACGACGTTCGTCTTTACCAATCATCTCAGCGCGGTCAGCCCGAAATGGAAGGACGGGCCCGGCGCCGGCAACACCGTTGAATGGCCACACTTCGACCATTTCGTGGCAGCACCGAAAAACGACGGCGTCATGGAAGTCATCAAGCGCACGCCAGGAGCGATCGGGTATGTGGATTACGTTCAGGCCAAGGGAGCGGGCGTGGCTGTAGCCACTTTGCAGAACAAAGCCGGCACTTACGTCAAGCCAGGCATCGACGGTGGCGAGGCGACACTGGCGGACGCGCGCCTTGCGGACGATCTGATCGCGTGGGTCCTCGATCCGGAAGCCGCGACCGCTTATCCCATCGCGACGTTCTCCTGGATGATTTTCTACAAGGACAACGGCGATGCCGACAAAGCCCGCGTGCTGCGAGAACTGGTCGAGTTCGGTCTGACCGAGGGACAGAAGCGGTCTGCGGAGATGGGATACCTTCCGCTCCCCGAGGCGGTCGTGCAGCGGGTGCGAAGCGCGGCCGGCAACATACGATGAAGCGATGGGACTAGCGGGCATCCCGGGATAGGACCGGCATAAGGTCCCGGTGACGGTGTGCGCGGACTCGCCGTGGCGCCCGATAGGTAGCGCTGCGCCCGTTGTCGCGACACTTCGAACTCTTTCGCGGAGAGGCAGTCATAGGGTTACGTGTCTGGAACGACGCAGACTACTCATCTCCTCCCTTATGAGTAGTTTCAATCCCGGCTTCCCCAAGTCGGGGATTTGCTCCGAGGCGCTGCCCCTTTGCGCTTCGGAGCCTTTTTATGCGGCGAGCCGCATGAGTGCTCCCAAACACTCACACCCTAGCCATACCCGAGTACATCGTCCAGGGCGGCGTGCGCCTGATCAAGGCCGGTGCGATCCAGCGACGAGAACAGTTGAACCGTCGTCCGCACATCGTTCCCTTCGCGCAGGGCACGCTCCGTCTGTAGCAGCGTGGCCTTGGCCGCCCCGCGTCCCAGTTTGTCCGCCTTCGTCAGCAAAATATGGGCGCGCAGACCGAGCTCCCCGCACCAGTTGATCATCAGGCAGTCGAAATCGGTGAGCGGATGGCGGATGTCCATCGCCAGGAAGATGCCCGCGAGGCTCTGGCGTTCGGCCAGATAGGCTTCCACGACGCGATGCCAGGTGCCACGTTGTTTGGCGCTGACCTTCGCGTAGCCATAGCCGGGAAGGTCGACGAGCCGATGTTCGGGATCGACCTCGAAGAAATTCAGCAATTGCGTGCGCCCGGGCGTCTTGCTGGTCCGCGCCAGATTCTTCTGCATCACGATCGTATTGATGGCGCTGGACTTTCCGGCGTTCGATCGTCCGGCGAAAGCCACTTCGGCGCCTTCGTCTGGCGGGGCGTCCTTGACGGCTGGAGCGCTGGTGAGGAAGTGACTGCGGTGATATCGGGATTGGGTCACGGCGGGGAGGGCGCGGCTGGGGTTGCGTTGGGCCTCAAAGTTTACCTATATTTCCGCAGCCATCGTAAAATCGCGACGCTCGGGAAGACAGACCTTCCCCGGGGCGTGGCTTTCACACCTCTGATCGACGAGGCATTCCATGACACGAATTCTCTGGGTCCTGCTCAGCGCGGCGGCCGCGTTAGCGGCACCGGTCGCACTCGGTGCCGGAGACCCGACCGAAGGCAAGCAAAAGGCAGAGAGCTGTGGCGGTTGCCACGGCCCTGACGGAAACGGGGCCGCGCCCATCTTTCCGAAGCTCGCCGGGCAGCACGCGAGCTACCTGACGAAACAGTTGCACGATTTCAAGACCGAGAAGCGCCCGGAACCGACCATGACCGCGATGGCCCTCGCCCTGAGCGATGACGACATGGCCGACATTGGCGCGTTTTATGCCGCTCAGGCCGTTCAGGTGGAGGCGGCCCAGGAGAATGAGTTGGGTCGGACGATCTACCGGGCCGGCGATCCCCAGCGCGGCGTACCGGCTTGCACCGGTTGTCACGGACCTGAAGCCAAGGGCAACGAGCCGGCCGGTTACCCGGCGCTGCGGGGGCAGTATGCGGCCTACCTCAGCAAGACCCTGCACGACTTCAAGGGCAAGGCCCGTTACAACGACACCAACGAGATGATGCGTGTGGTGGCGGCTCACTTGACCGACGAGGAAATCACGGGGCTTTCGGAATACATCGCGGGTTTGCGTTGAGTCGCCCCGAGGCGCCGCGCGGTGTCGTCCGCGAGGGCGGCGGTTTTGTTTGATCTACGAGGCTGCGAGACATCGACAACATCATGAAGACACACTTCCCAAGGACGTTCGCACGGACCGCTGTTTCGCTCTGGCTGGCGTTGGGCGCGCTGATTGCTTCACCGTCGCTGTACGCGACCGACCACAGCCCGCGGCCCGACCTCGGCTACGAGATGGTCGAGCCGCCACAGCCCACCGCCGACCCGTCGAAGGTCGAGGTGCTGGAGTTCTTCTGGTACGGATGTCCGCATTGCTACCATCTCGAGCCCGACCTGAATGCGTGGCTCAAGAAGAAGCCGGACAACGTCGAATTCATTCGTCAGCCGGCCATATTCAACGAGCGCTGGGGCGCTCACGCGAAGGCCTTCTTCACAGCCGAAGCGCTGGGCGTTCTCGACAAGATGCACTCCGACTTCTACGAGGCCATCCAGAACCAGAACCGCAAGCTCGAGACCGAGGACGAGTTGGCCCCGTTCTTCAAGGAGCACGGCATCGCGGAGGCGGACTTCCGAAAGGCCTACAAGTCGTTCGCGGTGGACACGAAAATGCGTCAGGCGGCGACCATGGCCCAGAGATACGGTATCACCGGCACGCCGGCAGTCGTGATCAATGGTAAGTACCGCACCAGCGGGTCGTTGGCCAAATCATTTCCGCGCATGATCGAGATCATGAATCAGCTGATCGCTCAGGAGAGCGCTGCGCTGAAGCCGGCAAAGAAGTGAGCGCCGCCACCACGAGCCCCCTACCCGTCGCTTTGCGCGGGCAGTGACCCTGAAGGAAGGGGATGCCTCGTTCCTGGTCGAGCCGCCGTCCAGTGGCTATCCCGGCTACGCGTCTCTGGCGCACGTGAGCGGCAGTTCCCGGCCGCGGGTGCTGCAGGTCGCCAGCTTCAATATCCAGACCGGCATCAGCACCAGCAGTTATCGCGATTACATCACGGGTAGCTGGCGCCACATCTGGCCGTCGACCAAGCGGCTGCCGAACCTGAACCGGATCGCCCAAATCCTGAAGCCTTTCGATATCGTTGGGCTGCAGGAAGTCGACGGGGGCGGTGCGCGCAGCCACCATATCGTCCAGACGCAGTACCTGGCCGAACATGGCGGGTTCGCGCACTGGCACAATCAGGTTAACCGCCGTTTCGGAAACATCGCGCTGCACAGCAATGGCCTGTTGAGCCGCCTGCGTCCCGACGAGGTCCACGACTACAAGCTGCCCGGGCTGCCGGGTCGCGGCGCCGTGGTCGCGCGCTTCGGCAAGCCTTCCAAGCAGGCGCTCTATGTCTGCGTGCTGCATCTCGCGCTGAGCCGTCGGGCGCGATTGCGGCAGGTCCGCTTCGTCAGTGAGCTGATCAGCCACTTTCCGAACGTGATCCTGATGGGCGATCTGAACTGCGAGCCCGGTTCGCCCGAACTGCGCCTGCTGGCCGAGTCCACGCATCTGTGCGATCCGATGTGTGACCTGAAAACCTTCCCGAGCTGGCATCCGGACAAGATGCTCGATCACATCCTGGTCACGCCGAGCCTGCGGACCGAACATGTCCGGGTGCTCAATTTCCCGTGTTCCGACCATCTTCCGATCGCGATGGACGTGCGGTTGCCCGATGGCCTAGCGCTCAACGTCTGAAGGCCGCCGCCGTCCGGCCGCGGATGACCTCTTTATGGTTCGGTGGGGGCGGATGGGTCTGGCCGGGCGGCTCGCGGAGCGGGCAGCGCCTCTGTTTCAAGGGTTCTCTCCCCTGGTGGAAGGCTTGCCGTGCGGGTTCTCGCGGTTCCGGGCGCGGCG
The DNA here is from genome assembly GCF_054172105.1 of Methylolobus aquaticus. Taxonomy (NCBI): domain Bacteria; kingdom Pseudomonadati; phylum Pseudomonadota; class Gammaproteobacteria; order Methylococcales; family Methylococcaceae; genus Methylolobus; species Methylolobus aquaticus. The sequence goes on from NZ_JBSYXP010000003.1 coordinate 92,064, forward strand.
GGGAATTCTTCCCGCCCGGGTTCCGGCGAAGCTCCCGAAGGTCCCGATTGTCGGCGCCGCGGATATATTCCTTTTACCAGAACGAGCCCTTATACTGCCCGCGGTGCCGGCCAGTACGGCCTATTGATGGGCTGTGCCCTAATCCAACTATTCCGACCGAGAGGGGAACGAAGTGCAAAACAAGAACTTAATAGCCAGTTTGCTTGCAGCCTCCGCTTTGGGGAGCACCATGGCGGGCGCCACGACCTATCCTCCTGGTTTCGAGCCGGAGGTGATCTATCAGGACAGCGACTACATCGAGAAGTCCGGAGGCGCCACGAAGGCAGCGCCGGCTCCCGCCCCGGCTGCAGCAGCACCGGCAGCGAAGGCAGACAGCACGAAGTATCCGGCTGGTTTCGAGCCGGAGGTGCTCTACCGTGATGCCGAGGCGATCAAGAAGGCGACGGGTCCGGCCACGGTTTCAAGCGCGTCCTCGTCCGCAAGCACCTCGTCTGCGGCGGCGGCAAAGTCGGCACCCGCGACTGAAAAGGCTGGCAATCCCCTGTCGGAGAACGCCCCTCTGATCGGTATCGGCGTGCTCGCGCTGGCCGGGCTGTTCTTCTGGAAAAAGCGCTCGGGCGCAGGGGAAGGTGCTCCGGCGGCGTCCGCCCCCGCGGCAGTGGCTCCCGCTGGACGACTGGCGGGTGAAACCGGCGTGGCAAGTTACTTGCGCAGCACCTTGGGTGTGACCGTTGAAACCGGTGTCAGCAAATACCTGAAGGGCATCCAGGGTGCCGCATCCGCCGCTGCGGAAACCGGCGTTGCCAAGTATCTGAAGAGCCTACCCGCGTCCTCGTCTTCCGCGGGCGCTGCGGAGACCGGAGTTGCGAAGTATCTGAAGAAGGTGGGATAGTTCGCTTCCCCAAGACGTTGCGCACGATGCCCGGCTCGATGCCGTTCAATGAGCTTGCGGCCACTTTGTTCGCAGTCGGCCGCTACGCTGAGCCGCCAGGTCTTCCTAAGGTGTGTTCCGCAGATCGAGCCGAGCGGCGTGCGTTGACAGCTTTGTTCTTTGTTCTGTACAGTTGAGAAACAGTGCATTTAGCCACTGCTTGCACTCGCAGCAACCGGCCACCCCATTAACCAACGATAAAACATCGGAGAAAATACAATGGCACGACCACTGATTCAATTGGCGCTGGATTCCCTGGATGTCAACCAAACGCTGAAGCTGGCTCAGCTCGCAGCCCCGTACGTTGACATCTTCGAAATCGGCACGCCTTGCATCAAGCACAATGGGGTCCCGCTCGTCAAGGAATTGAAGCGCCGCTTCCCGAACAAGCTGCTGCTGGTCGACCTCAAGACGATGGATGCCGGCGAATACGAAGCTACCCCGTTCTATGCCGCTGGCGCAGACATCTGCACCGTGCTGGGCGTCTCGGGTCTGCCGACGATCGCTGGTGTGATCAAGGCGGCCAACGCTCATGGCGCTGAAGTTCAGGTCGACCTGATCAATGTTCCCGACAAGGTTGGCTGCGCACGCGAGTCCGCCAAGATGGGCGCACAGATCATCGGCGTTCACACCGGTCTCGACGCTCAGGCTGCTGGCCAGACGCCGTTCGCCGATCTCCAGGCGATCACGAAGCTGGGTCTGCCGGTTCGCGTCTCGGTTGCCGGCGGCATCAAGCAGTCGACGGTTCAGCAGGTTGCCAAGGCGGGTGCCAACATCGTCGTGGTCGGTGCGGCCATCTACGGTGCGCCGTCCCCGGCCGACGCTGCCCGCGAGATCTTCGAACTCGCCAGCGCTGTTTAATCTCTACCAGGACTTCATATGCATCAGCAACTTATCATAGATAAGATTTCCGGTATCCTTGAGGCTACCGATTCGACCTATGATGAAAAGCTTACGGAACTGCTGGACAAAGCGTCCCGCATCTTCGTTGCCGGTGCCGGCCGGTCTGGGTTGATCGCGAAATTCTTTGCCATGCGACTGATGCATGGCGGGTACGACGTCTACGTCGTTGGGGAAATCGTGACGCCCAGCCTGCGCAAGGGTGATCTGCTGATCGTGATTTCGGGCTCGGGCGAGACCGAAACGATGATCGCCTTCACGAAGCGGGCCAAGGAACTGGGAGCCTACATCGGGCTGATCTCGACCAAGACCAGTTCGACGATCGGCGACATGGCCGACATGGTGATCCGCATCGGTTCGCCGGAGCAGTACGGGAAGGTTGTGGGCATGCCCATGGGCACGACGTTCGAACTGTCGACGTTGATGTTCCTGGAGGCGACCATCGCCCACATCATCCACGAGAAGGGCATTCCGGAAGAAGAGATGAGGACCCGTCACGCCAATCTGGAGTAATCGTATCCGGGGTATGCCCCGATCCAGTTGGTGGCGGCCGAGTTCGATACCCCAGGGTCTCGACTCGGCCGCCAGTGACCTAAGGCCCTTCCCGGGCGGTAACACGGTTGCCGACGGGAAGGGCCTTAGCCGTTCAAGTGTATGAAGGAAGTGGCTTTCTTTTGCGCGTCCATGGGCCAATACAGAGTCCGGTCGGAATCCCGCAGCGCCTCGCAGATTGCCCGACCTTATGATTCACCCAAGAAACACTGACTGTTCGACGCCCCCGTTTCCCGCTATAACGTTGCGCTCGCGGAGGGACGCTCAGTACGTCGGCCTCCCGGCCTCGGCAAGCGCGTGACTTTGGCTGTCGGGCTGATGATAATAAAGCGATTTTTGTTCATCAAACAACTAAGGAGAAGAACATGCCTTCGCGCCGAGAACTAGCCAACGCCATCCGCGCCCTGAGCATGGATGCGGTCCAGAAAGCGAACTCCGGTCATCCGGGCGCTCCGATGGGAATGGCGGACATCGCCGAGGTGTTGTGGAACGATTACCTGCGCCACAACCCCGCCAACCCGAAGTGGCCGGATCGCGACCGGTTCGTGCTGTCGAACGGCCATGGCTCGATGTTGCTGTACTCCTTGTTGCACCTGACCGGCTACGCCTTGCCGGTTGAAGAACTCGCCAACTTCCGTCAGCTGCATTCCAAGACTCCGGGTCATCCGGAGTACGGTTACGCGCCCGGCGTCGAGACCACCACCGGTCCGCTGGGTCAGGGCATCACGAATGCTGTCGGATTCGCCATCGCGGAGCGCACTCTGGCCGGGCAGTTCAACCGTCCCGGACACAAGATCGTCGACCATTACACCTATGCGTTCCTGGGTGATGGCTGCCTGATGGAAGGCATCTCCCATGAAGCGTGTTCGCTGGCCGGTTCGATGAAGCTCGGCAAGCTGATCGCCTTCTACGACGATAACAACATCTCGATCGACGGTGAGGTTCGTGGCCATGGCGGGACGCCGGGCTGGTTCATGGACGACACGCCGAAGCGCTTTGCGGCCTACGGCTGGCATGTGATTCCGAAGGTTGACGGTCACGATCCCGAAGCCGTCAAGAAGGCTATCGAAGAGGCTCGCTCGGTCACCGACCGCCCGTCGATCATCTGCTGCCAGACGATCATCGGCTGGGGTTCCCCGAACAAGCAGGGCAAGGAAGAATGCCACGGCGCGGCGCTGGGCAACGACGAAGTGGCGTTGGTCCGCGAAACCATCGGCTGGCCGCATGCCCCGTTCGTGATTCCGGAAGAAATCTACGAAGGCTGGGATGCGAAGGAGTGCGGTGCCAAGGCCGAAGGCGACTGGAACGACCGTTTCGAGAACTATCGCAGCGCGTTCCCGGAGCTGGCTGCCGAGTTCGAGCGCCGCATGGCCGGCGAATTGCCGAGCGACTGGGCCGAGAAGTCCGCTGCGTTCATCGCCAAGGTCAACGAAAAGGCCGAGACCATCGCCAGCCGCAAGGCCTCCCAGAACACCCTGAATGGCTATGGCCCGTTGTTGCCGGAATTGTTGGGCGGTTCGGCTGACCTGGCGGGTTCCAACCTTACCTTGTGGTCGGGATGCAAGGACGTGAACGCCGAAGGCCACAACGGCAACTACGTCTACTACGGCGTGCGTGAGTTCGGCATGTCGGCCATCATGAATGGCATTACGCTGCACGGCGGCTTCAAGCCGTATGGCGCGACCTTCCTGATGTTCTCCGAGTATGCCCGTAACGCCCTGCGCATGGCGGCCCTGATGAAGGCGCCGACGCTCTTCGTCTATACCCATGACTCGATCGGTCTGGGCGAAGACGGCCCGACGCATCAGCCGGTGGAACAGACCGCGACCCTGCGCATGATCCCCAACATGCACGTCTGGCGTCCGTGCGATGCGGTCGAGTCCGCCGTCTGCTGGAAGGAAGGCATCGAGCGCACTGAAGGTCCGTCGACGCTGATCTTCTCGCGGCAGAACCTGCCTCACATGAGCCGCACCCCCGAGCAGATCAAGGCAATCTCGCGCGGTGGCTACGTGCTCCGTGACTGCGCCGGCACGCCGGATGCGATCATCATCGCGACTGGTTCGGAAGTCGAAATCGCTGTCAAGGCGGCCGAGGAACTGAGCGGCAAAGGCAAGAAGATCCGCGTCGTTTCGATGCCGTCGACCAACGTCTTCGACGCTCAGGATCAGGCCTATCGCGATTCCGTGCTGCCGCCGTCCGTTACGAAGCGCGTGGCAGTCGAGGCGGGTGTCACCGACGGCTGGTGGAAGTATGTCGGCAGCGCCGGCAAGGTCCTCGGTCTGGACCGCTTCGGCGAGTCGGCGCCGGCGGGCCTGCTGTTCAAGGAGTTTGGGTTCACTGCGGAGAACGTGGTCAAGCACGTCGAAGCGGTACTCTAAGGAACTCCGAACACAAGCCGTACTGGCTTGGTTTTGGCGATATTTCCCTGCATCGCGGGAAGCCCTGAATAAACCAGGGCTTTCCTGAAGGGAGACTTCCCGGCTGGGGAACGGGGCTCCGTCTCGTCCCCTCGGCACCCCGGTCGCACATGGCCGGGTAATCGCGCGCGGCCCTGCACCTGCGGCCGCCACGAAGGAGTGGCCCGGTCCTCAGCCTGCCGCCTTGCGGCAGGGTTGAGCCCCGGTCCTCGTTTCGGTAATCGCTAACCTCAGCGAGGTGCAGTTCGACCGTTCCGTGCGAGCGCAGTCCCGCACGTTGCGATTTCTCCTCTGGCAACTTTGGGTGTGCGTTAGGCATGCCGCAACAGGATGAGTGATATGGCACAGAAAATCTCAGACATCGTTAAGCCTGGCGTCGTTACCGGTGAGGACGTACAGAAAGTCTTCGCAGCCTGCAAGGCCAACAAGATGGCCCTGCCGGCAGTTAACGTCATCAGCACCGATTCGATCAATGCGGTGCTGGAGGCGGCGGCGAAGGTCAAGTCGCCCGTCATCATCCAGTTTTCCAACGGCGGCGCGCAGTTCGTTGCCGGCAAGGGTCTGAAGCTCGACGGTCAGCAGTCCAACATCCTCGGCGCGATCTCGGGCGCACGTCACGTGCATCTGATGGCCGAGCACTATGGTGTGCCCGTCATCGTTCATACCGATCATGCCGCGAAGAAGCTGTTGCCGTGGATCGACGGCCTGCTGGATGCCGGCGAGGAGCACTATGAGCGCACTGGCAAGCCGCTGTTCAGCTCGCATATGCTCGATCTCTCGGAAGAGAGCCTGAAGGAAAACATCGAGATCTGCGGCAAGTACCTGGAGCGCATGTCGAAGATGGGCATGACGCTGGAGATCGAACTCGGTGTGACCGGCGGTGAGGAAGACGGTGTCGACAACAGCGGTCTGGACCACTCGATGCTGTACACCCAGCCGGAAGACGTGGCCTACGCCTACACCCACCTGAGCAAGATCAGCCACCGCTTCACGATCGCCGCGTCGTTCGGCAACGTGCACGGTGTCTACAAGCCGGGCAACGTGAAGCTGACCCCGACCATCCTGCGCGACTCCCAGGCCTATGTGTCCGAGAAGTTCAGCGTGCCGGCGAACACCCTGAACTTCGTGTTCCACGGCGGCTCCGGCTCCAGCCCTGAGGAAATCGCGGAGTCCATCAGCTACGGTGTCATCAAGATGAACATCGACACCGACACGCAGTGGGCGTACTGGGACGGCATCCGTCAGTTCTACATCAAGAACGAGGGCTATCTGCAGGGTCAGATCGGTAACCCGGAAGGGGACGACAAGCCGAACAAGAAATTCTACGACCCGCGCGTGTGGGTCCGCGCCGCCCAGGTCAGCATGGTCACCCGCCTGGAACAGGCCTTTGCCGATCTGAACGCGACGAACTCGCTCTAGGGCTGAGCTTTCGTCTCCGGAGAGGCCGATGCACTCGCATCGGCCTTTTCGTTTGCGCGGGCGGTCCGAACCCGTGTACGGCGCCATCGAAAGCGGAGTTATGGGGTGGTCCCCGGCTTCGCACTGCGCCGCAAGCCACTGTTTGGTGGTGCGGAATCAGTTTTGGCCGAGCGGTATTTGCAACGGCGCGGGGATCCCGTTCGGGCATCTCCCATCGGCGAAAAAGTTGCGGTAGAATCCCGAGGCTGCCAACCGATCGGCTCGCTGCGAGCCGGATCGAATCGGTCTACGACGACCATCCGCAGGATCATCATCCAATCGAGGTAACACACTATGGCGAACTTACTGGAACAACTGCGCAAGATGACGGTAGTGGTAGCCGATACCGGCGACCTGGCGTCCATTGAAAAATTCAAGCCCCAGGACACCACGACCAACCCCAGCCTGATCACCGCGGCGGCCCAGATGCCGGAATACCAGGTCATCGTCGACGAGACGCTGCTGCAGGCCAAGAAAGATGCCGGCGAGTCCGCTTCGAAGGCTGCGATCCTGTCACTGGCATTTGATCGTCTGGCCGTCTCCTTCGGCAAGAAGATCCTGGACATCGTCCCGGGCCGTGTCTCGACCGAAGTCGATGCGCGCCTGTCCTATGACACCGAAGGCACCGTCAAGAAGGCACACTTCCTGATCTCGGAGTACGAGAAGGCGGGGATTGACCGCAAGCGCGTCCTGATCAAGATCGCGGCCACCTGGGAAGGTATTCGTGCCGCCGAGATCCTCGAGAAGGAAGGCATCCATTGCAATCTGACGCTGCTGTTCGGTCTGCATCAGGCCATCGCCTGCGCCGAGGCCGGCATCACGCTGATCTCGCCGTTCGTCGGCCGCATCCTGGACTGGTACAAGAAGGACACCGGCAAGGACTACGCGCCGGCCGAAGATCCGGGCGTGCTGTCGGTGACGACCATTTACAACTACTACAAGAAGTTCGGCTACAAGACCGAAGTCATGGGCGCGAGCTTCCGTAACATCGGTGAAATCACCGAACTGGCCGGCAGCGACCTGCTGACCATTTCGCCGGGCCTGTTGAAGGAACTCGAAGCAACCGAGGGCACCTTGGTGCGCAAGCTCGATCCGGCCAATGCGGCAACGATGGACATCACGAAGATCACGGTCGACAAGGCAACCTTCGACGCGATGCACGCGGCCGACCGGATGGCGACCGACAAGCTCAGCGAAGGCATCGACGGTTTCGCGAAGGCCCTCGAAACACTCGAGGCGCTGCTGGCCAACCGTCTGGCTCAGCTCGAAAGCGGTGTAGCGGTCGGCGCGGCCGCCTGATAAGACCCGCCTAGCGCAGGACCGCTCGAAACAGGCTTCGTTCGCGAAGCCTGTTTCGTTTCCGGCGACGAGAAATTTCGCAGGTCGGTGGGTTCGTCCCCGACCCCGCCGTACAGATGTTCTGCCGTCGCCGCGACGGTCCTATTTTTCCGATTCGCCAAACTTCTCAAGGATAGCCAATATGACAGTCAAGTTTCCGATCGATCCCGCCGCATTCAAGCCCCTGGAACTGGATCCGGCCAACCCGAAGCTGAGCGCCGCGCAGCGCGAAACGCTCGCGAACAACATTCAGTTCTGCCGCGATGCGATCGTCTTCTTCACCGCAACCGGCGCCGCGCGCGGCGTGGGCGGACACACTGGCGGACCGTATGACACGGTGCCGGAAGTGATGATCATGGATGCCTTCTTCCGCGGTAGCCCGAACAAGTTCGTGCCGATCTTCTTCGACGAAGCCGGCCACCGCGTGGCGACGCAATACCTGATGTCTGCGCTCTACGGGCACATGCCGTTCGAGCATCTGACCAACTACCGCGCCGCGCACTCCAAACTGCCTGGCCATCCGGAACTCGGCCTGACGCCTGGCGTCATGTTCAGCTCGGGCCGGCTCGGCCACATGTGGCCGCACGTCAACGGCGTGGCCATGGCCAACCCGGACAAGATCGTGTTCTGCCTGGGTTCCGACGGCTCGCAGCAGGAGGGCAACGACGCCGAAGCCGCCCGTATCGCGGTCGCCCGTCGCCTGAACGTCAAGCTCATCATCGACGATAACGACGTCACGATCGCCGGCCATCCGTCGCATTATCTGCAAGGCTACAACGTAACCGCGACGCTGGCCGCTCACGGCCTGACGGTCACGGAAGGCGATGGCGAAGACCTCGAATCGCTTTACTGGCGGATGTGCGAAGCGGCAGTGGCCCCCGGCCCGTTCGCCGTCGTCAACAAGCGGAAGATGTGCGCCGGTATCGACGGACTCGAAGGCTCGACCCACGGTCACGACGTGATCTCGGTCGAAAAGGCCATCGCTTACCTCGAGAAGCGCGGACATACCGATGCCGTGAACTTCCTGAAGAACATCGAGAAGCCCAAGGACACCTACGTCTACCAGGGCTCCGGCAAGAATTCCGATGCCAACCGCAACGTCTTCGGCGACGCGGTCGTGTCGGTGCTGGGCAAGATGAGCGAAGCCGAGCGCAAGGAAAAGGTCGTCGTCATCGACAGCGACCTGGAAGGTTCCTGCGGTCTGAAGAAGATCCACGATGCCTATCCGGACATCTTCGTGCCGTCCGGCATCATGGAACGCGCCAATTTCGCCGCGGCCGCCGGCTTCGGCATGGAGCCGGGCAAGCAGGGCATCTTCGGCACCTTCAGCGCGTTCCTGGAGATGATCATCTCCGAGATCACGATGGCGCGCCTGAACAAGTGCAACGTGTTGTGCCACTTCTCGCATTCCGGCATCGACGACATGGCGGACAACACCTGCCATTTCGGGATCAACAACATGTTCGCCGACAATGGGCTGGAAGACGGCTACGACACCAAGCTGTACTTCCCGGCCGATGCCGCGCAGATGAAGGCCGTCGTCGAATCGGTGTTCCATAACCCGGGTCTGCGTTTCATCTTCTCGACCCGTTCGAAGACGCCGAACATCCTGGACGAAAAGGGCAACGACTTCTACGGCGCCGGCTACAAATTCGTGCCGGGGAAGGACGAGGTCATCCGCGAGGGCACGGCCGGCTACATCGTCAGCTATGGCGAGTCGCTATACCGTGCGCTGGATGCGGTCGAGCGCCTGAAGGCCGAAGGCATCGATGTCGGCCTGATCGCGAAGCCGACGCTGAATGTCATCGATGAGGATATGCTCGCGAAGGTCGGCAAGGCTCCGTTCGTGATGGTCGTCGAGGCCTTCAACCGCAAGACCGGCCTGGGCAGCCGTTTCGGTTCCTGGCTGCTGGAGCGCGGTTTGACGCCGAAGTTCGCCTACCTCGGCACGCATGAGGAAGGCTGCGGCGGTCTGTGGGAACAGTTCCCGCACCAGGGTATCGACCCTGTTGGCATCATGAAGAAAGTGAAGTCGCTGGTCGCTTAACGACCCTAGGCCGCGGGGCGCTTGCCAGCGTCTCGCGGCCCCTGTTTTCGGGGTGACGCCGAGTGCGGCGGGCCCCTTTCCCTCCGGTGCCGCTGCCGTGCGGCCAGCGCTCCGATTCACCGCGAACACGCCAGGAGCGAGCATGACCGATCAAGCCAAACTCCGTTGGGGCATCCTCGGCGCCGCGCGCGTCAACGAGCGCCTGTTACCGGCTATTGTCGAGGCATCCAACGCCGAACTCGTCGCGATCGCCAGCCGGCGTCCCGGCGCTTCAGCTGACACGCTTGCGAAATACGCACCGCAGCAGTCCGGTGTCGCGACCTACGATGCACTGGAGCCGCTGCTGGACGATGCACGGGTCCAGGCCGTCTACCTGCCGATGGCGAATCACGAGCATGCCGAATGGGCGTTGAAGGCCATCGCACGCGGGAAGCACGTATTGTGCGAGAAACCGATGGCGCTGACGGTCGCTGACATCGACGCGATCGAAGCGGCCGCGCAGAAGCAAAAGGTCACGGTCATGGAAGGCTTCATGTACCGTTTCCATCCGCAACATGCGCGGGTGCTGGAAATCCTGGCCTCCGGTCGGATCGGCGAGGTGCGAACGGTGCGGGCGACCTATTCGTTCACGATGCGGCCGGCACGTATGTACCGCCTCGTCGAGCCCGTGGCGCGCGGGGGCGGCGCGATGTGGGACATCGGTTGCTACGCGATCCACTCGGGTCGGCTGTTTTTCGACGGCGCTCCGAAGGCTGCGACGGCCATCGCCCGCTATGTCGAGAGCGGTGCTGACATCACGACCAGCGGTGTTCTGGATTACGGCCACGGCCGCCATCTGCTGTTCGATTTCAGCTTCGAACGGGCGCGCCGGTCGGAATACGAGGTGATCGGCACCAAGGGCGGCCTCAAATGCCACACGGTCTGGCAGCTCCCCGGCGATGTGCCGGTGATTTCCTGGTGGACCGAGGACGGTTGGGAGGTGACCGAGCAAATGCCGCCGGCGAATCATTTCCGGCTGGAGATCGAACACTTCAGCGACTGCGTGTTAAACGGTAAGCCGCCGGCGCTGTCGCTCGCCGATGCCAAGCTGAACTGTGCGGCGATCAATGCGGCGATGCGCTCCGCCGCCGAGAAGCGGACGGTCGAACTCGCCTGACCGGATTCGTGAGAACGTGAGAACGGGGCGGCGCCAGGCCGCCCCGGTCGATTCAGACTTGCGCCAACACGGTCTCGGCGTTCGAGACTTCGAACTTGCCGGGGGCTTCCACGCCGACGTAGGTGACGACACCGTCCTTGGCGACCAGCGCGAAACGCTGGCAGCGCATGCCCATGCCCTTTTCGGTCAGATCAAGCTCCACCCCGAGTGCCTTCGCGTAGTGGGCGCTGCCGTCAGCCATCATGCGTACCTTGCCGTCGGCCTTTTGCTCCCGTCCCCAGGACGCCATCACGAAGCCGTCGTTGACGGCCATGCACCAGATCTCATCGACGCCCTTGGCCTTGAACTGATCGGAAAGGGCGATGAAGCCCGGCAGGTGCTGGGCCGAGCACAGCGGTGTAAAGGCACCCGGCACGCCGAACAGCACGATGGTCTTACCCTTGACCAGATCCCCGACGGCGAGGGCCTGCGGTTTCATCGGGCAGTGGGTGGTCGAATCGAACTCGGTCGATTCGCTGAGGGTGCCTTCGGGCAGGTTGTCGCCAACTTTGATGGTCATGAGAACTCCTGTCGGTCGTTTAGGTGATCATCCGGCCGGGCTTGACCGGCAACTGGCCGATAACCATGCGTCGCGCTCAGGAAATTGTCAAGCGCTTGCGAACGCTGGTGGCCGCGCGACGGCACCGGGCCGCCGCGCGGGGATCCGGCGCTACGCTTCCTCTGTCGTTTCCTTTGGAGTTTCGGACGGGACTCCGGTCCACATCGTCGGCCACAGGTCTCGCGGTGCCCACATCTGCGCGAACGATGTGAAGATCATGATCGTCGAGGCCAGCGAGTAGCCGATACCGCCGAGCATCGTCAGCCAGGCGAAGACCGGGTGGTATTTCGTCAGCCACCACGACAGCACGTCGACGACCAGGAACGCGAACGGCGTCGAGATCAGCACGAGCTTCCACTTCAGCGGGAACTCGGCGAGCCCGAAGATCCAGCCGACGAACAGGAAGATGAAGGCGATACCGAACAGGTGGATGTGTGACACGCGGGTCAGTGAACCGATGCTGGCGCCCTCGTCGACCGCGGCCACTTTTTTGACTGCCGCCAGCTCGGTGAAGTTGGGTAGGCCGGACTCGGCGTTGTGGCAGGAGAGGCAGTGCTTCTGGAACAGAGGCTGAATCTTCGAGTTCCACTCGTCTGCTGGCGCTTCGTCACGGGCCCACTGGATAATCTCGAATCGGACTTCATCCGGCGCCATGGCCTTCATCTGCCCATTCAGCATGCTTTCGAGTTTCGATCCCGAGCGGTTGCCGTGATAGCTGTAGACGATATCGTTGAGCGACAGGCCCGGCTTGCCGTCCGCCATACCATGGGTCAGCATGATCTGCGCACCAGCCATCATTAGCCCCACGCCGATGACCAAAAGAAATCCGGTGAACAGCACCTTGTAGGCTTGCGGCAGTCTTGCCAGGGTCGTGACTTGTATCATGCGATCGAACTCCTGAGGCTAGTGAAGGTATTCGGTGGTTGAGTCATCCTCGCCGGATCCCTGCGGCAGGCGTGAAGTCGTGATGTTGTCCGACATCGTCTGCGGGCCAGCCCGTGCCCGTGCCCAATCGACGGGCGTGTTCAGTGCGGCTGTTGAACGACGCGGGTGCGCAGATGCTCGCCCAGACGCCGCATCGCCGGCGACGGATCGTCCGGCGCCAGACGCACGTTGATCACGCTCGGCCCGCTGCGGTCGGAGGCCGCGCTCATCAACGCGCTTTCGAATTCATCCTCGGACCCGGCATCATACCCATGCAGCGGCCCGAAAACTTCGCTCAGCCGATGGAAAGCCCACTCGGCGATGTCGTTGAACGGCCCGTCGAGGATATAGCGCTCGGTGCTGTAGCCGCGATTGTTGAAGACGATGATAATCGTGTCCTGTTTCAGCCGCGCGATCGTCGACAATTCCGTGCCGGTCATCTGGAAGGCGCCGTCGCCGACCAGCACCAGAACCCGCGATTCGGGCCGCGCCACTTTCGCGCCGAGTGCAGCCGGCATCGCATAACCCATGGTCGTGTAATAAGCCGAAGCGAGAAACGCCGCGCTGTCGTGCACGCGCAAGTCCAGCGCCGCGAACAGACAGTCGCCGGTATCCGAGACCACAGTGGTCTCCGGTGTCAGGAAATCGTTCAGCCGCGCGATCAGGCGCGCGACCGTCATGGCTGCGCCGGACTTGGGGAAATCCGGTAGCGGGCGGTCGCCCCGGTTCGCCAGCCTGGCCGGAGGACGCGGTGCCAGCCGATCCGCAAGTCCGGCGGCAAAGTCGCCGAGCGCGACGCCCGGGTAGCGATGGTGCCGGATCACGACCTCGTCCTGACTGGCGCGGATCATCCGCTGCGGGTCCAGCCGCGCACTGAAGATGCCGAGATCGATATCGTTCATCGTCATGCCGAGGATCAGTTGCACGTCGGCCTGCTCGACCGTCTGCCGTGTGGCTTCGGCACCCATCGCACCTTCGTAGACGCCCAGGTAGAGGGGATGACGCTCGCCGATCACGGATTTCCCGGTCAGCGTTGCCGCCACAGGCAATTGCGCCCGCTCGACTAGCCGCATCAGGATCGGCTGCAGCCCGCGGCGATGCAGCTCGACTCCGGCAATCAGCACGGGCGACCCGGCTGCCTCCAGCAACGTCACGGCCTCTTCAACCGCTTCGCGCAGGGAACCGGCATCGCCGGTCGTCTGTTCGGGCGTGTCGGACGCCGGCATCGGGTAACCCGGCGTGTCGACCCTGTCGCGAGGCAGTTCGATGTACACCGGCTGACAATAATGCAGGGCGGCCGCCAACGTGCGGTCGATCTGCCGGAACGCGATCATCGGATCGTCCAGCACCGCCGTGGCGCACGTGATGCGCTCAAAGATCTCACGCTGGAAGTTGAACGGACCGAAGCGGTGGTGGATCAGCGGGTCCTTCTGTTGCTCGACCACGCCGGGTGCACCGCTGATCACGACGACCGGCGACGACTCGGCATGTGCGCCGGCGATCGCATTGACGACACTCAGCGCTCCAACGCCATAGGTCACGGCCAGCGCGCCGGCCCCGCGGCAGCGCGCGTAGCCATCGGCGGCAAAGGCGGCGGTGTCCTCCCGCGTCGTCCCGACGAGCTCGAGCGGGCTTGCGTCGAGTTGCTGATAGAAGCGGAGGATGTAATCTCCCGGAACGCCGAACACATGGCGAATGCCTACGCGGAGCAAGCCCTGCAGCAGGTAGTCGCCTAGCGTGACGACTTCGGACATGACATGAGTGCCCCAGCGATCATGTTGTCCATTATCGCGTGCCGACGGGGTCAGGGCCAGCGGCCCGGCGCCCGGCTTGGGGAATGCGGTGTTCGCTGGGAGGCGATAGATGCGATGGGGTGCCGTGCTCGACGGGCTACGCAGTCAACGCGAGGCCATCCCCGACTTGGCTCGTGTATTCAGCGCCTACCGCATCGAACCGATTCCGAATCAGGCGCCGAACACCCGCCTGCGACAATATCCGTCGGCGGAGGTGGTCGATCTGTGGATAAACGCAGACGAGGGCTTGCGCGAGGCCCAATCGCTTCCAGGGGTCAACGCGCGGGCACTGCCGCGCGCGCTGGCTCAGACACCGTTCTTTTTCAGAAATACCCGGCAGGCGGAACTGACCGTGTAGTTCCCGGCCCAACGGCCCCTGATTTCCTGCACCACCTGAATGAACGGTTCGGGGTTGGCAGAGTACTGCAGGAAGTTGATCGCCAGCAGCACGAGGCTCCCGTTCGTGCTTCGCAGATAGTTCATCAAGGCGTCACGGGCAAGGTCGTTCTGGAAGTTGTGATAGCTGACCGCTGCCGCCGCAATAGCGGCCGGCGGATATGAGTCAGTCGACGCCTTCGACAACTGCGTCTGATAATTCGACAAATCGGCCGTTGATTGCGATCGCAGGCCTACAGCGGCCCAATAGCGAACGATCTTGTTGCTGCTCGACAGCCAGCCGATCTGCTGCTGTGTGTAACGGGCGCTCCGCCTGCCGGAAATCTTGGCCGCCGCCTGGATCGCGCCAATCGGGAACTTGGTGTTGTCGAGCCGATAATCGTAGGGAGCGGTCAGGCGCGCGATCTGTCCCAACTCATACTCCGGAAGCAACAGGACATCCCGCGAGCTGACGAGGTTGCTGTTGACCGCATCCCTCAGACGGGTCACGACTGCGGAGTGCGAACCACTGAATGCCAGATTGTTAAGTTCCCAGGGATCGTTCGCAAGATCGAACAGGAATTCCGCGGGACGGGTCTGCAGGGCGCGCGCCTGCACCGGTGTCAGCAGACCGCTCGCGAAGTCGCCCCTGATCAGTTTCATGATGTCGCTGTTTTCGACCGAATCCACGGTGTACCGGAGTTCGGGTATGAACGGCATGAAATTGCGCGAATAGAGGTAACGGCCATCGGTCGCGCTCCTGACGAAGTCGATGCCACTGTCCGCTCGGTCGCTCGAGAGGAACAGCACATCCTTCGGCGCAGTGCGGTCGGTGCCCAGGAACGGTCTTCCCTTCAGATGGCCGGGGCGGGGCACACCGGCCAGGCTCAGTACCGTCGGGGCGAGATCCTCGAAGCTGATCAGTTCGTTGGTAACGGCCGGAATCGGGCCCCAGGGCGATAGCGCCTGATACTGCGCTGGAAACCAGATGGCGAAGGGAACGCGATAGCCCAGGCCGATGCCGTTTGTCTTTCCCCTCGGCATCGCCTCGCCATGATCCGCGAAGAAAAAGATGATCGTGCTGTCGAGCAGATTATCGGTCCGAAGGCGCTCCAATAACTGACCGATGCGCTTGTCGACCAACGACAAGGCGTTGTAGACACGGGCGAAACTCCGACGCATCGCAGCGGAGTCACGATAGAAGGGCGGCATTGCGAAGCCACGGTCGTCGATGGTCTCGCCCGGACCAAGTTGCGCCAGGACATCCGAGACGTACTGATCGTACGGCCAGACCATCGTGCGGAATTGGTGGGAGTCCTCATAGTTGAAGACCGAGAAAAACGGCTGTCCCGGCCGACGTCCCCACCACCCGGCCTCGCTCGAATTCGCGTTCCAGGCCTCCTTGTTGAAGGCCGCTCCGTTCGCAATGTTGTAGTCGGTCTTGCTGTTGTTGCTGGTGTAATATCCGGCTTGGCGGAGATAGTAGGGAAACCCCTTGATATTCGCCGGGATCGGAAACTGGCTACGGTGATGCCCCGTACCGAGCTCATAGGTTCGGACACCCGTGATGATTGTCGAGCGGCTCGGGGAGCAAACGGTGCCAGTCGAGAACGCATTCGTAAACCGAACCCCTTCCTGAGCCAACCGATCGATATTCGGGGTATGGGCGTCGCTGTTCCCATAAGCTCCAATGAACTGTGGGGAGGTATCCTCTATTGTGATCCACAGAATGTTCGGCTGTGGAGCCGCTCTGACTAGCCCGAAATTGAGGGTGGCCAGTAGTATTAATATCAAGTAAAGGAGATGCGCACGGCGCATAGGGATCCTCCGATAAAAGCGGCATTACTACTTTCTTTAGGTCAAAAGATTAAGGTTGATGGGAGCTCTCAACAATAGGTATGAATACCTATTACGTATTTGATAGACGAGCTTTTATGTCAGAATATGTCTCGGTTGGCGGGCTACGGGAGAAGAGGGGTGATCGTCGGGCCTTATGCATCATCTGGAGGCGATGTTTGCAGCCGTTAGCGGGTGTGTCGGATATTTCGATTATCGTGTCGGAATGGTCCCCTTGATGCCCTTTCGGCATGAAGAAATTGCGCCGGCCCGAGTATTTTCCGGGTGTCGGCGCCAACGCCAAATGGTCGCGATACAGGTAGCAGGAAGCGAATGCTGGTCGAGCGGCATTCTTAGCTATAGAGAGTGCCACTCGACGTGATCAAGGCATTTACGCTGGGCGATTTATCCGGAAGTCACTTCAGCTCCGCGTCATCGAGGTATAAAGTGCCCCCCGCGCCGCTGTCCATCCAGACGTCCAAGCTGATCGTCTCACCCGTTTTCACTGGGATATCGGGGATTTCGGCTCGTGTCCAGGCACCGGTCGTGGGCATGCCTGCGGTCCGTGTGAGAGAGACGGTGCCGTTTGCCTGGTTCAGCACCCTGACGCGGAGACGAGCCCATCTGATGCCATCCTGCCGCTTGTACCAGATCGAGGCGGTGTAGCTACCTGCCTGCAAGCCGGTGGCCGTCTGCTGAATGGAGTTAGTGAAGGCGGCCGGGCTCGAGAACACCGCGGCCCTAGCGCCGCCATGGACTTCCGCGGTCGTGACCTCGCCCAAGCGCCAGCCTGTCCAGGCTGACAGGCCATTCTCGAACCCTCCATTGACGAGAAGACTGTACGAGTAGACGCGAATCCGGTCGTTGTGCGAATCCGCAACGAATACCTCATCTGTCGGGCTGACCGTGATCCCTGCCGGGTCGCGCAGATCCTGGATAGTGGCCGCCAGCGTGCCGCTGTCGTCCATGACCAGCACTTGGCTTCGGCGGCTGTCGGCTACATAGATATGCCCGTGGTGGTCGATTGCAAGGTCCCCGAATTCCCCATTCAATGACGATTGACTGATGGTGCGCAGCCACCGAAACGCGCCCCCTTCGAACTGCAGTTCGACGAGTCGCGCGTTGCCGCTGTCAGCGACCATCACCGTGCCCTTGACCGGATGAACCGTAATGCCTGATGGCAGCCGGAACTGATTGATGCCTCTGCCCACGGAGCCGAATGTGCTTAGTGGCTGACGGTTGGCGACATCGTAGGCGACGATCCGGTGGTTATCGCGGTCGGCAATGAAAGCTGTCCGATCCGTGGGACGTATTGCGATGGCGACGGGTCTGAAGGCTGTGAACCCGGGCGTCGCATCAAGTCTGATTGTGGCGAGCCTCCCGCAGTCGGGACGCAGGATGTCCACATGGTTGGAGTAGGCTTGCAGAAACCAGATTTCATCCGGCACCGTGTCGACCGCCAGACCCAGCGGGCGCGACGTCGGAGCTCGATGTGGGTCGGAGCAGGCGTTGATCACGCGTCCGTCCTGGGTGAAGTGCACGATACGGGCGTTCATATAGTCCGCCGCGTAGACCGTGCCGTCTGACCCAAAGGCAATACCGTTCACGGTATTGAACATCGCGTCATCAGCCAATGGTTTCGGTGCCAGCGAGGTCGGAGGCGAATCAGACGGTATCGTCTGCGCTTCGACCCAACCGCGCGCGGTGCGGTCGAAGCGCTTGACTCGATTGGCACTCTCATCCGCAACCCAGATATCCCCATCTGGCGCCACATCCATGAACCATGGTTCAACGAGGAATGCTGACGGGCTGATGCCGCCCACAGAGCTGCCGTCGAGTCGATAAACACGGACTAGCGGTGCCGAGGATGTGGACGCTTCGTACAACAACTCTTGCCTGAGTACGGGATCGTGTGCGACACGAAGCGAAATCGCTCGGTGGCCGTTGCTGCTTAGCCTCCGCATGCAGGTGCCGTCCGCACCCAGTATGAACACGCCATTCGCGGATTTGTCGGTGACATATATGTTTCCGGCCGCATCGGCATCGACGTCCGACAGACTGGCGCCGAATGTGCAAATGCCATTCGGCCGAACAAGCAGCTCCTGAGCCGAGAAGTCCTGGTTCCAGACTTGCACACTTCCTCGTTCCGGATCGGTTATATAGACCTTGCCGCCCTTTGCCGAGATCCCCATGGCATTGATGGGCAGCGATCCGAGCCAGGTGTAGTCGCGTCGCAACTTGACGACGCGCCTGTTTTTTCTGTCGGAGAAGTAGATGTTGCCGTCGTCGTCCATGGCGATATCTCGCGGGTAGGACAACTGTCCCACGCCGTGCCCGTAAGCTCCGAAGGTGCGAATCGGGGTTCCATCTGCCGAGTATTCCCTGAGGCGGTCGTTACCGGTGTCGGCCGCGATTAGGTTTCCGCCCTGCGGATCCACCGCGATCCCGGATGGGTACATCTCCATCAGGGCCGGGCCACCGATCGTGCGGATCAAGCGCAACTCCAGCGCGTTGACACCCGATCCGGCGGTGACGAAAGAAAGACACACAAGCCAGGGTAATAAAAGCTTCCGAAATGCGCTCATCTGAGTGTCCTGCCAAGTCCCATCATTGTCCTGGATGAACCAAACAGCCACTGGCCACAATCCCGTGCGTTCGTCTTAAGGTCGGAGGCTCTGGATACGTATCGATTGCATGATCTCTAATCCGGCCTCATCCCAAAATGTTGTACGCTCTAGGCCATAGAATGATGCTGGCGATCCTGCCGAATAATTGGCTCCGTCATCTGCACGGCAATTACGAAAAAGCGTTACAAAAGCATGGCAAAATTGCGGCTCTCACGGCAAACAGCTGTGCAACATATCGTTTCACAGGAGGCAACGACCAATCTCTACCTGTCCTCCAATTTAGCGTTGGCTCATCAGTCGTGACGCGCTGCGGATAGTCTTGCCCTGCAACCCTTGCAGGTGTCATTTGCAGACTGAGTGGCCACACGGAAGTGGGAGAGCCACTTAACCGTAGTTTCGGATCCACTTATGTCATCTATTCCTGCCTGACCGCGCCTTTGGTCTTCCGATGGATAAGCTTATACGCTGAACGATAGGGAAATCCTATACGTAGAAATACCCATATCTCGGTCCGAAATGTGGGTCGTCGCCGTTTAGAGAGACTCGAGAGCGGTGATCCAAGTGACCTGGGGCGGGCTGATCCGTTGCCGCACCATGATCCGGTTCAGCTTGCGGCGTCTTCGGAAGAGAGCGCATCGCCGGACAGGCGTCCCGATAAGGGAAGCAGTTCGCGCAGCCTCTTAAGCTGCGGCTCACGTGCTCCGCTACCTCGCCAGCGGGATGTTGATCGGTACTCGTTGCGTCAGTGACTTCAGGCGCGCACGGATCTGTTTAACGGCCTGACTCGACAGCGGGGTGTCGGGGTACCGCAGGCTCGTTTTCGTCTCCGACTAGACTGCAGCGCGAAACACAGAAAATCAGAACCCGCAACACTGGTATCCACGATCCGGGCCTTGGTCTCGTTGAGACTGAGGCCCAAGCGTGCCAGCCCGTCGCCGAGCACCTGCGGAGCCGATTCAACGAAAGGCGCCTGCTGCGTTGATTAGTTTCGACTGGCACTGGCTTCGAGAAGGCGTTGCGTCGCGGTGTCTGGTTGACCTTCGTAGAACACGTTCAGGGCAGTTCGGAAGCAGGGTTCATTCGGTGCCACCTCGATGAACAGCGTCAGGCAGGATCGAAACTTCATCGCGTCGATGTCGCCGAGGATGTCGACGGCGCTCCGGTCTGCATGGGTCAGGATTGCGTTGACGCATTCGACCAGCCTTGGACCGAGCACCGGATGGCGTGCGTAGGCAGTGGCCTCTTCTCGATTGGCAAGCCCGTAAACCTGTGCCATGTGGCTGTGGCCCAAACCGCGCAGCTGCGGCAGCACATACCAGATCCAATGCGTCCTCTTGAAGCCAGCTCGAAGTTCCCCGAGTGCGGTTGCGTAGGCCTGCGCCTGTGCGCGCACGAAGCGGTCGAGGGAGTCGGGTTCAGGGGTAGGCATGGTGGTAGCGGGCTGGCGCGTAGATCACGGCGATTAACGATCCGCTTCAAAGCCACGCGCACCCGAACCGAGTTCGAAAACCAGCACAAACCTTGTGGTGCTCGCTCTCATGAGGGCCATTTCGAGCATTCTTCACTCAAGCAGCAACGGTATCGTGTGGCCCTTCTTCGGAAATGCGCGATCCAATAGGCGGATGAAGTCGTCCCAGCAGGTGGATGCGCGCATAAAGCCGATGACCGCATGAATGTGTTGCGCCAAGGCCGGGTGCCCAATATCTTCGGAGAGCCATTGATGGTGCCTGGTACGCCGGTGTCCTCTGTCATTCTTTGGGTTGATTCTCTCCAATTCTTCGACAATGCCCGGAGCAAGCCTTTCATAGACAACATCCGTGGTATAGCGGCCAACTACGCCAGGACGCGCAACGGAAAGCGGGTTGTAACCCCATCCCTTCAGTCGGAACATTTCCTTGTAGAACTCGTCGGGAAACCTCTTTGCCCAGGCTGCAAATTCGGTGCGCAGGAATTTATCCAGGATTGCCTGGAGTGCCAGCCGGTCACGAACCTCTTGGTAGCCTGTAGCTTCGTCTACCAAGGCGACGATGCCGACGTGGGCCAAACCGCGCATCAGTAGGTCTGCTTGTTGGGCCTTTTCAATCTGTTGCGCTTGCAAGACCCCAGCATCTCTTGCTTTCAGCCAAATTTCGCAGGCCGCAGGAAGAACCGTCGCGTCATATCCCGTCACCGTTCTTGCCCCGTCAAGGTACTGAACAGGAGCTAGGGGTCCGGCCATTACTTCCTTAGAGATAAACGGCTTCAGCCTGTCAGGGGCCAAAAACAGAGGAACAGGTGCTCCTGCTTCAAGTTGTGATTTTTTCAGTCTTTTCGAGGCGCCGCTACGCGATCGAAGTAGCGCATTGGTAATGCCGTTTTCAGTCAAAACTCGGCTGCCGTTATCGAGCACAGCGCAGGGGATGCGGGTATCCCCGATCACGATTTCACCGCGGTGCGTCGCCCTTGGGATGCCCCAACGGGCCGCCGCCGCCGTCTGGGCGATCTGCGACCGTTCTTGGGGCGACAATTTCTCGGCGCGTGCAACGCCGCCGGCAGAGTTCGGGCTCTTTTCAGACATGCTTGCGGGCTCCTTGTTGAATGCTTGCGATTGCAAGCATACCACGAACGGTACGCAAGCATAGATGTTCGGTTTCGTGGTCCAGCGCTACGCATTACCGGCAGCGAAATCAGGTCCAGGAAGGCGGAGCGGTTTTTGCGGTCCTGGTTCATGCGATCGCCAGGCACGCGGGACCACATGACAAAAATTAGCTTCCCTTGCCGCCAGCGGCAGTACCGTTATGCAGGGCGAGAGCCCCATCGCCACGGGCTCATGAGTTAGCAGAGGCCGCCCGAACCTGAAGTGTCGCATTCGTTCGACACGGGGTGAAAGCACCCCGCTGCATTCGTTCCGGCAAGGAACTCGCTCGGCGTCGCATGGGGGAACGGTGGAGACAGGAATCTCCTTGTCGTCCCAGAGTTAAGCCGCTTCCCACGGGCTCGCAGGCTGTCCGTCCGGGCGCCGCCGCAAGAGCTCACCCCGCGCGCCCGGAGCGCCCGCCGACAACCGCACTGGTCCGTCATCCCGAGGTTTCGGGATAGAATCCCAACGTTTGAGCAATAAATAATACGGACGGGGGCGGAATGAAGCGGAGTTTTGGGTTTGCCGTTGCGGCGGTACTGCTGGCCGGTCTGGTCGGATGTACGGAACAGAAGCCGCTGCCGCTTGATGGCGCAGCGGAGTCGGCCAAGACGCAAGCGCTGGCCGAGGCCGACGCCAAGGAAAAGGCCGCGCTGGCGGCCGGCACTGAGGCGGTCGTCTACGGCCTGCCGCTGGTGATCATGGACCTCACGCAGCGGAAGTCGACCAATGTGTCGAGGCCGGAGGCCTTCTCAGCGCCGGTCAATCAGTTCGCCCACGTCCGCGTTTTTCCGGACGCCTCGTTCAAGGATGTGGTCCGCGCGAACGTCGACACCCTCTACTCCGTCGCCTGGCTCGATGTGTCCAGGGAACCGATGGTGCTTTCGGTTCCCGACACGAAGGGACGTTACTACCTGATGCCGATGCTCGATGCCTGGACGAACGTGTTCGCATCGCCTGGCAAGCGCACGACGGGCACCAAGCCCGGCCGGTTCGCCATCACCGGTCCCGGATGGGCCGGACCCCTGCCCAAGGGCGTGCAGCAGATCAAGGCGCCGACCGCGATGGTCTGGATCATCGGCCGCACGCAGACCAACGGACCGAAGGACTATCCGGCGGTGCACGCGATCCAGAACGGCTACCGGCTGGTGCCGCTGTCGGCGTTCGGGAACGGGCGCTACAGGGCGCCGGATGCCCCCGTGAATGCGGCGGTCGACATGAAGACGCCGCCGGTGGATCAGCTCAAGGCGATGAGCTCGGCCGCATTCTTCGACCGCCTGGCGGCGCTGCTCAAGGCCAACCCGCCGCCGACGTCCGAAACCGGGATGCTGGCCAAGCTTGCGGCCATCGGGATTGTTCCGGGCGAAAAATTCGATCCCGGCAAGCTCGATCCGGCGGTGGCGAAAGGGCTGGAACAGGCTCTGCCCGCGACGCTCGCCAAGCTGGAGGCTGCGGCCAAGGAGACCGGCGCGCCGGTCAATGGTTGGCGGGTGACGCCGATGAATGTCGGCAATTTCGGCAGCGATTACGGTACACGTGCCGTCATCGCGTTGATGGGTCTCGGCGCCAATCTGCCGCAGGACGCGATCTATCCCTCGGCGTTCACCGATGGCGCAGGCGCGCCGCTAACCGGCGCGAACCGCTACGTGATCCATTTCGCCAACGGGGCGACGCCGCCGGTCGATGCGTTCTGGTCGCTGACGCTATATGACGCCCAGTCCTTCTTCGTTCCCAACCCGATCAACCGCTACGCGATCAGCAGCTGGATGCCGCTGAAGAAGAATAATGACGGCTCCATCGACATCCATGTCCAGCACCAATCGCCGGGCAAGGACAAGGAGAGCAACTGGCTTCCTGCGGCAGCCGGTCCCTTCAACGTGACGCTGCGGATGTACTGGCCCAGCACGAAGGCGCCGTCGATGCTCGATCGAAGCTGGACGCCGCCGGCCATCACACCGATGCCTTGACGGCCGCGCGTGCCACTTGCACGGGCTGATCGCTGCGCGGACGCCACCCAGCCCTCCGACCACCGGCTGGGGATCCGAGCGCACGGCGTCTTTCCAAACGCCTTCGCTAATCCGCGCGCGAGAGTCGGGCGCGCGTTCTGTCAGGAGAACCGGAAATGGGTCAGCAGTACACCGAGCTTTCCGATCGGCACATCGAGTTCATCCGCGAGCAGAAGATCTTCTTTGTTGGGACGGCGACGGCGGATAGCCGGGTCAATATCTCCCCGAAGGGGATGGACTCGTTCCGTGTGCTCGGGAGCCGGCGCGTCGCGTGGCTGAATGTGACCGGCAGCGGCAATGAGACCGCCGCGCATGTGCAGGTCGCTCCGCGCATGACGATCATGTTCTGCGCCTTCGAGGGACAACCCGTGATTTTGCGCCTTTACGGAGTCGCGAAGGTCGTCCACCAGACCGATCCCGAATGGGCGTCCTTATTCTCATCGTTCCAGCCTTTGCCCGGTGCGCGGCAGATCTTCGATGTCACGCTCGATCTCGTGCAAACGTCATGCGGCATGGCGGTCCCTTTCCTCCACTACGAAGGCGAGCGCGAACAACTCTCGGACTGGGCCGAAACGCAGGGGCAGAGCGGGTTGCGGGACTATTGGGAGCGCAAGAACCAACTCAGCATCGACGGCATACCGACGCACATCGCGTCGAAGAACCTGTTGCCGGATGCTTGACCCCGCGTTGCGGAGCGCTTCGGCGAGCGGCTCGAAGCGCCTTGGCCGATGTTGCAGAGCACTACGCGCGAAGCACTGGGGACCGTCAGCTCATTGCCTTCGCGCGGTCCATCGACGACCGGAAGCTCAGGAAGCCCTCCTGATTTCCAGGCCTGCCCAGTGTCTCGATCATGACAATCGACCCTGAGGCCGGTCCCCTGTCTGCGGCAGCCGATTAGCGTCCGCGGTTGATCGGAACCCGATCGGTGGTGTGGCGCGCCGTGCCTTCAGTCCGAACCATGAGCGCTCGTCGCGGCGCTTGTTCCGGCCCGGGCTGAAGTCGTCGTATGATGCACGAAGTCGTCGCCAGCTTGACGCGGCAGTGCGGGGCTGGTGCCGCGACCCTATCATGAGATGCCCTTCAAGGCACAGTCGCCATGCCTGAAATCGATGCTGTGAGGTCGGATCTGTGGCGCGCGCTGTCGTCGCCGGGATCGCAAAGCCTCCGTAAGCGTTGTCTCCTCTACGTTCTTGCCCTAGTGCTGCCGCTGGCGGTCCTATGGTTCCGCGCCCACTGGCCGGTTCCTCTCGATCAGCATCGGATGCTGATCCTGTTCGTCCCCTTCCTGCTTCTGGAGGCGCTGCTCGGCGGCCTGGGTCCGGCCCTGGTCGCGACCGGGTTCACGGCACTGATCACGTGCTGGTTTGTGTTGCCACCGGTCGGCCAATGGGCGATAGAGTCCTCGCGCGACGTCTTGCAATGGACGGCCCTTGTCTTGAGCGGCGCCATTGCCGGCGGGCTCGGCGAGTTGGCGCGGCGCTTCCGTTGCCGGGCGGCCGACCATCGGCGCGCGGCGGAGGCGGCGAACCAGGCGCTACGCCGCAACGACCGCCAGCTACGGATGGCGGAGCTTGGCGCTTGGCTCGGCTTCTGGGAGTTCGACGTCGCGAGCGGCGCGCTCTGGATGTCCCCGGCGTGTGAAGCACTTTATGGCGTCGCCCCGGGCACCCTGCGGGACCAGGCGCAATGGCGGGCATGTATACATCCCGACGACTATGGGTTGGTCGACACGCAACTGGCGGGGGCATTGGCGGGCGCGTTGATCGACGCCGAATTCCGGGTGTGCTGGCCCGATGGCAGCGTCCACTGGTTGTACGCCCGCGGCAGCGCGGAACGCGATGCCGACGGCGAGGTGGTAAAACTCACCGGGATTGACCAGGACATCACGGGCCGCAAACGGGCCGAGGCGGAGATAAGGAGAAGTGAGCAGCGTCTGATATTGGCGCAGGAAGGCGCCCAAATCGGAATGTGGGAACTGGACCTGGTCACGGGGCAACTGCACTGGTCCCGGCAATGCGAGCGGCTTTACGGCGTCCCGCCCGACAGCATCCGCAACAACGAAGACTGGCTGCAATTGGTCCATCAGGACGACCTGCCCTCGATCGAGGCGCAGTGGGGAACGGTCCGACGCGGCGAACCGTTCGAGGTCGCGTTCCGAATCCGGCGTCCGTCGGGGGAAACCCGCTGGATCGTCAGCAAGGGCCGGGCGAGCTACGACGATGCCGGCAACGCGCTGCGTCTGTACGGCATCAATCAGGACGTCACCGACAGAAAGCTTGCGGATGCCCGGCTGCAGGAGCGAGAGCAGATGCTCGCCGAATCGCAGCGCATCGCCCGGATCGGGAGTTGGCGCTGGGAGTTACAGGGCCCGATCGTCTGGACGGAGGAGACCTACCGGATCTACGGGGTGGATCGGGACCGCTTCGTACCCACGGTCGAAGCCCTTCTGGAATTGGCGCATCCGGACGATCGTCAGATCCTGAGCGACTGGATCAACGACTGCGCCGCAGGGAAGCCCGCGCCTGATTTCGATTTCCGCGCCATACATCCCGACGGCAACGTACGCTTTCTGAACGCCCGCGGCGAACTGCTCCGGAACGCCGACGGTACACCGCTGCGCATGGTCGGCACGGTCCAGGACATCACCGACCGGGTTCGGCTACAGGATGCCATCAGCGCCAGCGCAAAAGAGTTTCGGCAACTTGCCGAAGCGATGCCGCAAATCGTCTGGGTCACCCGTACCGACGGCTGGAATACCTACCTCAACCGCCAATGGGTCGACTATACGGGCCTGTCGTTCGAGGAGAGCCGCGGGCACGCCTGGATCACTCCGTTCCATCCCGACGACAAGCAGCGGGCGTGGGACGCTTGGCGGAACGCCATCGAACACAACGCCGAGTATGCGCTGGAATGCCGCTTGCGCCGGCTCGACGGGGTCTACCGCTGGTGGTTGATCCGGGGTGTGCCGGTCGTCGATGCCGGGGGAACGATCCTGAAATGGTTCGGCACCTGCACCGACATCGAGGACCTGAAACAGCGCGAAGCGGCGGTCCTGGCATCCGAAGCCCGTCGTCAGTTCGCGCTCGAAACCCTGGGCGCCGGCGAATGGGAGCTGAACCTGACCACGCAGGCTGCCGTCCGTTCGCTCCGGCACGATCAGATCTTCGGTTACGACCATCTGCTGCCGGACTGGACCTATGACCGGTTCCTGTCGCATGTCGTGCCCGAGGATCGCGAACGGGTGGATCAACTGTTCCGCCAAGCCGTGCAGGATCGAACCCGATGGGAGTTCGAATGCCGGATTCGCTGGCCGGACGGCGAAATGCGCTGGATCCACGCGTGTGGTTCGCCGCGCACCAGTATGTCGGGTGAGCCGACCCTGGTCGGTATCGTTCGGGATATCACCGTGGAAAAGCTCGCGGCAGCCGAACTGGATCGCATGCGGTTGCTGATGGCGGAAGGCGAGCGTATCGCACGATTCGGTTCCTGGGAGTTCTTCGTCGCCAGCGAGACGATCAACTGGTCGGATGAGGAGTTCCGGATCTACGGCATGGATCCGGCGGGTCCCTGTCCGGTCTATCAGGCCATGCTGCGCGAGCGCATTCATCCGGACGATGCGGAACGACTCGACCTGGAGTTTCGTCAGGCCCTGGCACTATCCGCTCCAGTCGAGTTGGAACACCGGATCGTGCGACCGGACGGCACGGTGCGCGAGGTTCAGGATCTGGCCAGACCCTACTTCGACGAGGCCGGGATGCTCGTCAAGTACGTCGGTGTGACCCTCGACGTCACCGAGCGGAAACACCAGGACCAGCAGTTGCGGGATCGTGAGCTGCGCCTGCGCGCCGTGCTCGATGGGGCGCGGGACGGCATCTTGATGGCGGACGCCGCCACGCGCCGCTTTGTGGACGCCAATCCCGCGATCTGCGCCATGCTGGGGTATCAGTGCGAAGATTTATTGACGATGACGCCGGCTGATATCCATCCCGTGGACGCCCTCCCGCAGGTGCTGGACATCTTCGACCGTATGGCACGTGGTGAACTGATAGCCGGCGAGGACGTGCCCGTGCTGCGCAAGGACGGGACAGTGTTTTCCGCCGACATCAGCGCCACCGTGTTGGAAATCGAGGGAGAACATTATCTGGCCGGGTTCTTTCGAGACATCACCGCACGCAAGCAGGCGGAACAAGAACTCGAGGCGCATCGCCACCACCTGGAAGAGTTGGTCGCCCAGCGCACCGAAGCGCTGCAGCGGGCCAATGAGGAAATCGAGCAGGCCAGGGAGCGGGCCGAGGCCGCAACCCGTGCGAAGAGCGCGTTCCTGGCCAACATGAGCCACGAGATCCGCACGCCGATGAATGCGATCCTGGGCCTGACCCATCTAATCCGGCGCGACCAGACGGATCCGGATCAGCGGGCCCGCCTGGGGAAAATCGAAGGGGCGGGACGGCATCTGTTGTCGATCATCAACGACATCCTGGACATCTCGAAGATCGAGGCAGGCCGTCTGGAGCTGGAAGAAGTCAATTTCCCGCTCGGCGCCGTTCTGGACCACGTCCGCTCGCTGGTCATGGAACAGGCGCGGGACAAGAACCTCGTGGTCGAATTGGATCGCGATCACGTACCGCTGTGGCTGCGGGGCGATCCGACCCGGCTGCGCCAGGCCCTGCTGAACTATGCCAGCAACGCGGTGAAATTTACCGAGCGCGGCGTTGTCACCATCCGTGCCTTGCTGTTGGAGGACGACGGCGAGAGTCTGCTGATACGCTTCGAGGTCGAGGACACCGGGGCGGGAATCCCGCCCGACAAACTGGACAGGTTGTTCCAGGAGTTCGAACAGGCTGACGCGTCAACGACGCGCAGGCACGGAGGCACGGGGCTTGGGCTCGCGATTACCCGCCGGCTGGCGGACCTGATGGGCGGACACGCGGGTGTCGAGAGCTCACCCGGTCAAGGCAGCACGTTCTGGTTCGTCGTGCGACTGCAGCGAGGACAGGCCGGCGCTCCGTTGTCTGAAGGCATCGTGAGCGCGAGCGACCAGGCTACGCTGCAGGCGCGCCACGCGGGGGCGCGGGTGCTCCTGGCCGAGGATGATGCCATCAACCAGGAGGTCGCCTTGGAACTGCTGCGGACCGCGGCGCTGGTCGTGGAGGTCGCGGAGAACGGGCAGCAGGCGGTGGACAAGGTTCTTGCCCAGGCCTACGACCTGATCCTGATGGATGTTCAGATGCCGGTCATGGACGGCCTTGAGGCGACGAGGATCATTCGTTCCTTCCCGGACCGGGCGACCATCCCGATTCTCGCGATGACGGCCAACGCGTTCGAAGAGGACCGCCGGGACTGTCTCGATGCGGGCATGGATGATTTCGTCGCCAAGCCGGTGGACCCGGAGATCCTGTACGCGGTTCTGCTCAAATGGTTGCCGCCCGCATCGGGGACGGACTCGATCGAACGGGCGGCTGCGCCCATCGAGCCTCAAGTGGCCGATACGCTGCGGGCGCTCAGGGAGATTCCCGGCCTTGACGCGGAGCGCGGTATGCAAGCCGTATGCGGCAAACAGGCCACTTACCTCAGACTCCTCGGTCTGCTGGTCGAGAAGCACGGGCACGACGCGGACCATCTGCTGGCCGCCTCGCGGAACGGCGATTTCGCCGAGGTTGGGCGCCTTGCCCACGCGCTGAAGGGCGCGGCGGGCAACCTGGGGGCGCTCAGGGTCATGGAACTGGCCGAAAGCGTGAACGCGGGAACGAGGCAGGGCTTGTCGGCGGCGGAGATGGGCGATCGGTGCCTTGAGCTTGCCGCAGCGCTGTCCCAGCTCATCGCTGGACTCCGACAGGTATTGGTGAAGCCGGCGGGGCGGACACCCTGAGTGCCTGAGCCGGGCTTTCTCGGAGCGATTGCGCTGCGAGTGCCCGCCGACTTACGCCGCGGTGGCAACAAAGGCTCTTGATCCAACGATGTGCCCCGAAGCGCGCCCTTGCCTTTCGGGCGAGCCGACCAGGGTATGCTCGTGTTCACCGTAGTCGTTCTGAATGAGCCGTGGCTCTTCCCTCCGTAGGCGGGTCGCCGGCGACCCTCGTGTCGCCTGGAGCCGGGAACGACCCAAGCGGACCGGCGCCGGTCCGCATCTGTCGGCTTATCGGTGATGGTCGGGCCAGCGCGATCGCGCGGGCGACGGAACTGATTCCGGCATCGATCGCGACCACGCACGCGCTGGACTGTACCAAGCTCGATCTCCAGTCATCATGAGTCGATATGATGCCGGTGGCGGGTCCAAGCCTGATCCTCTCGATTTCAGCTGGCCGGCTCGATTGCCCGGACGGGTACCTGCCGGACGCGGTGCCGCCCCCTGTTTCGCTGAAAGATGTGGAGTATTGAGCCGATGACCGAACTGCAAGCCCTGTTCGCCGCACTGTCCGCGATCGTGCTGTTCCTTTACGGGCTGCAGGGTTTCAGCCGGGAACTCCGGGTCACCGGGGGCACCGCGCTGCAGAACTGGCTGGCGAGCGTGACCGCGAGCCGCTGGCTCGGCTTCACCGTCGGGGCTGTCGCGACGGCCATCGTGCAATCGAGCAGTGCCGTGACGGCGTTGACCGCGGCCTTGGTCGACGGGGCCGTCATCTCGTTCAGGGCCAGCCTCGGCGTGCTGCTCGGTTCAAACGTCGGCACGACGGCCACGGCCTGGCTGGTGTCCATGAAGCTGACCGGGATCGGTCCGGCTTTCATCGTGTTGGGTGCCTGCCTGTCGGCGCTGCCATGGCGCGTGGGCATCGCCGGCAAGGCGATCTTCTATTTCGGGCTGATTTTCTTCGCTCTCGATCTGATCGGCACCGAACTCCGGCCGCTGCGCGAGCAGCCGGCGTTCGTCGCGTGGCTGGAACTCGCGCAGGCGCCCTGGTTGGGGATCCTGGTCGGTATGGTCTTCACGGCGCTGATCCAATCCAGCAGCGTGACGACGGGCGTGTCCATATTGCTGGTCCAGCAGGGCACGTTGCCCGCGGAGGCCGCGATACCGATCGTGATCGGGGCCAACGTCGGTTCGACCTCGACGGCGCTGGTCGCCAGTCTCGGC
The DNA here is from genome assembly GCF_054172105.1 of Methylolobus aquaticus. Lineage (NCBI taxonomy): Bacteria > Pseudomonadati > Pseudomonadota > Gammaproteobacteria > Methylococcales > Methylococcaceae > Methylolobus > Methylolobus aquaticus. The sequence goes on from NZ_JBSYXP010000003.1 coordinate 122,711, forward strand.
ATGGGGGCCGTCGCGCGAGCCACGGCGACGGCGAACCTGCTCTTCAACGCCGCCGGTGCGCTGATCTTCTTCCCGTTCATCCATGCCTTTGCGGGTGCCGTCGTCGACTCTGCCGGCGACCCGAGCCGTGCCGTCGCCTGGGCGCATCTGCTGTTCAACGTCACGATCGGCCTGGTCTTCCTGGTCGCGCTCGATGCGATCGAGCCGCGCCTGAGCCGTTGGTTCCTGGGTCCAATGGCCGCGCGATCGGCGGCTCGGCACTAAGACCCGAGTCCCGGGCCACGTCAGCCGGCCGCTCGGGTCAGACCGGCCACGCAATCAGCTGCGGGAACTGCCGCTGGTGCCAATAGGGGTAAGGGGGTGTGACATGGCTGGCGGCATCCAGCTTCGCCATCTGTTCCGCAGTCAACTGCCAGCCTACCGCGCCGAGATTGTCCTTGAGCTGTGCCTCGTCGCGGGCGCCGATGATCACAGTGCTTACGGTCGGGCGCTGCAGCAGCCAGTTGATCGCGATCTGGGGCAGCGTCTTGCCGGTTTCTTCCGCGACCTCGTCGAGCGCATCCACGACCTTGAACAGATGGTCGTCGGCTATCGGCGGCCCGGCTTCGGCCGTGACGTGCAGGCGACTCCGGGCATGCAGCGCCAGTCCGCGCCGTAGCTTTCCCGTCAGCCGGCCCCAGCCCAGCGGGCTCCACACCACCGTCCCGACCCCCTGGTCGATGGCGAGCGGCATCAGTTCCCACTCGTAGTCGCGCCCCACCAGCGAGTAGTACGCCTGATGGGCCACGTAGCGCGTCCAGCCATACTTTTCGGCGATCGCCTGGGACTTCATCAGATGCCAGCCGGAAAAGTTGGAGCAAGCCAGATAGCGCACCTTGCCGGCTTGAATCAGGTCGTCCAGCGTGCGTAGGGTTTCCTCGATGGGCGTGCGGGCGTCGAAACCGTGCAGCGTGTAGATGTCGATGTGGTCCGTTCCGAGCCGCCGGAGGCTGGCCTCGCAGGCACGGGTGAGGTGATGGCGGGATGAACCGTAGTCGTTGGGGCCGGGCCCCATCGGAAAGACCGCCTTCGTCGAGATCAATACCTGGTCGCGCCGTCCGGCGATGGCTTGGCCGAGGATTTCTTCCGACAGCCCCTGGGAGTAGAAATCGGCGGTGTCGAACAGGTTGACGCCGGCATCGATGCACAGGTCGACCAGTCGGGTCGCTTCGGTGACGCCGCTGGTGCCGAAGGCCTCGAAAAAGGCGTTGCCGCCGCCGAAGGTTGCGGCGCCGAAGCTCAAGATCGGTACGTTCAGGCCGGAGCGGCCGAGAAGTCGATGTTCCATGAATTCCTCTCGAAGTGGGAGTCGTGTCGGAGGCCGTGCTGCACGGCCGGGCTGGCGTCATGCCATGGGCCGGTCGACGCTGGCGTTTCCGGTATCGCGTCGTTCTAGGTCTTGCTCTTGGCTGAGTCCTGCCTCGCCGCCGCGCGCGCTGAGGCCTTCGTTGCGCTGGACGGTGTCTGTGTGGCCGCGGCGGCGCTTTCCTCGGCCTGCTCGATATCCAGTTCGGCCAGCACCAGCCGGTAGGCGTCGAGGTAGGCTTTGGTCGGCGCGAGAAAGCAGACCCGATCGAGTGCGGTCACCTTGGCGCGGGCCTGAAGATAACGGATCGCCGCGCGCAACTGCTTCCGGGCCGGGTCCATCAGGTTCGAAGACCCGGTCCCCGTGGTCAGCAGCGGGAACAGGATCGAGGTGTAGGGCACGGCATCGCCTTTCCGTTGCCTGTCCCGCTCGGATTCGCGGTCGGCCAGCGCCAGCGCGGCCGTGATGCAGTGTTCCACGTTTGCGATGGGGAAGTAGCCGCCGCCGATCGTGCCGTAGACCGAGGCGGCATGATAGATGCGCCGGACCTTGTGCGACTCCAGCAGTGCGCCGCTGCCGGTGGCGACGACGGTGCCGGGGTTGACCTGCTGCCGCCCGCGCATCAGGTCGCGCAGCTCGTCCGCGATGGCATCCTCGACGATGTCGCCGGTTTCGTCCTTGCGCGATCCGAGATACCGCACCAGACCGGACACCGATTTTTCGAAGACCCGCGCCATCTGCATGTTGATGTTCTCGGAGCTGACCCAGATGTCGATGGGCCTTTCTTCGAGATACGGGTTCACGTTCACATGGCGCAGGTCGCCCGTTACCAGCCACAGCTCCTTCACCTTATCGGCAGGCTGTGTCTGCAAGCGGTAACGGTAGACGTCGCAGTCGCTCAGCGACCCTAACCCCGCCGTCACCTCCAGTCCCGGGATATTGGCGTAGACCAGACTGTCCCGGTTGCTGGACAAAAGGCCGTTACGGATGAAGCTGGCGATACCCTGCCGCGAACGCTGCTTGTGCGCCTCGTCGGATACGTCGTATTCGATGACGTTCATGCCGCCGATGTTGAACGGGATTTTCGTCCCCGCGCGGCGGATCAGTACGGTCACCCGGTCGCGCAGCGTGTGTCGTACACCGAGTTCGTAGAAGACGTTCGGGTTCTGCGTCGTGATGTCCACGACGGCGACGTCGGCTTTAAGGATATGTTGCAGCATCCGTTCGTGGATCAGCCCAGCCGACTCGATTTCGTCGCAGCGCAGGCAGCGGACGATCAGCTTCTCGCCCCCTTCCTTCAGATCCTCCTCCACCGCCTTCTTGATGATGTCCTCGTAGATCCGGTCGAAATCGACGAGTTCGCTGTTGCCGCTGCCGTCATCGAATGGTTTCTCGCCGAAGGGCATGATCACGAAACATTCGCGGGCCAGATCGTCGTCGGTCATATCGGTTCCCCCTGGAGCTGGTCGGCTGTCGAGCGCGGACATGGCCGGGCTGGCCAGAGCGTTGGTGCCGAAGCGGCAGAGTTCCATGCGGGTGTCCGGTCGTCGGAACTCAGCGCGCCCATCGTACGACTCGCTGCCCGCCGTGAACAGGTGCTGTTGCCGCTAGCCTCTCGCGACGGGTTGGCGTGTCGGGCGCCCGGACAGTTCGATGTTTCGGGCAGAGGCTTCGCGGTTCGTGCGGTACGGCCCTCCTGGTGTTACCCGATGGTAGTATTGGGGCTCCACCGCAACCTCCCCCAATTCGACCGCCCCAACCATGGACAGCGATCCCCGTTTCAAGCCCCACGAGGTTCTTGCCCCGCATTATTCGGCGCCCGAAGACAAGCAGCCCTTCCTGAGGCGCGTATTCGACGATTCGGCCCCCTACTACGAGCGGATTGCGAGCTGGGGCTTTTTCGGTACCGGGAACTGGTATCGCCGCTGGGCGCTGCAGCGCGCGGGATTGCAGCCGGGTATGACGGTGGTGGATGTCGCGGCCGGGACCGGCATTACCGCTCGAGCGGCGGCCGCGATCGTCGGGGCGCCGGGCCTGATCACCTGTGTGGAACCGAGCCTCGGGATGCTGCGCGAGTCGGAGCGGCAGCTGCCCGAGGCGCGTCACCTGCAGGCGGGAGCAGATGCGCTGCCCTTGCCCGATGCCGCATGCGACTTTCTGAGCATGGGCTTCGCCTTGCGGCATGTAGAGAACCTCGAGACGGCCTTCCGCGAGTTTCGGCGCGTGTTGAAGCCCGGTGGACGGCTGCTGATCATGGATATCACCAAACCCGACGGGCGTGTCGCGAACACGGTGGTCAAGTTCTACTTTCGCGACTTCATGCCGCGCTTCACGCGCCTGATCACCGGCAGCCGCGAAGCCACCTATCTGATGGAATACTACTGGGAGACGCTGGACCACATGGTCGATCCGACGCGGGTGCTCGAAGCCCTGGCGGCGGCGGGTCTTGAAGGGCCCCGGCGGCATGTCGAGGCCGGTATCTTCAGCGAGTACACCGCGCGCCGGTCGTGACGGCGCCTCCGGCTGAATTCGTCCGTGATCTGCGGGTCGCGGTGCTGCCGTGGATGCTTTACGGGATTGCTGCTGCCCTGGAGCAGCCCCTGGCCGGTGCAATGGCGGCGGGTGTGGCGCTCATCGTCCTGCGGCTGCGACGGTGGCGCGAGGTCAAGCTTCCCGATCTGGCGATTCTGGCGTTTTTCGTCGCCGTGGCTGTCGATGAGTGCTGCCAAGCCTTGAGCGAATGGAGGGCGTTGCGGTCTGCGTGGTTGCCGTCGCTGCTGGCGGTCCTCGCGCTGGGCTCCAGTCTGGTCGGCCGACCCTTTACCTTGCAGTACGCGCGGCAGGCCGTCGGCCCCGATTGGTGGCATGACCGTCATTTCCTGCGGGTGAACCAGGTCATCACAGGGGTGTGGGGAGCCGGCTTCGCGGCGACCGCCGCGCTGCACGCCCTGACCGCCGCCGGCTCCCTGAGCCAACGGATGTTTTCCGGTGCGGCCGGTGTGGCGTTGCTCGTAACGGCGCTTTGCTTCACCCGCGCGTACCCGCGCTGGTATCGGCTGCATCGCTATCTGCCGCTCGTTCGGGCCGGGATCGAACCTTACCGGCGCGCGCCGCGGCGGTTCTGAGGGCTTGCGTCTCTCAGTCGGCCGCGGTTGGCATGAACCCGGCAATGATCGGCGCGGTCAGGTTGATCGTCCGGGCATTGTCGGCAATATCCTTGCGGCCGCAGGGCAGACCCTTGTCGGTGCACGCGACGGCCGGATTCGCGAACTTGCCGACCAGGGGCGCGACATCGAACAGATAGCTCATGATCGTCGCGAACTTGCCGGGCACGGCCCAGGCGTAGGAAAACGGAAAGATGCCGGGTGGGGACAAGTCCGCATCATGAACGTTGCCGAAGGCGTGCCCGAGTTCATGCGCGAAGGTGTACTCATGGCAGAAGTAGCGGTCGTCGAAGCCGTCCGAGACGACCGCGAACCCTGCGGCCGGGGTCAGTGGCAAGCCGTTGGAGCCGCCGATCCAGCTGACGCCGCAGCTGCCCTGCGCCGACGAGTGGAAAGGGCGCAGCAAAACCACTATGTCCGCGCCGTAACGTGAGCGCAGGGCGTGGACGTCCGTGCCGATGCGGTTGCGGGTCAGATCCTGCAGGGCGGCAAAGTTCGCGTTGTTGTCGGTGTAGTCGACGCGCTCCGTGCGCACCAGCCTCAGGTTCACGAAGGCACCGCTATCCGTGAACGCCTGCTGCGTGACCGCGGTGAGGTGACTGGCCCGCATCACGGGGTGAGGTCCGGGTTCGTGCGTGTACAGCACCATAAGGTCGACGGTCGCACGCGACTGTGCCGTCGCCGGCCGGCCGTCGGCGACGGCGGCGGTGGCTTTTCCCCCGCCGGTGGGAAAGCTGCGCTGATCCTCGTCGAGGCTACCGGCCCCGAGACCCGAGGCCTTGATATCGATGACCCAGGTTTTCTCGTCGAACTGGATGATCTGAAACAGGCCTCGGGCGGTATTGATCTGCCCGGTCAGCGCACCGTCGGCGCGGTAGGTCAGAACCGCTCGGAACGCTGTCCCGTCCTGCTCGACGTAGGCGATCCAGCTCGTGTCGCCGGTATCGTGACGCTGGGCGTGGTCATGCACGAGCTTGTAGGCGCGATCGCCGAGCCGAACCGACAGGGTGTCGCCCGGCTTCATGCTTGCGAGGCGCTCGACCGACAATTTGATCGGCGTGATGGCATGCGGGGTGAGACTGGCCAGCGCTTTGGGCACGGGCTTGTTCAATGCGCTCGCATCGACTTCGAACAAGGCCGCGCCGGTTCCCATGGGCGGCTTAACGGCTGCCTGCGGCCGCGCGTTGGGGTTCTGCCGAGCCTGGATCACGATGCGCTCGAGCCTGCCAGCCGGCGAGCGCACGGCGATGTAGTTGTAATCACCCAGCAGATCGGCGAGACCGTCCGCCCAGCTGGCAGCTCGGACATCGCGTTTGAGGACATCGCGCTTCAGCGCCGCGGGGACAGTGATGGCGATGCCCCCCAGCTGTTGCGCATCCCGCGCCAGATCGGCGAGCGTCGCATCCTGATACCGAAGGTCCAGCGCGCCGTCGGCTTCGGACTTGGGCGGTGGTGCCGGGCGTTGGGCGTGGGCTACCGGAATCAGCGCGACCAGCACGCCGGCCAGCAGCAGGCTGCGGTTCGCGCCGGTTCTGCGGCGGCCGGATCGAACAGAGTGTCGGTAAGCGCTGTCGTGCATGGCGATCACGTTTGTGCGGATTGTCCCGGATCATAGCGCCATTCCGCCAGGGACACATCCCGGGCACCGATTCCCCCACGGCGGGGGGAGTGTCCGCCCCGAGGGTGTGGCAGGACGCCTATACTTCCGCTTCGTTTCAACGAAACCCTGGCCAGGCGAAATGAACTTCAGACGATCGCACCGCTTCGCAGCGCTGGTATTGCTGCTGCTGCCGCTGACGGCCTCGCCGACGGTCGCCAGCACCCTGCTGCAGGGGCGGGTCGTTGCGGTACATGACGGCGATACGCTGACGGTGCTCGACCGGTACCGCCGCGAGTACCGCATCCGGTTGCACCTTATCGATGCACCGGAGAAGAACCAGGACTACGGCTCGCGTTCAAAGCAGTCGCTGTCCCAACTTGTCTACAAGCGTGACGTTTCGGTCGAGGTCACAACGGTCGATCGCTATCACCGCCTGGTCGGCAAGGTCTTGTGGGGCGGTTACGACATCAATCTGGAGCAGGTGGCTCGCGGTATGGCCTGGGTCTACCGCAGATACGGCAAGGATGAACGCTATTTGGCCGCCGAGGCTGCAGCGCGACGGGCCCGGCTCGGCCTGTGGGCAAAAGCCCGTCCGGTGCCGCCGTGGGAGTTTCGCAAGGACGAGCGGGACGATGGCCACTGGTACGACCCGCGGCAATGGTTCCGGCGCTGACGAGGGCCGGGCGCCGCGCTCGGGCGCACCATCGCTTGGCCCTTCGGGACTGCCCGCACTGCGCTTGGCAATGGGCCTGGTAGCCCGGTCAATACTTGGCGAGTATGGTGCGAAATGTGCCGTCCGCCTGCATCTCGCGGATTTCGGCGTCGAAGGCCTTGATGATTTCGCGCGCCTTCGGGTGCTGGCGGTTCATCGCGAAGCACAGTCCACGGCGGGAGAAGGGCTCGGGCAGGATCTCGAATGCATCGCGGCTGTTCGACATGTACTGGTTGATCTCGTAGCGCAGCACGCGCTCATCGTCCAGCGTCACATCCACCTGTCCCTGCATCATCAGCAACAGGTTCTCGAGCACATGGTTGTTGACGAAGCGGGTCAGGCCGCGCGCCTGATCGAAGCGGTCGTCGTAAGCGTAGTCCTTGACGATGCCGACGACCCGTCCCCGCAAATCGTCGATGCTGCGGAACTGGAACGGGTCGCCGCGGCGCTTGATGAACTTGATTTCGTTGATCAGGTACGGCTGACTGAACAGGAAGTTGCCGGCGCGCTGGGCGTTATACCAGGCGGCGGCCAAGGCATCATAGACGCCGATCGAAGCGCCCTCGAGCGTGCGCGACCAGGGTTCGTCGGCCAGCGCCATGTCGTAACCGATCCGGTCCAGCGCGGTCCGGACGATCTCGATGGCGAGGCCCTGGCTCGGGGCGGTGGTCTCGACATAGGGCGGCCAGTCGCTGATCGCCATCCGCAGGGTTTCGTCGGCATGTGCCTGACGGGGGGTTACCAGTGCCACTGCGAGCACCGCCATTAGGGCGAGGAGGATGGGAAATCTGCAGTGGAAATGCATTGGGGGGCTCCTCGTCAATCGGGTGGCGACCTGGGCCGGCTGACCGCGGCCTAGTCTGACAGCGAACGGGACAGTACCAGCGCATCCTCGCGCCCGTCCCGAGCAGGATAATAGTCGCGGCGGGTGCCGATCTCGTTGAAGCCCATGTTTCGGTACAGCCGCAGCGCAACCCGGTTGGTCGGGCGCACCTCGAGCATGATGGTCTCGGCGCGGTAGCCGCGCGCGACCTCCATCAGCTTTTCGAGTATCCGGCGGCCAACGCCCTGGCCCTGCGCATGCGGCGCGACGCAAACGTTCAGGACGTGCGATTCTCCCGCTCCCACCGAGACGATCCCGTAGCCCATGATCTCGCCGGCTTTCTCGGCAATCCAGCAGTTGTAGCCGACGGTCAGGCAGTCGCGGAACGCGAGCGGTTCCCAGGGAAACTCATAAGCGGCTTCCTCGATCGCCGAAACCACCGACACGTCCGCTCGGCGCATCGGCCGGAATCGCAGTTCGGCCTGTTCGATCAGGCTGGGGAAGTGCTTGTAGTAAAAGTCGATCTCGGCGTCGTAGGACATCCAGCGTCTTACCCGATCGAGCCATTCGAACATGACGAAACGACGTTTCCCTTTTGCTGTTGTTGTTCGCGGAACGTTTTGACGGCCAGCTGCAGGTCGTCCCAGGCGCGCCGCTTTTCCCCAGGGCTGCGCAGCAGGTAGGCCGGATGGTAGGTGACCACCAGCGGAATGCCCTGATAACGATGGACGGTGCCGCGTAGTTTACCGATCGGCGTCGCGGTTTTTAACAGGTTCTGCGCGGCGATGCGGCCGACCGCAACGATGATGTCGGGCGCAATCAGCGCCACCTGGCGGTGGAGGAACGGCTCGCAGGAGCCGGCCTCGGCCGGAGACGGATCCCGGTTCCGCGGTGGGCGGCATTTGAGCACATTGGCGATATAGACGGTGTCGCGCGACAGCCCGATCGCGCGCAGCATTTCATTCAGCAGTTGTCCGGCCCGGCCCACGAAGGGCTCGCCCTTCAGATCCTCCTGTTCGCCCGGCGCCTCTCCGATGATCAGCCAGCGCGCGGTGCGATCACCGACACCGAAGACGGTCTGCGTCCGGGTGGCATGCAGCTCACAGGCCTTGCATTTGGCCACACGGAACTCGAGTTCGTCCCAGTCGAGGTGACCGATTGCATCCACCCCGGCGGTCTGGACGGGTTCGCTGGGCTGGGCGGGGGCGGCGAACGGGATCTCCAGCGCAGCGGGAGGGCTCGGCGGCGCGGTCAGCGGCGCCTGGAGCTCCTCGGCGGCTTCGTTGTCCGAAACCGCCGAGGCGGTTTCGATGGCGCCCGCACCGGCGGCACGGCGCGGCACCCAGGCCTCTATCCCCATCGCCGCGAGATACTCCAGACGCAGGGCCTCACGTTCCACTGCGGCGATCCTAGACGTCGCCGACCTGCGGGTGCATGCGCTGTTTGCTCGTCCGCAGCTTGTTGACCGCGTTGACGTAGGCTTTCGCCGAGGCGATCACGATGTCGGTATCGGCACCCTGTCCGTTCACGATGCGCCCGCCCTTCTCGAGACGCACGGTGACCTCGCCTTGCGAATCGGTGCCGCTGGTGATCGCGTTGACCGAATAGAGCTGCAGGTTGGCTTCGGCATGCACCAGCGACTCGATCGCCTTGAGGCTGGCGTCGACCGCGCCGCCGCCCACGGCCGTCCCGGTCAACTCCTCGTTGTCGACCTTCACTGTCACGCGGGCGTTGGGTACCTCACCGGTCTCGGAGCAGACGTGCAGGTAGACCAGACGCACGCACTCGTCTTCTGCCTCGACTCCGGCCTCGGTGATCAGGGCCTGCAGATCCTCATCGAAGATGTCGTGCTTCTTGTCGGCCAGTTCCTTGAACCGCTGGAAAGCGGCGTTCAGATCCTGTTCGGAAGCGAAATCGATGCCGAGTTCCTGCATCCGGGTGCGGAACGCATTGCGGCCGGAGTGCTTGCCCAGCACCATCCGGTTGGCGGTCCAGCCCACTTCCTCGGCTGACATGATCTCGTAGGTTTCGCGGCTCTTCAGGACGCCGTCCTGGTGGATGCCCGACTCATGGGCAAAGGCATTGGCTCCGACGATGGCCTTGTTCGGTTGCACCGGAAAGCCGGTGATGTTCGAAACCAGCTTCGAGCACGCGACGATCTCCCGCGTGTCGATGTCGGTGTGGCACGGGAAGAAATCGCGGCGCGTCCTGACGGCCATGACGATCTCCTCCAATGCAGCATTGCCGGCCCGTTCGCCGAGGCCATTGATCGTGCATTCGACCTGACGGGCGCCGTGCATCACGGCGGACAGCGAATTCGCGACGGCCAGGCCCAAATCATTGTGGCAATGGACCGAAAAGATCGCCTTGTCCGAATTGGGGATCCGTTCGATCAGTCGGCCGATCATCCCTCCGAACTGATCCGGCATGGCGTAGCCGACCGTATCCGGAATGTTCAGTGTCCGCGCGCCGGCATCGATGACGGCTTCGAGTATGCGGCACAGGAAATCCTCTTCGGAGCGGCCCGCGTCCTCGGGCGAAAACTCGACGTCGTCCGCGTACTGCCGTGCGCGCCGCACGGCCTTGACCGCGTGTTCCACGACCTGATCCGGCGTCATGTTCAGCTTGCGCTGCATGTGGATCGGCGAGGTGGCGATGAACGTGTGGATGCGCGGCCGCTGCGCGTCCTTCAGGGCTTCGCCGGCCCGGTCGATGTCGCGGTCCAGCGCGCGGGCCAGGCCGCAGACTGAGCTGTCGCGGACGGCGCGGGCAACCGCCTGCACCGATTCGAAGTCACCGGGGCTCGCGGCCGGAAACCCGGCCTCGATGACGTCCACGCGCAGTCTTTCCAGCGCCCGGGCTATGCGGACCTTCTCGTCGCGAGTCATCGAGGCGCCGGGGCTTTGTTCGCCGTCGCGCAGCGTGGTATCGAAAATGATCAGTTTGTCGCTCATGGCGATGCTCCAAAATCCATCGATTGCAGTGGCGCCGGTTCAACGGCGGCAGACGAAATGCAGGGGGTATGGGAGTTTGGTGTGTCTGCCCCTCAGGGCAGCAGCAGCGCCGGCAGGCGGATCGAACGCAAGCTGCCGCGCGCTGCCGCTGTCGGCATCGTCACGGAAAGGCGGTTCAGCGTTCGATTGGAGGAAAGGCAGTTCATCGCAGGTATTTTTTCAGGGGCAACAGGACTATACCGCCCGCGTCTCGTTCTGCCAAGAACCGTGGTCAGGATCGGTCAGGTCCGTCGCTCACGCCGGCGTTTGCGCAGCAGCACCGTCAGTACCGGCCCCGATATCGCATAGGCCGTGAACAAGGCGAACAGCATCAGCGGCGGATTGGTGAAGATCACGCCGAAGGCCAGCATCATGACGATCACCCGCACGAAGGGAATGCGCCCGCGCAGATCCACGTCCTTGAAGCTGTAGTAGCGGAAATTGCTGACCATCAGCAAGCCGGTCATCATCGCCAGCGCCAGCGCAATGTGGCGCAGGGTTTCGCCCTCGAAGCCGTGCTCGATACCGAACCAGATGAAACCCGCCAGGATGGCCGCCGCCGACGGGCTGGGCAGACCCTGAAAATAGCGCTTGTCGGCGGTGGCGATCTGGGTGTTGAAGCGCGCCAGCCGCAGCGCCGCCCCCGCCGCATGCACGAAGGCCGCGACCCAGCCGAGCTTGCCGAGGTAGTGCAGCGACCAGATATACAGCACCACCGCGGGCGCGATCCCGAACGAGGTCAGGTCGGCCATGCTGTCGTACTCGGCGCCAAAGGCGCTCTGCGTATTCGTCAGCCGCGCCACCCGCCCGTCCAGACCGTCGAGCACCATCGCGATGAAGATCGCGACGGCAGCGTGCTCGAAGTTCTGGCCCAGGGCCGCCGTGATCGCGTAGAAGCCCGCGAACAACGCTGCCGTCGTGAACAGGTTCGGCAGCAAATAGATGCCGCGGCCGCGCTTGCGCGGAACGACGGGTTCGTCCATCGATAAGGCTCCCGGTGCGGGCGGAGTGGCTGTCAGGCGCTGGGCGAGCGGCTAGTTCTTCGACTTGTCGACGATTTTGTTCGCCTTGATCCACGGCATCATGTCGCGGAGGCGTGCGCCGACTTCCTCGATCGGGTGTTCGCGGCCCAGTCGGCGCTTGGCCTTGAGCGTTGCGCAACCAGCCTGATTCTCGAGGATGAACTCGCGCGCGAACTCACCGCGCTGGATCTCGCCGAGGATCTTCTTCATCTCGGCCTTGGTCTGGTCGGTGATCACGCGCGGGCCGCGGGTCAGGTCACCGTACTCGGCCGTGTTCGAGATCGAGTAACGCATGTTGGCGATGCCACCCTCGTACATCAGGTCGACGATCAGCTTCAGTTCGTGCAGGCATTCGAAGTACGCCATCTCCGGCGCATAGCCCGCTTCGACCAGCGTCTCGAAACCGGCCTGCACCAATGCCGTCGCGCCGCCGCACAACACGGCCTGTTCGCCGAACAGATCCGTTTCGGTCTCCTCGCGGAACGAGGTCTCGATGATGCCGGCGCGGCCACCGCCGTTCGCCGAAGCGTACGACAGCGCCAATTCCTTCGCACGCCCGCTGGCGTTCTGGAATACCGCGATCAGGCTCGGCACGCCGCCGCCCTGGGTGTAGGTCGAGCGCACCAGGTGGCCCGGACCCTTGGGTGCGACCATGATGACGTCCAGATCGGCGCGCGGCTGGATCTGTTCGAAATGGATGTTGAAGCCGTGTGCGAACGCGAGTGCGGCGCCCTGCTTGATGTTCGGCTCGATCTCCTCGGCGTAGAGCTTGGCCTGGTGTTCGTCCGGCGCCAGCACCATGACGACATCCGCTTCCTTGACGGCATCGGTCAAGGGCAGCACGGTCAGGCCGGCGGCCTCGGCTTTCGCGGCCGATGCCGAGCCGGGACGCAGCGCCACCATGACATGCACGCCCGATTCCTTGAGGTTGTTGGCATGGGCGTGGCCCTGTGAGCCGTAACCGATGATCGCGACCTTTTTGCCGCGGATGATCGACAGGTCGGCGTCTTTGTCGTAGTAGACGTGCATGGGGATTCCTCTGTTTTCTATTGGTTTCTGGCCGAATTCATGAAAAGGGATGGTCGGGCGCGAGCCTACAGCGTCAGGCCCCGATCGCCGCGGGATATGCCGGATGCGCCGGTGCGCACGACTTCGATGATCGAGTCCTCGGCGAGCGCGCTCAGGAAGGCATCCACCTTCGATTTCTCGCCGGTGATCTCGATTACGAAGGTGCCGGGGGTCACGTCGATGATCTTGCCGCGGAAGATGTCGGCCAGGCGCTTGATTTCCTCGCGCGCACCGTTCACCGCGCGCACCTTGACCATCATCAGCTCGCGCTCGATGTGGGACGACTCCGACAGGTCGATCAGCTTGACGACGTCGATCAGCTTGTTGAGCTGCTTGGTGATCTGCTCGATGATCTCGTCGCTGCCCGAGGTCACCAGTGTCATGCGCGACAGGCTCGGATCCTGGGTCGGCGCGACCGTCAGGGATTCGATGTTGTAGCCGCGGGCGGAAAACAACCCGGAGACCCGCGACAGCGCGCCGGCTTCGTTCTCGATCAGTATCGAAATGATGTGGCGCATGGTCAGGCCAGCTCCCTCGCGTCGATCATGCCCGGGGACAAACGCATGTCGTTGTGGGCCTTGCCGGCTTCGATCATCGGATAGACGTTCTCGGTCGGATCGGTCAGGAAGTCCATGAACACCGTGCGATCCTTGAGCCTCAAGGCTTCCTCCAGCGCCGGCCGCACGTCGGCGGCCTTCTCGATACGCATGCCGACATGGCCGTAGGCCTCGGCCAGCTTGACGAAGTCCGGGATGGTCTCCAGGTACGAATGCGAGTAGCGGCTTTCGTAGCTGAACTCCTGCCACTGGCGCACCATGCCCATGTACCCATTGTTCAGGTTCACGATCTTGATCGGAGTCCGGTATTGCAGCGCCGTCGCCAGTTCCTGGATGCACATCTGGATGCTGGCTTCGCCGGTGATGCAGCAGACCTCGGAGTCCGGATGCGCGAGCTTGACGCCGATGGCAGCGGGCAAGCCGAAGCCCATGGTGCCCAGGCCGCCGGAGTTGATCCAGCGTCGGGGTTTGTCGAACTTGTAGAACTGGGCCGCCCACATCTGGTGCTGGCCGACGTCCGACGTGACGAAGGCTTCTCCATGAGTGGCTTCATACAACTGTTCGACCACGTACTGCGGCTTGATGACCGTGCCGCTGCGGTCGAACCGCAGGCAGTCGACCTTTTGCCAGTGGGAGATGCGGTCCCACCAGGCCGCCAGGGCTTCGCGGTCGGGGCGGCGTTCACCGGCCTGGATCATGTCGCAGAGGTCGGTCAACACCGACGCTACCTCGCCGACGATGGGCACATCCACACGCACCGTCTTCGAAATCGATGCCGGGTCGACATCGATGTGGACGATTTTGGCATACGGGCAGAACTCGGCGATCTTGCCGGTCACGCGGTCGTCGAACCGCGCACCGACGGCGAGCAGCACGTCGCAATCGTGCATCGCCATGTTGGCTTCATAGGTGCCGTGCATCCCGAGCATGCCGACGAAGTGCTGCGCCGTGGCCGGATAGGCTCCGAGGCCCATCAGCGTGTTGGTGATCGGAAAGCCGAGCAGGTCGACCAGCCGGGTCAGTTCGTCCGCGGCATTGCCGAGTACGACGCCGCCGCCGCTGTAGACCATCGGCCGCTTGGCGGACAACAGCAGTTCGACCGCCTTCTTGATCTGCCAGCGGTGGCCCTTCGTCGACGGATGGTAGGAACGCAGGCTCACGCTGCGCGGGTACTCGTAAGGAATCTTGACCCGCGGGTCGGTGATGTCCTTAGGGATGTCGACGACGACGGGCCCCGGCCGGCCGGTCGTGGCGATGTAGAACGCCTTCTTGATCGTTTCGGCGATCTTGTGGACGTCCTTGACCAGGAAGTTGTGTTTGACGCAGGGGCGCGTGATACCGACCGTGTCGCATTCCTGGAATGCATCGCTGCCGATGACCGGCAGCGGGACCTGGCCGCTCAGCACGACCATCGGGATCGAGTCCATGTAGGCCGTCGCGATGCCGGTGACGGCGTTCGTCGCGCCGGGGCCCGAGGTCACCAGCACGACGCCGGGTTTGCCGGTCGACCGGGCGTAGCCGTCAGCGGCATGCGTCGCGCCTTGCTCGTGGCGAACCAGGATGTGCTTGACGTCCTCCTGCCTGAACAGCGCGTCGTAGATATGCAGGACCGCGCCGCCCGGGTAACCGAAGATGTACTCGACACCCTCGTCCTTCAGACACTGGATAACGATTTCCGCGCCGCTCAGCTCCACGATCGACAACCCTCAAAAAGACACGGGGCGCTTGAGGGCGCCCGGCGAAGTATGGTAAGCAAAAGGCAAATGGTCGGCCAAAATACTCGGTAAAGCCTGATCCGTCAAGGCGGACAGCTCGCTCCGGAGCTCTCTCATCAGGCGATCCGGTCGCCGGGCCGGGCGTGCTCATACCACGCAACGTAGCGGGCCGCGTCGGGCGCACCTTCCGCGGGCGCCCAGGCCGCAAAGTCCTTGTCGCTGACGGCGCAGTAGGGGCCCGGCTTGACCTCGAACATGACTGTGCCGGGTGCCATCACGACGACCGCATGCCAGGTATTCGCAGGGATTTCGGCCGCAGCCGCCTGCCCAGCTCCGAGATCGACGCGTTCGAGTACCCTGCCCTCGTCATCGAAGGTCAGAATGGAGAAAGCGCCCCGCGCGGCCATCATCAGTTCCCAGCCTCGTTCCCGCGCATGCCGATGCGGCCGCACGTAGGTGCCGGGTTCCATGGCGTTGAATAGCCGCTGGATCGGGTCTTCGAGCACGGGATGCAGATTCAGATTCTGGCGTCTCCGGGGCGATGCGGCTGCGGTATCGCTCAACTGTCCGATCCGTTGCGAGCTGATCACGGTCAATCGATTCGTCATGAAGTCCTCCGTTCAGGCCCGCCCTGACTGCACGCACGGGTTCCGGGTGCCGCTCAGGGCAAAGGTTTCGATCGTTCGCCAGTCGCGATAATCGGGCGCGCCCTCGACGAGTTGCAGACGATCGACGATGCAATGCGTCGGCGGCCCGCACTGCGCCGCAGCGACCAACTGCCGCCGGGTGGCGGGGTCGAACGCGCCGTAGACCAGCGAGAGGTGCGGAAAGAACGGCGTCGAGTTCGGCTCACAGCCGAAGGTCCGCTCCGCGTCGGCGCGCGCCGCGATCAGCGCCGCGTCCAGCGCTGTGGCGAAATAAACGCACCGAAAATAGGTGTCGCTGTGATCCGCGTGTTCGACGGCGATTCGGAACGGTGCGGTGCGCTCGGCCAGGCCACGGGCCCGTTCGATCGTGTTGGCAGCCTCCGAGCAGAGGCTGCCCAGTAAGGTGACATGCGGTTCGAAGGGGGCCGCGCCGACGCGGGCCGACAGGTCTCCGATGAGACGGCCAAATCGCGCGTTGCTGGCCGCGTCGGGCAGCAACCACAGGAAATGAGGCGTGTGCCCGAGGATCATGGCGAGTCGGCGCACCGGGCGATCAGGCTCGTGATGACGGCGCGTGTATACGCATAGGCCTGGGGCCGGGTACTGGCGCGAGGGCCCGCGACATTCAGAACGCCGATGCGCCGCTCCTCGACGAACCGGCGGAGCAGGCGGATCGCACGGTCGACGGCAACTTCGTCGCCATCGATCAACTGGTAGGGACGACCGTGCTGGATGCACAGGTAAACGGTCAGTTCGGTTCCGCCCGCCAGTTGGCCGAAGTAGATCACGGCCGTGCCGTCGGCTTCGAGCAGGTTCCTGCGGGTGCGTTCAGCGTAACCGCCGCCGTCCAAGTGGGTCAGCGGGTAGCGCTCCGGCAGCTTGCCATCTTCCGCCTGCCGGCCTGCGGGACACCACCCGCCGCAGGGAAAAAAAGAAGCCATTGCCGCGTCGAGGGCTGCCCGGTCCACGCCGGTCTGTCCCCCGGAGATAATCTTGCTCAGCATGGCATTCGGCTGCCGTAACCCTTGAAGCGATCGAGGTGCCGGCCTCCGGGCCTCGCTTGACAAGCGCGGGCACGGGGCGTCTAGTGGCGAAAGTTTCATTTTACGCCTGCTCCGGGGCCTCGCTATGAGCGCACGCGCAAAATGCCTTGCCGCCTTGACGGTGCTGGCTCTGCTGGGCATCGGTCCGATACCGACGACGACGTTGCTCGGATTCTATGTGGTCCTGCGTCGGCCACGGTGGTTTCGGGATCTGATTGCCGATTTGTATGCCGAGGCGGAAAAACCGCGGTCGGCTGAAGGCACCCGATGAATGTGCTGCCCGACAAAGAGGGCCCGGATCCGGTCGGAGCGGTGCCCGAGAACGGGACCGGACGGCCAAGGCCGGTCGGCGTCGGTGCATCGCACGCCCGCGGGTGGAAGGCAGCCGTCCTGTTGGCGGCCAGCTTGAATTGCCTGTTCCCGTCGGCGGTGTCGGCGTTCGAGGTCAGCAGTTACGCGTTCGTCAACGACGACGGCACGCTCCGGATCAGGAACCGGACCTTCCGGCTGTTTGGCATCTATGTCCCGCGCATGGCTTACACCTGCCAGCGGTTCACGCTCCCGGTCACCTGCGCCTCGCAGCCGCGGCTTGCCCTCGAATTCAAGATCGACTCGAAATTCGTGCATTGCATTGGTGACGGCCAGTATGCTGACGGTACGCATCCCGCGTACTGCGACGTCGACGGCTATGACCTGGGGGTTTACCTCCTGGAACAGGGTTTCGCGATGGCGCTCCCCGACGCGCCCCTGGAGTACATGCTGATCGAACGGATCGCCCGCAGTCGAGGTACGGGGGTCTGGGCCATACCGGGTCAGGACCTGTATCGCTTCCCGCCGTAGCGCTCCGCAGGGGCGCCGTTGCCTGTGAGGGCGCCTCAATGCGCCTCGTCCCAGTTCCGGCCCACACCGACGTCGACGACCAGTGGCACCGCGAGTTCCGCAACCCCGACCATGTGGTCGCGGATCGCGGCGCACGCCGTGTCGACGTGAGCATCCGCGACCTCGAATACCAGTTCGTCATGGACTTGCATGATCATCCGGACCGGCAGGCGGCTGGTTTCAATCCAGGCATCGACCGCGATCATGGCCCGTTTGATGATGTCGGCGGCCGTGCCCTGCATCGGCGCGTTGATTGCCGTGCGTTCGGCATACTGCCGCCGCTGGCCGTTGCGCGACTGAATGTCCTCGACATGCAGCCGCCGGCCGAACAGGGTTTCGACGTAGCCTTGCGCCCGCGCCGCCTCGCGGGTCTGCTCCATATACGCCTTGACCCCCGGATAGCGCGCGAAGTAGAGGTCGATGTAGAGTTGGGCTTCCTTCTGCGGGATCTTCAGCTGTTTGGCGAGACCGAAGGCAGACATGCCGTAGATCAGCCCGAAATTGATGGCCTTGGCCGAGCGGCGCTGGTCGGCCGTGACCGCGTCGAGGGCGAGACCGAAGACTTCCGCAGCGGTGGCACGATGGACGTCGGCTTCCGCGGCAAAGGCGGCCGTAAGGCTGGCGTCGCCCGAAAGGTGGGCCATGATGCGGAGTTCGATCTGAGAGTAGTCGGCGGCGATGATGCGATGGCCCGGCGGTGCGATGAAGGCCTGGCGAATGCGCCTTCCCTCCTGCGTCCGGACCGGAATGTTCTGGAGATTGGGGTCGGATGATGACAGTCGGCCGGTGGCCGCGACAGCCTGATGGTACGAGGTATGGACCCGGCCGGTGCGGGCGTTCACCTGTTCGCCCAGGCGATCCGTGTACGTCGACTTCAGCTTGCTCATCGAGCGATAGTCCAGGATCAACTGGGGCAGTTCGTAGTGCTCGGCCAGGTCCTGCAGCACCGATTCGTCGGTCGAAGGTTGCCCGGTGGGTGTCTTCTTGAGGACCGGCAGCTTCAACTCGTCGTACAGGATGCTCTGAATCTGCTTCGGGGAGCCGAGGTTGAAGCGGTGTCCGGCGACGGCGCAGGCCGCCTGTTCGATTTCGAACATCCGGGTGGCCAGTTCGCCGCCCTGGACCGCGAGCAACTCCACGTCCACCAGCACTCCGGTGCGCTCGATGCGCGACAGCACGGGCACCAGTGGTATCTCGATGTCCCGGTAGAGTGCTTCCAGCCGTGGGGCGGCCGTGAGCTGCGGCCACAGCGTCCGATGCAGCAATAAGGTGACGTCGGCGTCTTCCGCCGCGTACTCCGTGGCTCGCTCGACCGAGACCTCCGAAAACGGTATCTGCTTGGCGCCTTTCCCCGCCACGTCCTCGTAATGAATGGTCTGCCGCTGCAAATAGCGCGAGGCCAGCGAGTCCATGTCGTGCCGGGTCGCGGTGCTGTTCAGTACGTAGGACTCAAGCATCGTGTCGTGGGCGATGCCGCGCAGCGCGATGCCATGATTGGCGAGCACATTCGCGTCGTATTTCAAGTGCTGACCCAGCTTGGCGCGGTCGGGGTCTTCCAGCAGTGGCCGCAAGCGCTCCAGCACGGCCTCGCGCGACAACTGCGGCGGGGCGCCCGGATAGTCGTGCCGTAGCGGGACATAGGCGGCCTGTCCCGGCTCGATCGCGAACGATACGCCGATGATCTCGGCGTCCATGTAATTGAGGCTGCTGGTCTCCGTGTCGAACGCGAACAGCTCGGCCCGTTCGAGTTCGGCCAGCCACGCGTGGAGTGCGCTTTCGGTGACGACCATCTCGTATTCGCGGCTGGGTTCTTCAGGCGCCGTCGTGGCCGCCATCGGCGCTGGGCTGCCTGTGCCGTTCAGTTGTTTGAGCCAGGACGAAAACTCGAGCTCGGCCGCGATTTCCCGCAGGACGTCTGTCTGCACCGCTTGGCGTCGCAGACTGTCCGAGGACAGGTGCAGGGGCAGATCGCAGGCGATCGTGGCCAGTTGCTTTGACAGTGGGATCTGGTCGAGACAGCCGCGGAGATTCTCGCCGATCTTTCCGCCGATCTCGTCGGCGCGCGCGATCAACTCATTCAGGTCACCGAATTCGTTGAGCCACTTGGCCGCGGTCTTGGGGCCGACCTTGGGCACGCCGGGGATGTTGTCGGCCGTGTCTCCGGTCAGCGCGAGAAAGTCGACGATACGCTCGGGGGGCACGCCGAATTTGGCGATGACTCCCGCGCGGTCGAGGCGGCTGTCGAACATCGTGTTTTCCAACGTGACTCGCTCGTCGACGAGTTGCGCCATGTCCTTATCTCCGGTCGAGACAACTACGGGGCGACCCGCCGCCGCGGCCCGTCTGGCCAGGGTTCCGATGACATCGTCGGCTTCGACGCCTGCTTCGATCAGCAGCGGCAGGCCCATGGCGCGAATCAAGCGCTGCAACGGTTCCAACTGGCAGCGCAAGTCGTCCGGCATGGGCGGGCGCTGCGCCTTGTACTCGGCGAACAGGTCGTCCCGGAAGGTCTTGCCGGGCGCGTCGAACACGACGACGACGTCGGCGTCGGGATACTCGGCCATCAGCTTGCGCAGCATGTTCGCCACCCCGTAGACCGCGCCAGTCGGCATGTTCTTGGAATTGGTCAGCGGCGGCAGGGCGTGGTAGGCGCGGTAAAGGAACGAAGAGCCGTCCACCAGCACCAGCAGCGATTCCATGGGGTCAGTCATGAGTCGGGCATCTCGTCCGTTTGCAGGGTGGGGGCGCTCGGTGCGGCGGAGCATGGGCGACGTCGTCCCCAAATCCGCGAGGGCGTGCGGTGTGTGGGACCGTCTCCCATGCGCTGAGTGATTTTAACGAACCCGGCCGCGATCTGTACTCTCGGTAGTGGGCGGCGCTCGGCCGCGCTGCAGGGCAAGTCCATTCCAATTGCGTGCCTTAGCCATTATGATCTTGCTGCCGCTCCGTCAGCCGGGAAGCTCAGTCCCGGTCCAGTCCGCCTGCGGGGAACTGGAACGACTCTCGGGACCGCGTCATTAATACGGATCGGGGTTGAGGAATAATCACAAATATGCAGCTGGAATCCATTCTGAAATCCTACGAGCGCTATGCGCCCGTCTACGATCAGACCTTCGGTTGGCTGTTGAGCTATCGCGGTCGCACCATGGCAGCAGGGGTCACGAATCACCGGCCGGGCCGGGTGCTTGAGGTGGGTGTCGGCACCGGCATCAGCCTGAGCTACTATCGCCGCGAACATCAGGTGCATGGCATCGACATTTCGCCCCACATGCTGGAGCGGGCCCGCCGGCGCGTGTCGCGGATGCGCTTGGCACACGTCAGCCACCTGGAAATCATGGACGCTCGGGAAATGCAGTACCCCGACAACAGTTTCGACGCCGTTGTCGCGGCGTACGTGATGTCGGTCGTCCCCGAGCCGGAGCGGGTTATCAGCGAGATCGAGCGGGTGTGCAAGCCGGGCGGGGATGTGATCATCGTGAATCACTTTGCCGCGCGCAAAGGTATGCGCCGGAATCTCGAGAGCCTGCTGGCCCCGCTGTCGAACAAGCTGGGGTGGCGGCCCGATATGCCGGTCGAGGAGATCCTGCAAAATACCTCATTGCGTGAAGTCAAGCGTCATCGACTGCCCCCGCTCGGCCTGTTCACCATGCTCCATTTACAAAAGGGGCACTGAGAGTTCCCTGCGCCGGGCTTTGGCCCGTGCCGGTTGTCGAGCGTGTTCCCGCGCGGTGCCTCTCCACTGTCGCGCGGGCGCGGGTATATAAGGCGCTTGGAACGGGTGCCGTGGAATTCGGGCAAAGCGCCTGGCTGTCACGTCACGCGCCCGCGCCCGCCGAAAAACCCCGAGTGCCGTTTTGCTGCTTGTAAGTGATAGAATTGACGAAAAAATTTCCACTGGAAGCCGCACCCTCTCGCGCAATGCCCCCGCAAGCCACAGACCCTTCCGCTTCCGTTGCCCTCGAGATCAAGTCGGGTTCGGTCAATCTGCTGACGCTGAAACTCGCCGACGGCGATCTCGACCGGGTTGCCAAGCAGTTGACCGAAAAAGTGCAAAACGCGCCGGAATTCTTCAGGAATGCGCCGGTGGTCATCGAACTCGGTGCGCTGAATACGCGGCAGTCCACTCTGGATTTCGAGCGTCTGAGCGCCCTGCTCCGCTCGCTGGGCCTGAGTCCGGTGGGTGTACGTGGCGGGCACGGCGCACTCAATCAGGGGGCTGAGTCTGCCGGCTTGGCGGTGTTGGCGGAGCGGGTGGAGACGCCTGCCCGAGAAGCGCCAAAGGCGGCGGTACCGAAGGCGGAAGCGACC
The DNA here is from genome assembly GCF_054172105.1 of Methylolobus aquaticus. Taxonomy (NCBI): domain Bacteria; kingdom Pseudomonadati; phylum Pseudomonadota; class Gammaproteobacteria; order Methylococcales; family Methylococcaceae; genus Methylolobus; species Methylolobus aquaticus. The sequence continues at coordinate 144,587 of NZ_JBSYXP010000003.1, forward strand.
TTGACCACACTTGGCGGGGGGTCGCGCGTCATTGATCAGCCGGTTCGCTCTGGCCAGCGCCTCTATGCGGCCGGGGGCGATCTCATCGTGCTTGCACCCGTCAGTGCCGGTGCCGAGTTGCTGGCCGACGGCAACATTCATATTTACAGCTCGCTGCGCGGCCGGGCGCTGGCCGGCGTGCAGGGCAACCTCAGCAGCCGCATCTTCTGTCTGGATCTGCAGGCGGAACTCATCGCGATCGGCGGGCACTATCAGATTAGTGAAAACCTCGAGGAATCGATCCGCGGCAAGCCGGTTCAGGTTTTTCTGCGTGACGGCGCTCTGATCATCGAGGATTTGTAGAGCGCTGCCGAATTCTGGGTTCTCGGGAGGAAACACGTGTCAAGAATCATTGTGGTGACATCGGGTAAAGGCGGGGTCGGAAAGACCACGACGAGCGCTGCGTTTGCCATGGGTCTGGCCATGAAGGGCTATAAGACGGCGGTCATCGATTTCGATGTGGGCCTGCGCAACCTCGACCTGATCATGGGGTGCGAACGGCGCGTCGTTTACGATTTCGTCAATGTCATTAACGGCGAAGCTACCCTGAATCAGGCGCTCATCCGCGATAAGCGGCGTGATAACCTATCGATCCTGCCCGCGTCGCAGACGCGCGACAAGGAGTCTCTGACGCAGGAGGGCGTCGAACGGGTTTTGAACGAGTTGTCCGAAACGTTCGAATACATCGTTTGCGACTCCCCGGCGGGTATCGAGCGCGGTGCGACGCTTGCGATGTACTTTGCCGATGATGCGGTTGTCGTCACCAATCCGGAGGTTTCCTCGGTGCGGGATTCGGACCGGATGCTCGGCATTCTCGCCAGCAAGTCACGGCGTGCCGAGCAGGGTCTCGAGCCGATCAAGGAGTACCTGTTGCTGACACGGTATTCGCCGGAGCGGGTGCGCCTTGGCGAGATGCTGAGCGTGGCCGACGTCCAGGATATTCTTTCGCTCCATCTGCTCGGAGTGATACCCGAATCCAAGTCGGTATTGAGTGCCTCGAACTCCGGCACTCCCGTTACGCTGGACGAGAAGAGCGACGCCGGCCAGGCGTACCGGGATGTCGTCCGCCGATACCTCGGGGAACGCGTGCCGCACCGGTTCGTCGAAGAGGAAAAGAAAGGTTTGTTCAGCCGGCTCTTCGGAGGCTAATCCCATGGGGCTCTTGGACTATTTCCGTTCCCGCACCCCGAACACGTCCAGCGCTTCGGTCGCCAAGGAGCGTTTGCAGATTCTCGTCGCACACGAGCGCTCCGAGCGCAATAAGCCCGATTACCTGCCGCGGCTGCAGCGCGATCTACTCGAAGTGGTGCGGCGCTATGTGCACGTCGACGATAACGCGATCACCGTCACGATGGAGGAAGACGGCAATCACGAGGTGCTGGAACTGAACATCGTGCTGCCCGAGGAGGCTGCCGCAGCGCCGAAGCCGAAACCCCGGCAGCGATCTCATCCGCGGCGGTGAGCGGAACCGCGCTGCGAGGATCACGTTTACGCTGGCAATCCTTATTGAATCAGACCTACAGAGAGGCCGAGACATGAGTGATGATTTCCACGAGAGCATTGGCGCGGCGGCGGGCAAGGTGTGGACGTTTCTGTCGGAGAGTGGGCCGGCAAGCGCCACGAAGCTGGCTGACAGCATCGGGCTCGAGCGCACCGACGTCCAACGCGCCATCGGATGGCTGGCCCGGGAGGGCAAGGTGAGCGTGGAACGCAAGGGAAAGAACGAGTTCTTCAGCCTGTCCTGACGATCGTGCGTCGGATTTCTGCAATGAGCGGCGGAGGGTTCTAGTCTCCCGACGACCGGTGTTGCTTGGGGTAGTCGAAAAATTTCAGGCGCCCGGCCGCTGGACTGACAGCGGCCCACGTATCGACGGCAAACTCGATAGCGGCGACCCCACACGTCGGAACGTTGCTTATCCCCGTTTCGGTTAGGGTGTTGACCAACTCGGTGAAGCCGGGATTGTGTCCGAACAGGATCGTTTGATTCGAGTCGTCCGGCAGGCCTTGGATTAGGGCCAAAAGGGTTGTCGCCTCGGCGAGATAAATCCGGTCGTCGACCGCGATCTGCGATAACGGGAAGCCGATTTGCGCGGCGATCAGCTTGGCGGTCTTCAACGCACGTCGGGCCGGGCTGGAGATGATGGAGTCGGGCGACAGGCCGCGTTTCCTCAGGACCGCGCCCATCAGCGGCGCATCCCGTTTGCCGCGGCCGTTCAACGGGCGATCGCGATCGTCAAGTTCCGGGTCTTCCCAACTCGATTTGGCGTGCCTGATCAGAACCAGATTCTTCATAGGGTTTCGCGTGTCGTTGGCGTGTGCGTCGCGCCGTCATTCCGCCATCAGTGTTTGTGGGCCCGGCCCGGATGGCGTGCGAGCGATCGGCTCGTTTCCGGGAGCCTCAGCCTCTCTTCGGCGATTGCGGCGCTAGATCGGAAGATGCTGTATTGATGGTCGTGCCGGTATACTATATCGATTCCCGGAGCGATGCAGGGGATACTCTGAGGCATACGGAAGCAGCGGTCGGCTTGGCACGCCGACGCTGCAGTGAAGGATTGATCCGACGCGGCTACGCTTGCGCGGTTGGGCTTACCGGTGGCTTGCGGGACCGGGACCTCCAGCCCCGTCGCGCTGTCGCCACACGTCGAGCCGCACGCGCTAAGTTCCGCGCCTGACCTGCCGTCCCCCGGCCCATCGCAGGGTTTGCGATGATCGTCATACTCCAATCCCGCAATCCTTGAGTTTCTGCTTCCGACCCATTCGCCCGTGAACACATCTCATAGTGACCACTCCCGTGTCGTCAAAACCCTCCTGGTGGGGTTCGTGCTGCTGTTCGTGCATCCAGCGCACGCGGAGCCGGCCTCGCCCGTTCCCTTCGACTTCGCGGCCGTCGCATCGAAAGCGCGGGCCCTGGCAGCAAAACCCTACGTGCGTGACGATGGCGGTTTGCCGGAGCAGTTCGCCAAACTCGACTACGACGCGTATCAGGAGATTCGCTTCAAATCCGACCGTGCCTTATGGCGTGGTGAAGGCCTGCCGTTCCAGTTGCAACTATTTCATCGGGGCAACATGTTTCGCGACCGGGTCGCAATCAACATCGTCGATCAAGGGACTCCGACGCGCATTGCTTACTCGCCGGAGCTGTTCGATTTCGGCGCAGCCAAGCCGCCGGCCCCGCTGCCGCCCGATCTCGGGTTCGCCGGAGTGAAGATTGATTACCCGCTGCGACGCGACGGCAGCTTCGAAGATGTCGCCATCTTCCTGGGCGCGAGCTACTTCCGCGCCGCCGGACTGGGCCAGATTTATGGGCTGTCCGCTCGCGCACTGGCCGTCGACACCGGCTTGCCGAAGGCGGAGGAGTTTCCGATCTTTCGCGAGTTCTGGATCGCCAAGCCGGCCAAGGACGCCGGTGTGCTCACGATTTATGCGCTACTCGACAGCCCCAGTGTTTCAGGGGCCTACCGCTTTGATCTGAAGCCGGGGTACCAGCTCACCGTCGACGTGCAGAGCCGTTTGTTTTTCCGTAAGCCGGTAGACCGGCTCGGGATGTCTCCGCTGACGAGCATGTTCTTTCACGGTGAGAACACGGATCGATTCATGGACGATTTTCGTCCGGAGGTGCATGACTCGGATGGGCTCCTGATGGCGCGTAGCAACGGCGAATGGCTGTGGCGCCCGCTCAACAACCCCCGGCAGCTTCGCATCAGTGTCTTCCGCGAGGAGAATCCGGTTGGGTTCGGCCTGCTCAAGCGTGATCGTAACCCGGATCACTACCAGGATTTCGGAGCCAGTTACCAGCTTCGTCCCAGTGTCTGGGTCGAAGCGCGCGGTGAATGGGGACGGGGAGCCGTCTACCTGATCGAGATCCCCAGCGATGCCGAGAAGTACGACAACATCGTCGCTTTTTGGGTGCCGGACGCACCGATCAAGGAAGGGTCGGAACTGGCCTTCGATTACCGTCTTCACTTTCTGCTCGACGAGAGCATGGCGCCTCAGAACGGGCGCGTCGTGGCGACGCGGGTTTCTGCCAGTCCCGGCAAGTCGGACCGACCGCGGCGCCATTTCGTCGTCGATTTCGCCGGTGAGGCGCTCGGCCGGTTGAGCCCCCAGGCGCGGTTGGTAGCGGATGTCGGAAGCTCGTCGGGGCAAATCGGAAAGCTCTCGGTCGAAAAGAATGATGCGCTTGGTATCTGGCGGGTGAGCTTCGATCTGGAGCGGGAAGAGGACCAGGATCCAGTGGAACTGCGCGCCGTCCTGAAGGCCGGTGCGGACGTCTTGTCGGAAACATGGATTTACCAGTGGAGCGCTCGTTGACAGGTTCGGCTATCGATTCCGACGTGCCGGTAGCCGCCTCTTCGGAGGAGGTGTCTCCCGTGCCGCAACCCCTGTGGGATTATCTTGATCGCGTGGGCATCCGTAATGAGGCGCTGCGCGCTTCGCTCGCCCGGCAATGCCTAATTCACGCTCGGAAAGGCGCAGGCCCGCAGGTCGCGGAGCAGCTGGCCGCGGAGGCGATCGAAGAGGTACAGCGGCGTCTCGACCGAGCGCTCTCGCAGGGTCTGGGGTTGCATCCCGTGCGGGACGCGGCGAAGCTCGCAGGCTTGCGCGCTGCGCTCGCCATGGGCCAGCCGGATTTGTCTGCCGATTTCCTGTTCGAGGGGCGTGATGCTGACAAACGGGAGGAACAGCTGGCCCGCTTGATCGCGCGACTGCCGATCGCAACTCCTCCCGAAGCCCATTTGCCGATGCCGGCGCAGCCGTTCCACTTCGTGTTCTTCAAGTCTTCCTGACGTTCTATTGCTCCGGTGATTGACTCCATGCCTGCCGCCACCGTCTTTCCGCGACGCATCCGCGTTTTGCGCCGCGTCGTGTTCTTCTCCCTGGTGGTTCTGACGACGGTTGCGGCGCTGGCCATGATCGCCAGTGCCTTCCAGCAAAACGGTATAACGCCCCAGGAACTGCTGTTGCTCTTCCTCTACATGTTGCTGATTCTCTGGGTCAGCACGTCGTTCTGGCAGGCCACGATCGGCTTCTGGCTGCTGCTGTGGGGTGGGGACCGGCAGTCGATCTCTCGTCTGCCGCCGCGCGCGGGCGGCCGGACGGATCAGGCTCCGCCGAAAACCGCCCTCGTGATGCCCATTTATCATGAAGATCCCGAGCGCGTGTTCGCCGGGTTGCGGGCGATCTACCAATCCTTGCGGGATACCGGGCGAGCCGACGAATTTGAGCTGTTCGTACTGAGCGATTCACGGAATCCAGATGTCTGGCTGGAAGAGGAAGTCCAATGGTATCGAATGTGCTGTGACTTCGATGCGCACGGCAAGATTTTCTATCGCAACCGGGAAAAGAACATTGCCCGGAAGAGCGGCAATCTGGAGGAGTTCTGCCACCGTTGGGGGGCGCGCTACCGCTACATGATCGTGCTCGATGCGGACAGCCTGATGTGCGGGTCCACGCTGACACGCATGGTCGACCTGATGGAAGCCCATCCCACCGTCGCGTTAATCCAGTCTCCTCCGCTTCCGGTCAACCACAAGTCGCTGTTCGCGCGTATCCTCCAGTTTGCCAGTAGTCTGTACGGGGAGATTTTCGCCGCGGGAGCCTCTTACTGGCAGCTCTCGGACAGCAACTATTGGGGCCATAACGCGATCATTCGCGTGAAGCCCTTCGCCGAGCATTGCGGGCTGCCTAAGCTGCCCGGCAAGGAACCGTTTGGGGGAGAAATCTTCAGCCACGACTTTGTCGAGGCCGCGTTGTTGCGCAAGGCGGGTTGGGAAGTCTGGCTGGCTTACGATCTCAAAGGCAGCTACGAAGAGTTGCCACCGACCCTGATCGACTACGCAAAGCGCGACCGTCGCTGGTGCCAGGGCAACCTGCAACACGTCAGGATGGTGTTCGCACGCGGTTTCTCGCCGCTCAGCCGCCTGCATTTCCTGATGGGCATCATGTCCTATCTGTCGTCGCCGCTGTGGTTTCTGTTTCTGCTCGTCACGGGCTTCGAGGCCTATGTACAAAGCCAGACCATGCCGGTCTATTTCTTCGGCGACAACGTGTTCCCGGTCTGGCCCGAGTCGTATGCGGTCGAGATGACGACGGTATTGCTCGTGACGCTGGCGATGCTATTCCTGCCCAAAGTCTGGAGCCTGCTGCTGTTGCTGGTGCGCAGCGAGGACCGAAAGGCGTATGGCGGCATTGTCCGGATCACGCTCAGCGTGCTGTTCGAAAGCATCTTTTCAGTGCTGACCGCCCCGATCCTGATGTTGTACCAGACCAATTTCGTATTGGCGATTTTGTCGCGTCGCAGCACAGCCTGGTTGGCCCAACAGCGTTCGGACCACCGGCTCAGTGTGAAGGAGGCGTTTCTGGCCCATTGGGGACAGACATTCGTCGGTATTCTCGCCGGCTACGTCAGCTACCGTTACGTGCCGAGCTTCTTCTGGTGGTTCCTGCCGGTGCTGGCGGGGTTGGCCTTTGCGATTCCGTTGTCGATGCTGTCGAGCAGCACGGCCCTCGGACTGCTCGCGAAGCGTCTCGGCTTGTTTTTGACTCCGGAGGAATCCGCGCCCCCTGCCGTCTTGAGCTACCTGAAGGACAATCTGGCGCAGGCGACCGCCGCGCGGCTCGCCGTGGACGATTCACTGGAAAGCAAGATCGGCGACCCCGCCGTCTGCTCGCTGCACATCGCGTTGTTGCCTCACCGCCTGGTCAAGCGGCGTCAACGTCACCAGTTGCGCGCGCTGACCTATCAGGTGATCGAGGAGGGCCCCGGTTCGCTTTCGGTACCGGAGAAGAGGGCACTCGCTGCCGATCCCGATTCGCTGACCCGGCTGCACATCCTGTCCTGGGCACAACGCGGCACTGGGACCACGAGTTCCTAAAGCGCCCCTTCGTTGTCGAAACAGTTGTACACACGGTACGCGGTGCCTGAACGCGTCGCGGGCCTTGATCATCGACCCGGTGGTTGTTCCCGGATGATGGATGTAAGACACTGGTTTTATTGAATGCCAATGGACTGGAAAAATCCCGGTCAAGGTGACGAATCCCCCCGTATCACGCTGCGTTCCGGCCATTGCCCAGGCCTGTTCCACAACTTTATCCACAGGTTCTGTGGGTATCTCGGTCGCGGGGCCGGCGATCGGCACGGAGCGGCGGAGACACGATGACGAACAGACCTTCCGTCCCTGAGAATTGGGATCCCATGGGCACCGTGAACGTTCTGGTCAGTCCCGAGCGCAGCATGGAGGTCCTGTCGCGGCTCGAGGTCAACCGCCTGCTCGATACCAGCGAGAGCGGGTTGCACGAGTTGTTTCGGCGCTGTTCCCTGGCGGTACTGAACTGCGGGAGCACGGAGGACAATAGCAAAGCCATCTTTGAGCGGTTCCGGACTTTCGACATCCGCGTACTGCAGCAGGAACGCGGCATCCAGCTGGAACTGGTCAACGCGCCTGCCGGCGCGTTCGTCGACGGGGCCATGATCAAGGGGATCAGGGAACATCTTTTCTCGGTCCTGCGCGACGTCGTCTACACGCAATTCGAGATCGTCGAAAATCCCGCGTTCGACCTATTGTCGCCGGCGAACATCACCAACGCGATTTTTCACATCCTGCGGAATGCCGGCAGTCTGAGCCCGCAGCGGGATCCGAATCTCGTCGTTTGCTGGGGCGGCCACTCGATAAGCCGCGAGGAATACGACTACACCAAGGAAGTCGGGCACGAACTGGGTCTGCGCGGCCTGGATGTCTGCACGGGTTGCGGGCCGGGCGCCATGAAGGGTCCCATGAAGGGCGCCAGCATCGGACACGTCAAACAGCGTCTGACCGGCGCGCGCTACGTCGGCATCACCGAACCCGGAATCATTGCCGCCGAACCGCCCAACCCCATCGTCAATGAACTTATGATCATGCCGGACATCGAAAAGCGCCTCGAGGCGTTCGTTCGCGTTGCACATGCGATCATCGTTTTTCCGGGCGGTGCCGGTACGGCCGAGGAGATCCTCTACCTGCTCGGCATTCTATTGACGCCGGATAACAAATACATACCGCTGCCGGTGATCTTCACCGGTCCCAGGGAGAGTGCGGAGTATTTCGCCATGATCGATGCGTTCATCGCAGCCACCTTGGGGCCGGATGCACAGAAGCGCTACCGCATCATCCTGGACGATCCGGCGCGCGTGGCCCGCGAGGTGCGGAGCGGCATGGCGCTGGTCGAGAACTTTCGCGCTCAGCACAATGATGCGTTCTATTTCAACTGGTTGCTGAGAGTCGATCAGGATTTTCAGACGCCATTCGTGCCGACCCACGAAAACATGGCGGGACTCGAGCTGCAGCGCGGTCAAGCGGGACACCGGCTGGCGGCAAGTCTTCGCCGCGCTTTTTCCGGGATTGTTGCCGGCAACGTCAAGGCCGAGGGCATCCGGCGCGTCGAGGAAGGCGGGCCATTCAGGATTAGCGGAGAGGCTGAGGTGATGGCACCCCTCGACCGACTGCTGTCCGCCTTCGTCGATCAAGGTCGGATGAAACTGCCTGGCACGAAATACGAGCCCTGTTACCGTCTGGCTGACTGAGGGAGGGATCGGGCCGAAGCTGCTCGTGCGATCCCGGCGGCACGCTTACTTGACGGACTTGCTCTGTTGCAGGACGCTGTCGATGCGGTGTTTGCGAAGCTGCGCCCGGACCTTTTCGGCTTCCGCCAGCGTGCTGAACGGGCCCAGTTTCACTCGATACCAAGTGGCCTTATCGATCAGCACCTTCTCCATCTTGCCTTTCACCTTGGCTTCGCTGAGTCGCGCCCGCGTTTTCTCGGCATCTTCCAGCTTCGAGTAGGCACCGACCTGGATCACGAAGCCACCCGGAGCCGTCGGTTTCCCGGCCTTCTCGTCTCGCTTGAGGCTGGCGATATCCCGCTCCGAAACGATCACTTCCTTTTCCGGCAATATCTTGTAGAAGGTGAAACGCGGCTCGGGAAGTTCGATATCCGGCGGTGCCTCAGGCTTGCCGGCCTTTTTGCCTTTGGCGCGTTCCGGTTTCTTGGGGTTTTCCCGTGACGCCGTCGTGGCATTCGGGTCAGGCTTCTCTTCGCTTACCGCCGTCTGCGCCGAGGCCGCCTCCTCATTCGTTGCCGCGTTGTTCTGATGCGTGATCAGCGCGAAAGTGCCGGCGCCGCCGATTAAGACCAGTACCGGCAACAACCAGACCCACACCGGCTTCCGCCGGCGCCGAGGGCCTCGCCATGAATTGGGGACTCGGTCTTTGTAATCCTTGGGCATGCTACATCGCTTCCGGTGCCGAGAGGCCAAGCAAATCGAGGCCGTTGGCGATAACCTGCCGCACGGCGTCGATCAGATTCAGACGGGCGTCGCGCAGCTCGTGGTCATCGATGAGGAACGGGCACGCATTGTAATAGGTGTGAAAGTCGCTCGCGAGCTGCCGCAGGTACTGTACCAGCTGATGGGGTTCATGGCTCAAAGCGGCGCTTTCTACGACTTCAGGGTACCGGGACAGACTCGACAGGACGGCCGCCTCATGGGGTTCGCCCAGCCGCTTGAGGTGATCCATGCCCTGCTGGAGATTCCTCGCCCAGCCTTTTTCATCGAGTTGGCGAAACACGCTGCAGATCCGGGCATGGGCATACTGCACATAGTACACCGGGTTCTCGTTGCTCTTTGAGGTCGCCAGTTTCAGGTCGAAATCCATGTGCTGGTCGGAGCGGCGCATGACGTAGAAGAACCGGGCGGCATCCCGGCCGACCTCGCCCCGCAACTGGCGCAGCGTGATGAACTCGCCGGATCGCGTGGACATCTGGACCTTCTCGTCACCGCGGTACAACACGGCGAACTGGACCAGCAACACATGCAGCCGGCTGGCATCGCCCCCCAAGGCCTGGATCGCGCCTTTTACGCGCGGCACATACCCGTGATGATCGGCGCCCCAGACGTTGATAATCTGGTCATAGCCACGCTGCAGCTTGTGCCAGTGGTAGGCGATGTCCGAGGCGAAGTAGGTGATCTGGCCGTTCTCGCGCACGACCACGCGATCCTTCTCGTCACCGAAACGGGTCGATGCGAACCAGATTGCCCCGTCCTGCTGATACAGCAAGCCCGCCTCCCTGAGTACGCCGAGCGCATCCTCTACGGCGCCGCTGTCGGCGAGTCGGCGTTCGGAGAACCATTCCTCGTAGGTGACCCCGAACTCGTCGAGGTCGTCGCGGATATCCTGCAGGATGCTCGTCAGTCCGGCATCGAACACGAGCCGGTAGTCGTTGCCCAGCAATGACTTTGCACGGTCGATCATCGCGTCGATGTACAGTTCCTTGTCGCCCCCGTCCGGCTCGTCGGACGGTAGCCCCTGGAGCACGTCCGTCGCCGGCCGCCGGTAGCGATCGCCCGCGGTATGGTGCAAGTCCCAGGCGATCGTGCGTATGTATTCGCCGCGATAGCCGTTGCTCGGAAACGGCAGTACGTCGCCGCACTCCTCCAGATAACGCAGCCAGATGCTGGTCGCCAGGATGTCCATCTGTCGACCGGCGTCGTTGACGTAGTATTCCCGGTGAACTTCAAAGCCGCAGGCCTGCAGCAAGCTCGCCACCACCGATCCATAAACCGCGCCCCGCCCATGGCCTACATGCAGGGGTCCGGTCGGGTTAGCGGAGACGAATTCAATCTGCACCTTCTGGCCGGCACCGATCCGGCTCCGGCCGAACAGCGGCCCTTCCTCGTGTATGGTGCGGACGACGGCGGTGTGCGCATCGGGTGCGAGGAAAAAATTGATGAACCCCGGCCCGGCGACTTCGACCTTGACCACCAGCGGGTCGCCGGGCAGCTGTTGGATGATGCGCTCGGCGAGTTGTCTGGGAGGACACTTCGCGGCTTTGGCGAAGCTCAGCGCGATGCTGGAAGCGAAGTCGCCGTGCTGCGCGTCACGCGCCCTCTCGATGCCGGGGCGAAGCGTCGAATCGGAGGGCAGGTCGCCCGAGGCCTGCAGCGCAGCAATGGCGTGTTCGAGCAGACGGATCAGTCGGTTCTTGATCATGTAAACGGGAAGGTACCTTGCGGCGTTACGTCACGTAGCCGGATGTCGGTCGTGCCACCGACGGTTCTGAATGGCTGAATGCGGGTCGGGCCGACTTCCGGAACGGATCCGGCTTGATCCAGGGCCATTCCCCGGAAATCATCAGCCGGCTCGAGAGGACCGCGCCCATTACTTCAAGCTTATTATCCTAAATTCCTGAAGCGTTACACAATGCGGGGGGGCGGGCACCGCCTTTCATGCGCCCACGGCCCGGTCTACCATGATCCGTTATTCTCCCTTCCGCTCCGAGACGAAAATGACCTCCACCGAAATCGTCCACCGTCTGCGCGTCGGCTTTGCCCTGGTTGTCGGCGTGTTGGCCGGAAAGTTCGCCGCACAGATGATGCAACACCATGCGTCCGAGTTTTTCATCGGCGCCTTCATGCTAGGGGTCATGGCGACCCATGGGTGCTACTGGCTGTTCGATCGGGTACGCCGGCCGGATTCATCCTGACCGCGCGTCGTCGTTGCCGCGAAATGGCTCCCGGTTGCGGCCGGGGCGATGAGCATTGCAGCGCATCGCCCCGCCTGTCGTGTTCGAGCGTCCCTCTCAGCTCTGGATCTGCGGTCGCCCGGGTACTGGCCAGTCGATGTGGAAGAACACCCCGCGGGGCTGGTCCGTGCGCTCGTAAGTGTGGGCCCCGAAGTAGTCGCGCTGCGCCTGCAGCAGGCTGGCCGGCAGCCGTTCGCTGCGATATCCGTCATAGTAGGCGAGGGCCGAGTAGAAGGTCGGAGCGGGGACACCGTTGGTGGCGGCGGCTCCCACGACCTCCCGCCAGTGACCCTGGCAGCGATCGAGTTCGCCCTTGAAATAGGGATCCAGCAGGAGGTTGGTCAGATTCGGGTCGCGCAGATAGGCCTCGGTGATCTTTTGCAGGAAGCGGGCCCGTATGATGCACCCCCCGCGCCAGATTTTAGCAATGTCGCCGAAGGGTAATTGCCAGCCGTATTCCGTCTGGGCGTGGCGCATCAGCTGAAAGCCTTGCGCGTAGGCGCAGATCTTCGAGCAATACAGGGCGTCGTGAATGGCGTCGATGAAGTGCTGCCGATCGCCCGAAAAGCTCGCCTTGGGTCCGCTCAGGATTTTTGCCGCGGCCGTTCGTTCGTCCTTGACCGCGCTGAGAAAGCGCGCGAATACGGCTTCGGCGACCGTCGGTGCGGGGACACCCATGTCGAGTGCGTTGACCGAGGTCCATTTGCCCGTGCCCTTCTGGCCAGCGGTGTCGAGCACGACATCGACAAAAGGCTGGCCGGTCACGGGATCACGCTGTTGCAGGATGTCCGCCGTGATCTCGATCAGAAAGGAATCCAGCAGCCCGCTATTCCAGGTCGAGAAGACCGCCGCGATCTCGGGTGGCGTCATCCCGAGCAGGTTCCGCATCAGGGCGTACGCTTCGCAGATCATCTGCATGTCGCCGTACTCGATGCCGTTGTGAACCATCTTGACGTAATGTCCCGCCCCGTTGGGGCCGATGTACGTCGTGCAGGGTACCCCGCCTGTCACCGGTTGCCCCGGGGCCGCACCGTCCAGCGGCTTCCCGGAGTTCGGGTCGACCTTCGCGGCGATCGCAGCCCAGATCGGCTCGATTTCGCGATAGGCTGCCGGGTCGCCGCCCGGCATCAGCGACGGTCCGAAGCGGGCTCCTTCCTCGCCGCCCGATACTCCGGACCCGATGAAACGCAGCCCCTGGTCCGCCAGCGTTTTCTCGCGCCGGATCGTGTCCAGCCACTGGGCATTGCCGCCGTCGATGACGATATCCCCCCGCTCCAGCAGTGGTGCAAGGCCGTCGATCACGGCGTCGGTCGCCGCGCCGGCCTTGACGAGGATCACAATTTTGCGCGGTCGCTTCAGGGCCTGAACGAAGCCGGCCAGCGTCGCCTCGCCCTGCAGTCCGCCGGGTGTGTCCGGATGGTCGGCAACGAACTTCTCGGTCGTCGCCGTCGTACGATTGTAGACCGCGATGCGAAAGCCGTGATCCGCGACGTTCAATGCCAGATTCTGGCCCATCACGGCCAGGCCGATCAGACCGATATCGCAGGAGGGGGTAGACATGGTTGCGGGCGCTCCGTGGTGTGCCAACCGAACCCTTATATTCTACGTCCCTGGAGCGGGCGCGACACAGGAATCCGCATTCGGCCTAGTTTGGGCCGCTGCGATCCGGCGGTCCTGAGTCGCGCGAGACGCGGGTTCGGTGCCGGTCCGGCCGTTGGCGGCTCGCCGTACCGAGGACTCGCGCGCGCCGCTTAGCGGTTGGGATCGTAGACGAGTTCGCCGTGGTGACCGGTCTCGTCGTCGTAAATCGCGATGATGTCGTCGGGCAATGCGGCCAGGTCGGTGGCGCGGAGATAGTCCCGGATCGTCGAGCCGGTACAGCGCTCGTCGGTCCATGGTGCCCCGGCCCTGTCTGCCAGATCGCCGCGGTGGACGGTGCGAAAATCGATGCTGAAGCGCGTCTTGCCGGAGGTGTTCGGAACACTTGAATGCATCTGTGCAGCGGAGAAGAGCACGATGCTTCCGACTTGCCCGATTAGCCGGATCTGCGGGTCCAGTTCCAGCGCGTCGGTTGGCTTGGGCAGAGGCCTCGGGTCTTCCCGCAAATATTGCGTCACGCTGGCGCCGCGATGCAGCTTGTTCCATTCGTAGTAGTTGTAGCCGTCCGAACTGTTCTTGACCGGCTTTCCCCAGTACTGTGGGTGGAAAGCCATGCCGTTCTCGGGTGACAGCTCGTAAATCGGAATCCACCAGTTTATCTGCGACGCGGGTGCCGAGTACCAGGTATCGCGGTGGGGATGCCATGCGTACGCGATTCCGGTGGTTAGGTAATTGTCGCTGGTCGAGCTGCGCAACTTCGGTACGTCGAAGTACGTCTCCCCGAGATCGCAGCCAAACTCGTCCAGGATGTTCCTCAGGTGTCGTTTGGATTCCGGGTGATGGATGAACGCGGGCTTGAGCTCGCCAAGGATCCGAGCATACTCCTCGACCGGCAGGTGATACTGTGCCGTCTCGGGATCAAGGCTTTGGAACGCATCGGCAATCAACTCGCGGGCGAAATCGCAGAAGGCCAAGGTATTGGCGGTCGGCGAGTAAACGAACAGCTGGCCTGCATAAAGCTGCTTGCGGCGAGTCTCGTCGTCGCAGCGGGCATCGAAATAAATGGTGTTGTTCATGGTCTACTCCCTCGCCAAGCGCAGAGAATTTTAACTTCGACTTTGGCGATCGCTGGGTCGGCGGCGCACCCCTTCGCCGGAGGTGTGCTCTTGGGCCCGAGGGTGCGAGCGGGACTTCCGGTAGCGGTCGGCACGTATGCCTCGCGCGTCGCCGTCTGGGCCCAGGCCTTAGCGTCAGATTCTAGTTCACGCCGCAGTGTACCGCCGGAAAACGTCGCTTGGTGCGCCTGGACACGCCGGGTATGAGATTCGGCGTGAGCGAAAGTTGATACCATGTAGTGCGCCGAATCAAGCGCGGCGTTCGTGGCGAGCGGGGTGTCGGTAGCGCGATGGCCTAGGTCCTCCACCACCCGTTCGCGCCGCCGATGTGTCGCGACCACCGGGGCGCGGTGAACGTCCCGCGAAGAACAACTAGAACCAGGGATAATTCAAGCATGAACCGTCCTGCAGACGTCCGCGAAAATCTTCCAGCGTCTCTCGAAAACGCTTGTGGCCTGTCGATCCAGTGCAACGCCAACGGGTCTGTCCGGCGAATCGCGTGTGGCGACATCACCTTCAACCTGTTTCCCGGCGATGAAGTCGAAGGGGGACTGGCGAACATCTATTTGCGCCGGCGCGGTGCGACCACTGCTTGCGTTCCCTTGCTTGGCCCCTCCAGCCCGAGCGTCATCGGCTGCGATGGGCGTCAACTGACGGCAACCGGAGAATGGCAAGGTATCCGTTATCGCCTGACTCTCGTGTTGGCCGAGACGGCTACGGCCTGGTTCTGGCACCTCGGACTTCAGAACGTGGGCCCGCGCTCGGCGCTGATCGATCTGGTCCATGTCCAGGATACCGCGCTGGCGCATTATGGCGCCATACGGCTGAATGAATACTACGTCAGTCAATACGTGGACCATACGCCACTGACCCATCCCGACCAGGGTGCCCTGCTTGCCGTGCGGCAGAATCTTCCGATGAGTGGACGCCAGCCCTGGGCGCTGATCGGTTCGCTCAGGGAAGGCGTCGGCTTTGCTACCGATGCGTTGCAGCTCTACGGTCGGGCTCACCGCGCGGGAGCGTTGCCGATCGGGCTGACGGTACCGGCTCTGCCGGGTGTCCGTCACCAGCACGAGCACTCCTTGGCCGCGATCCAGGATCGGCCGATCTTCCTCGTTCCCGGGGCACAGGCAAGCAGCGGGTTCTTCACCTGGTTCGAAGCAGATCATCCGGGGGCCAGCAGCAATGCCGACCTGGTGTTCGTCGAGCGCGCGTTGGCGCTGCCCGAGGCCGTGGCGCCATCGCCGTCCGGGAACCCCGTGACTGTGCGCACTGTACCAACGCTTTTCAGCGCACCAAAGCCGTTGCCGACCCTGGACCTGACGATGGCCGAGCTGGATGAGCTCTTTGGAGAGGAGCGTCGGGCGCCGGAAGAGGAGGCCGGCAATCTGTTGTCCTTCTTCACCGGGGCCAACGGGCATGTCGTGCTGAAGACGAAGGAACTTCAGGTGTTGCGCCCGCATGGTCACCTGCTGCGAACCGGACAGCACCTGACCCCGGACGAGTCCTCGCTGACGTCGACGCTGTGGATGAAAGGAGTGTTCAACTCCCTGCTCACACAAGGACATGTGAGCATCAACCGCCTGCTGTCCACGACCCGGAGCTACCTGAACCTGTTCCTTTCGGGCGGTCAGCGCATCTTCGTCGAGCAGCGCGGTTCCTTCCATCTGCTGGAAACCCCGTCAGCCTTTGAAATCACGCCGGAAGGCGCGCGCTGGCTTTACAAGCATCCGGCGGGGCTGATCGAGATCACCTGCACGGCCGGTACCGAAGATCCGGTGCTGTCGCTGTCCATCGATGTACTGGCCGGCGCGGCCTGCCGCTTTCTGCTCTCCCACCGGGTCGCGTTGAACGGGGACGACGGGGCCGATCCGGTGCCGGTACGATACCGTCGGGATGGTGACGGGGTCGTACTCGAAGCCATCCCGGAGTCGGATGTAGGAAGGCGGTTTCCCGACGGATTTTTCCGGGTGGACGCCGGTCCGGGAACCCACGTTGAGCAGATCGGCGGCGACGAATTGTTGTTTGCGGACGGCGAGACACGCCATCAACCATTCCTCGTCGTCATAACGGGCCCGACCGCATCGGCCGATTTCCACCTCAGCGGACACCTGGTGGCACCCCAATCCGGTAAGGGCGCCGGCCTCGCGCGAGGCGTCGACGGACAGTCTCTCGACGAGACGGCGCCCTTGCTGATCGCCCGCATCCGGCCGGGCGCCGGTTCCAGCGACCGGCATGCGGCTGGCATCCTGTGTCTCGAAGAGATTCTGCCCTGGTTCGCTCACAACGCCATGGTGCATTACCTGGCACCCCGCGGACTCGAACAGTTCTCGGGCGGCGGCTGGGGGACACGTGACATCAGCCAGGGTCCGGTCGAGCTGCTGCTCGGCTTCGGCCTGACCGCGCCGGTGCGCGATTTGCTGTGTCGTGTGTTTCGCGCCCAGAACCCCGATGGCGACTGGCCGCAGTGGTTCACGTTTTTTGATCGCGACCGCGGCATTCGCGCCGGCGATTCGCATGGGGATATCGTGTTCTGGCCCCTGCTGGCGCTGGCGCAGTACCTGGTGGCCGCGGCCGATGCCTCGATCCTGGATCAGGAACTCCCGTACTTTCACCCGGACGGGGACGAGAGTGCGGAGCGGGCGACGGTTTGGGGGCATGTCGAGCGTGCGCTGGCCGTGATCGACGGCCGAGTCATTCCCGGTACGGCGCTGGCCGCCTATGGCCATGGTGACTGGAATGATTCGTTGCAGCCCGCCGACCCGTCCATGCGGGAGCGACTGTGCAGCGCCTGGACGGTGACCCTGCATCACCAGATGTTGGCGACGCTGGCGCAGGGGCTGCGGACGGTCGGCCGCGAAGCGCTGGCCGCTCCCATCGAGTCCCGCCTGCCCCGCATCCTCGCCGACTTTCAGCAACACCTGCTGCCCGATGGCGTTCTGACCGGTTTCGCCTATTTTCCGGAAACCGGCCCAACCCGTTATCTGGTTCATCCCCGCGACGCGCAGACCGGGATGCATTACGGCCTGCTGGCAATGATCCACGCCTTGGCCAACGATCTTTTTTCGCCGGATCAGGCGCGTGCGCACATCGCGCTGATCCAGGCGCACTTGTTGGCGCCTGATGGTGCCCGTCTGTTCGACCGGCCACCGCCCTACCATGGCGGTCCACAAACTTATTTTCAGCGGGCCGAGAGCAGTTCATTCTTCGGACGGGAGATCGGCGTGATGTACATGCATGCCCATCTTCGCTACGCGGAGGCCATGGCCCGGCACGGCGATGCCGAAGCGTTTTTCGATGCGCTGTGCCGCGCGAACCCGATCGCCATCCGCACACTCGTGCCGCATGCCGCCTTGCGACAGGCCAACTGCTACTACTCCAGCTCCGATGCGGCGTTCTTCGACCGCTATGAGGCCTCGGCTCGCTATGGCGAAGTCAATGCCGGCACGGTTTCGCTGGAAGGCGGTTGGCGCGTTTATTCGAGCGGTGCCGGCATTGCGACCCGGCTGATCCATCAGCGCCTGCTGGGTTTCGAACTCCGCGATGCGGCGCTGCTGCTGGATCCCGTACTGCCGTGCGCATTGGATGGCCTGGAGGTCGAGATCGTGTTGTGGGAGCGTCCGGTCACAGTGGTCTATCGTCTCGGCGAAACCGGCAACGGGCCACTTGAGATCGTGTTGAACGGGACGCCGCTCGACTTCACCCGGCAGCCAAACCCCTACCGCACGGGTGGCGCGCTGTTGGGCCGTGCGCAGTTTGCGGAGCATTTCGACATTTGCGACAACCGGCTCGAGGTACAGCTCGGATGATCACGTGGGTTACCCGATGAAGCGAGCGTTCTCGCGGGGGCTGTTCGTAACCGGCACTGATACCGGTGTCGGCAAGACCCAAGTCGGCGCGGCCGTTGCCAGCCTGCTGCGCGAGCGGGGGATCGTCGTGCAGCCCCGCAAGCCCGTGGAGTCGGGCTGCAAGCGGATCGATGACCGGCTGCTTCCGCTCGATGCGCTGACGCTTCGGACCGCGGCTGGCCTCGATCTTCCGTTGGAAACCATTTGCCCGCATGCGTTCGAGCCCGCGCTTTCGCCCGAGCGGGCCGCGATGCTATCAAGAGCGGGACTGACCCTGCAGGATCTGGTGCAGGCATGTCGAACCGGGGTCGGCGCCGACGACTTTCTGCTGGTCGAAGGAGCGGGCGGGTTTTTCAGTCCGATCGCCGCCGGGGCGCTCAACGCCGACCTCGCCTCGGCCCTGGGCTTGCCGGTGCTGCTCGTCGCGGCCGATCGACTCGGGGTGATCAACCATACGCTGCTGACCGTCGAAGCCATCGAACGCCACGGCCTGACGCTGGCCGCAATCGTCCTTAACCGCGCCGAGCCGTTGAGCGACCCGGAGTTGGACAACGCGGCCGATCTGAGCCGCTGGCTGGGGCGGCCGCCGATTGTCACGGAACATGGGACCTCGGGCGCTACCGGCGATGGCTGGCGCGCCCTGCGGCCGGCGCTTACCGCATTCGCTGCCAGCTTGTAGTAGAACCTATCCGAAGTCGCGTCGAGCCAGGCCCGATGTAGTGAAGCTTTTTCCTCCATGATTCCAGGAGCTACGATCGATGACTTCCGCTCGCGCCCGATCTTTCCGCGGCCATCGACTGTGCCTCGGCCTGCTGATCCTGCTGGCGGCGGGCATGACCATCGCCGGTGACCCGGGCAGGACCGCATCGGAGGCGGATCCGGCCGCCGTTCGGGCGTATTTCGCCGGTAGAGAGCTGCGCGTGTTGACGTTTCTCGGTTATTCGGGTGCCGGGTACGAGGACCCGACCGCGATGCTGGATCACGCCCGTCGGGTTCTCGAGCGCTACGATCCGAAGTCCACGATCGTCAACGGCGGCGCGACCGCTGAGGGGATCGGCGCCGTGTATGCACTGGCGAAGGACAGGGGGTTTCCGACCACCGGGATCGTGTCGACCAAGGCGCTCATCGAACGCGTGCCGCTTTCCCCCCATGTCGACCGGGTGTTCTTCGTCCCGGACCCCACCTGGGGCGGTTTCCTCAAAGGGACTGCGCTCCTGTCGCCGACCTCGCAGGCGATGGTCGAGAACAGCGATGTTCTCGTCGCGATCGGTGGCGGTGATGTCGCCCGCGATGAGATGATCGCCGCGCAGCGCTCGGGCAAACCGGTCGAGTTCATTCCGGCCGACTTTAATCACCGCCAGGCCCTCGATAAGGCGCGGCGGGAATCCCTGCCGGCGCCCACCGACTTCGGCGGTACGGCTGCCACGGTGCCCTCGCGTCCGCGCTGAGTGCTCAGGTCGCCGAGGTTCCGGCCGTCGGTTGGCCGTTTTCGGCCGCTTCTGCTTTGTCGCGGTCAAGACCCTCGATGATCGACGCGGCAACGGTGCTGTACGTCTGCGCAACCGCGTCGATGAGCTCGTCCAGCCGCGGTTGAGGCTCTCCATCGTGCAGCGCCGCTTCGAGCCTGGCGGCCACCGTCGCGACCGTCGTTGCACCCAGGGTCGCCGCCGTTCCCTTGATGGTATGCGCGATACGGCGTGCCGTGCCGTCACCGCGTTCCGCGAGGGCCGCGCGCAGCGCCTGCAGGTCGCGGGGTGCCCGTTCCGCGAACAGGCGCAGCATGCGGCGATAGCTGGAGAGATTGCCTCCGAGGTGATCGAGCCCGCGCTCGATATCCAGACCCGCAATAGGTCCGAAATCCGGGGTGGTCTCCGGATGCCGGGCCGCTGGCGTTTGCGCGGCGGGCGCAGCGGCCGGGGCAGGGGGGCGCGGCGATAGCCACCGCAGCAGCGCCGCGTACAGCGTTGCGGGGATGATCGGTTTGGAGAGGTGTTCATTCATGCCCGCTGCCAGGCAGGCGTCGCGGTCGGTGTCGAACGCATTCGCGGTCATGGCGAGAATCGGCGTCCGTTCCCGTCCAGGGATGCCTCGGATCCGCCTGGTGGCTTCGATACCGTCCAGCACCGGCATCTGCAAGTCCATCAGCACGGCGTGGTAATCCGTCGTCCGCGCCATCGCAACGGCTTGCAGCCCGTTCTCGGCGGTATCTATCGTCAGCCCACAGTCGGCCAGCAACTCGAGCGCAACCTCCCGACTGAGCCGATTATCCTCGACCAGCAGCAGGTGCGCTCCGCTATGAAGCCGGGCGACGGCTTCCGCGGTGTACTCAGCGTCAGCGGTTGGGGCGGGTTTCGGTGCGGCGCCTACAGCGGCACCGAAGTGCGCCGTGAACCAGAAGACGCTGCCCCGGTCAAGTTCACTATCGACACCGATGTGTCCGCCCATCAGTTCGGCAAGACGCTTGCAGATGGCCAGCCCCAGGCCGGTGCCGCCATAGTTGCGGGTGATCGAGTTGTCGCTTTGTTCAAACGCGTTGAACAGCCGCCCCTGTTGTTCCCGCGCGATGCCGATGCCGGTATCCGCGACCTCGAAGCGCACGGTGACACCGTCGTGAGCGTTACCCACTTGCTCTGCGCGTAGCCGGATCGAGCCTCGTTCAGTGAATTTCAGGGCATTGCTGACGAGGTTCAACAGGATCTGGCGCAGGCGGAACCCATCGCCGCGGAGCGGCCCGTTGACCTCCGGTTCGATCAGTGCTTCCCAGGTTAGCCCCTTGTCGCGCGCTTTTTCGGCGATCAGCGCGCTGACGTAATCGAAGGCTTCCTGCAGGCGAAAGTCGTTCTCCTCCAACTGGAGCTTGTCCGCCTCGATCTTCGAGATGTCGAGGATGTCGTTGATGATCGACAGCAGGTGCTGGGCCGCCTCGGCAATCCTGCCCAATCGCCCCTGTTCTTCC
Source organism: Methylolobus aquaticus (assembly GCF_054172105.1). Classification (NCBI taxonomy): domain Bacteria; kingdom Pseudomonadati; phylum Pseudomonadota; class Gammaproteobacteria; order Methylococcales; family Methylococcaceae; genus Methylolobus; species Methylolobus aquaticus. Next base: position 165,700 of record NZ_JBSYXP010000003.1, read on the forward strand.
GGGCGAGTGCTCTTGCTGAGCATCAGATGTGTCAGGCCGAGTATCGCGTTCATCGGAGTCCGGATCTCGTGACTCATGTTGGCGAGGAACGTGCTTTTGGCGCGGCTCGCCGCTTCGAGTCGGGCGTTTGCGCTATGCAGTTGCGCCGTGCGCTCTGCGACCCGCGTTTCAAGGTGATGACGATACCGTTCGAGTTCGGCTTCGCTGCGCACGCGCTCGGTGATATCGCGCGAGAGTCTCAGGATCAGTCGCTGTCCGCCCAGATCGCAGGCGCTGAGCCGGATCTCGACCGGGAACGCGGAACCATCACTGCGCCGCTGCCGGGATCGCACCGTTATCGATTGGCCGGGCTGCAGCGCTTCCCAGTGCGGACGGTCTTCGAGGGCGCCGCCTTCCTCGAAGAGTTCCGGGATACGTTGCGCAAGCAGTTGGTCGCGGCGGTAACCGGCGGAGTCGCAGGCGGCCTGATTGACCTCGACCAGGGTGCCGTCCAGGTCATGCGCGAAGAACGCATCCGAGGCCCCCTCGATCAGCGCCCGGAAGCGCGCCTCGCTTTCGCGCAGGGCACGCTGGTCGGCGTCCCGCTCGATGGCGATGCCCGCGAGCCTCGCGGCGTGAGTGATCAGTTCGACGTCGTCGGGCTGGGGTGTGCCCGGGTCCCGATGGTAGATCGCAAAGCTGCCGAGCACCTGATCCTTGCGGCCGCAGATCGGTTCCGACCAGCATGAGGCGAGCCCGGCCCGTGAGGCCACGGCACGGAACCCAACCCAATTGGGGTGTTCCGCGATGTTCTCGACCACCACTCGTTGCCGCAGGAACGCTGCGGCGCCGCAGGAGCCGACATGCGCGCCGATGGCAACGCCGTCGACGGCTTCGTTGTAGAACGTGGGCAGGCTTGGGGCGGAGGCTAAGCGCAGGCGGGTTCCGGTGTCGTCTCGCAGCAAGATCGAACACAGCGTGCCCGTGGATTCCTGCTCGACGTCCCGGGCGAGTGCCTCGAGGATCTCGGCGAGCGTTCCGCCGCTGGCGATCCGCTCCAGAATCGCGGTTCGCATCCGTTCGCGGCGTGCCACTCGGGCTCTTTCCGTCACGTCCCGCCCGACGGCGATCACCGCCGGCTCGCTGCGATAGTTCGAGCGAACCAGATTGAGTTCGAGCTGGAAGGGCTGCCCAGCGATGTCCAAGCCCCAGAAATCCGCACGCTGGGGAGTGCCTACCAGTGACTCTCGGAGGCGCCCCAGCAGACTCTCGAAATCATTGCGGCCCGGAGCGGCTACAGCACTCAGTGGGCGTCCGGCAAGCCATTCCTGCGAGCGTCCGTACAGGCGGGCCGCGGCGGGATTGACGGCCAGTAGACGGGCGTCGGACGAGCAGATGTGGACGGCTTCCTGAACATTGTCGAACAGCCGGCGGTAGCTTTCGGCGCTGTCCCAGGCGCGCTGCCGGTTACGGAGATACGCGTTCAGCATCGCCGCAAACGCGGCCGTCAGGAGCGTCGCCACGGCTGTACCGAGGGCGATGCGCGTACCGCTGTACCAGCCGCGCGCGGGCGTCAGTCCAAGCATCCACTGTCCGTTCGGGACGTCCACCGCGGTCGTTACCGGCGGCCCGACGAGCGGGCTTCGAGAGTTCACGATGATTTGCCGGTGGCCGCTATCGGGGTTTGCACGCCACAGTTCGTAGTTGTAGCCCGCCTCCTCCAGCCGTTCGAACTGAGCGGCGGCAAGGATGCGCGGCAACCGGATCAGCACGATCGTAAAGCCCCAGAACCGATCCTGGCCCGTAGCGTCGGTCAGGAACACCGGAAGACGTCCGATGATGGCGTCACCGCCCTGGCGTAGCTGGAACGGACCGGCCAGGGTCAGTTGACGGGTCTCCAGAGCCAGCCTGGCCTCCCGGTTGCCGATGTCCGGCTTCAGCAGGTCGTGCCCCAGGGCCGCCTCATGGCCTGCCAGCGGCACGACCTCGCGTATGATCCCGCCGGGAGCCAGTTGGATCGCGTCGATTCCCGGATAGAGCTTGAGTACCTCGAGCGCGAGTGACTGGAAGTCGCGCACCGTGCCCTTGCCCTGATGAACTACCGCGGACAGTGCATACGTCGCGGATAGCGCGTTCGAGAACTGTTCCTTGAGATGCTCGGCGAACTGGTAGCCGATCTCGGCGGCGGAGCGCCGCTCTTGCGCTTGTTGGGTGATTTCCAGCAACGCGACGATGGTCAGTCCCATGCCGAACATGGCGGCCGCCGACAGGATCAAGACATGCCGGCCCGGACGCAGCGTCACGGTGACCCTGCCCGGCACGGAGCGCCGCCGTCGTTGCATGGCTTCGATCGGAGGTGCTGCGGCTCCATGTGCGCGGCGGGGCCGATCCTGGACTGTGCTGTATCCGTTGTTGCGGAATGACGGATTAAATCCATTGCCGGCTTCCTGCGCTGTCGGGCTTCCATGGCCTCACCGGACGTCAATCGGTTCGTGCGAGAGCCGACCGCGACCGCTCGGGTCCTCGGGGGCCTCAGGGCAAAGGCCGGACATCCCGTATCTCATCGTGTCCGATGTGCCGAAGCGAATGTCGTCCTGCTACCGGACAAGTTCCTCCAGGAAAGGAAGCGCCCGATCGCGCGGGGAAAGGAACGGATCGGGCATCGGCCAGTCGATTGCCAGCGTCGGATCGTCCCAGCGAACGCCGCGCGCGAGGTCCGCGAAATAGAACTCCGACATCTGGTAGAACACTTCCGAGTGCTCGGCAAGGCACTGGAACCCATGGGCGTAACCGCCTGGCACGTACAGCGTCCGGCCGTTGGCCCCGGTCAGTTCAAAGGACTGCCAGCGTCCGAAGGTCGGTGAGTCGGGTCGCACGTCGACGAGCACGTCATGAATCGCTCCGACGGCACAGCGGATCAGCTTGATCTCTGGATGCGGCTCCGCCTGAAAATGCAGGCCGCGCAGCATTCCCGGTCGCAGCGTCCGCGACAGGTTGGTCTGCGGCCAATGCGTGTTCAGGCCGTGCGCCGCGAACTCCTCCGCGCAATAGGTCCGCGCGAAAAAGCCGCGGTCGTCTTCGATCGGCTCGAGATCTATGATCCACACGCCGGGCAACTCAGTCTCGGTGAATTTCATCTGGGGTTTCCTGAATGGGGGAAGCCGCTGCGTTGTAACCGTTCAGACTCCTGCTGTTCCGGGAGGGGCCGGGGAGACGAGACACGCCGTGAAGACGTCCCTGTCGGCTCGTCTGCGGGTTCCCTCCCGCAGACGGTCCCTCTCCAAGGGGGTGTGAATGGTTACGCTGCGTTGGTCCGTTCCTCGGCTGGCCAAGAACTGGGCACCTATAGCCATCCACGGCGCCGAAACATATACAACATCCCGCCGACGAGTACGAAACAGAAGCCCCAGAACAGCGGGTAGCTCCATTCGGACTCGTTCTCCGGGATCGGCATGTTCATGCCATAGACGCCGGCGAAAAAGGTCAGCGGCACGAAGATGGTGCTGATGATGGTCAGCGTCTTGACGATGTCGTTCAAGCGCTGCGATACGGTGGACAGGTGGGTCTCCGTCAGGCTCGTCAGGAATTCCCGGTAGGTTTCCAGCAGATCGAGGATCTGGATCAGATTGTCATAGACGTCGCGCATGTAGGTGCGCGTCGTCTCGGACAGGCCCTCGTGGTGGTCCCGATGCAGTTGGCTTACCAGTTCGCGCATCGGCCATGCCGTGCGCCGCAGCAGCACGAGGTCGTGTTTGGCGCGATGGATGTCCCTCAGCACCTCCGGTTTGCCGCCCACCAGCACGGTTTCCTCGAGCTCCTCGAGGCGTGCGGAGAAGCCCTCCAGCACCGGGAAAAACTGATCGACGATCGCGTCGAGCAAGGCATGCAGCAGGAAACTGGCATCGTGGCGGCGCAAACGCGAATCCCGGCTGCGGAGCCGATGGTCGATCTGATCGAACAGGTCTTCTTCACGCGGGTGGAAGCTGATCAGTGTTCGGCGTCCGAGGAAGAAACTCATTTGTTCGGTCCGCAGCACACCGCCGACCCAGCGCACCAACTGCGCGACGATGAACATCCGGCCCGGGTGCTCGGGCGACGCAGGGTAGTCTTCCACCTTCGGGCGCTGTCCCAGATGCAGCAAATCTTCGATGGCCAGCGGGTGCAGGGCATACTTTTCGGCAATCGCGCGAATCACACCCATGTCCGTGAGGCCGCTGACCCGAATCCAGCGGACCGCGCTCCATTCCGGCCGATGGCCTGCCACGAACGCGTTGACATCGTCGATGGCCTGGAACGCGCAGTCATCGAGACCATAGTCCACACAGGATACCCGGACATCGCTCGGGCCCGATCCGATCAGGCTCAGTTCGTGCGTTTCGATGCCGGGCGCAGCACCGGTGCGCGACGTGTCGGGCCAAAGCGCTGCGAGGCCGACGGATTCCTCGTCGGAGCTCGGCGGTGGTGGCGGTTCCGACGGCGGCGCTTCCATGGTTGCGCATGCTAACCGTCAGTCACGACCGGGCACAAGCCGTGGCGCTGCCGGAAGCTTGGTCCAGGGGGTAGCGCCGTGATCGCGGTCTTCGCCCGGTCGACCGTTCGGATAAAATGCGGGGATTACTATCCAAAGCATCGGAGACTGAGATGGCGCAAGTAAAAACCAAGGCCGCCAAGGCCCCGGCTTCTCCCGCTGCCGAGGTCGCCGGGGACAACAGACCGGCGACGCGAGTGGCGGAAGGCACGGCCACGGTTGCCCCGGAGCCCTCCGGCGCCGGGCCCGACGCGGCGCCACCGAACCCCGTTGCAGCTGCCGAGATCGAAGCGGTAAGCCAGGCACCGACCGCCCATCTGGTGGCCACGGCCCCTCATGGTAGTGACGAGGATAGCGACCTTGCCGAATTACCGCCCGGCTATCCCTATGCGGAACGGATGCGGCGGCGAGAGTACGAGAGGCTCAAGAAGGAACTGCAGATCGAGTTGCTGAAGGTACAGAGCTGGGTCAAGGAGTCGGGGCAGCGCATCATCGTGCTGTTCGAGGGGCGGGATGCGGCCGGGAAGGGCGGCACGATCAAGCGCTTCATGGAACATCTGAATCCGCGCGGAGCGCGTGTCGTGGCGCTCGAAAAGCCGACGGAAATGGAACGCGGCCAATGGTATTTTCAACGCTACGTCGCTCATTTTCCGACCCACGGGGAGATGGTCTTCATGGACCGTTCCTGGTACAACCGCGCGGGTGTCGAGCGGGTCATGGGGTTCTGCAAGCCACTGGAGTATCTTGAATTTCTGCGACAGACGCCGCAGTTGGAGCGCATGCTGGTCAACAGCGGCATCCTGCTGTTCAAATACTGGTTTTCGGTCAGCCGGGCGGAACAGCTACGCCGCTTCATCTCCCGTCGTGACGATCCGCTGAAGCACTGGAAACTGAGCCCGATCGACATCCGCTCGCTCGATCGCTGGGACGATTACACCGAGGCCAAGAAGGCGATGTTCTTTCATACGGACACTGCCGATGCGCCGTGGACCGTGATCAAGTCCGACGACAAGAAGCGGGCACGCATCAATTGCATGCGGCACTTCCTGCACGCCCTGCCCTATCCGGACAAAAACACCAAGGTCGCCTGCGCGCCCGACGCGTTGCTGGTCGGTTCGGCGACGCGGGTGCTGGAAGAGGACGAAGCGGTCGGGAGCAGCTTCTGAGTGACTGACGGTGTGCGTGTCGAGCCGGGAAAGACGCCGGGGGCAGCCAGTCAATCAGCACCCGTTGGATGTCGAGGACAGCGTCGTAGCAAGGTCGCAGCCGTGCTGCGCGCTTATCGCACCAGTCGGTGCAGCACTTCGGCCAGTGGGATTGGATGCCGGACGTTGCACCGCGGACCCGGGTGTCCGCGGTGCTGACGCAATGTCTTAACTGTTCACGTCCCCCTCGCGGGAGCGGTCGGGGATGCCGAGACACGCCGTGAATCCGTCTCTGGAGGCTCGACTGCGGGTTCCCTCCCGCAGACAGTATCGCCCTCCCGGCCCGCTCCCACTACCCAACACGGCAGCGGAGTGAATGGTTACCGCAATGTCGCGGGGGTCAGCCGATTTTCGGTGGGTAACGCCAATGGCTGGATGCCCCGGGAGCCTGCCCGATCACCCCGCCATCCGTTGCCCGTTGTGGTTTACGCTTCGCTTGGCCGCGTCATTGATAACGGCGAGCGTCGACCTCCCTTTCCGCTTCAAGCCAGTCCTCGCGTTCATGCCCAGGTGCGAATCCTCGGTCGAGCGCCTTGAAATAAGCCAGCTGGGCGATCTGCTGGCGGCGTTCTTCTTCGGAGTGGGTGTCAGCCAAGCCACCGGGTGGCGCACTGACAAATCGCATGTGCTGCAAGGCCTTGGTCAGGCTGGTCATGTCGACCTCCGGGCACGGTGTGCCCCAGATTGCGGGTCGTGAGAGAACGCGATACGGTAGGCAGCGAATCGGCCCCCGTACCATCCGGTTTGGCTGGGTCGTAGAGGCTGCGCGGTGCCTCGCCGTTACGGAGGCCTTAGCGTGCCACCCATCTGCGACCAGCCAGCTCCATATCATAGCGCCTACTGAGCCGTTTCGGCATTAACTCATCAAGCCGGGATGCGGACGCGTGGCACGTCCGTTCGCGGCGTTCAGTCGGGGCTCCAGCCGAACGTGCCGGTGACTGCCTTGCGCCAGTTGGCGCACAGCTCGCCGCGGGCTGCGGCTTTCATGCGCGGCAGCCAGTGCCGGTCCCGTTGCCACAGTGCGTCCAATTCATCGAGCCCGCTCCAGAAACCCACGGCGAGTCCAGCCGCATAAGCTGCGCCCAGTGCTGTCGTTTCGGTCACCGCGGGACGAACCACCGGCACGTTCAGGATGTCGGCCTGGAATTGCATCAGGATCTCATTGACCACCATTCCGCCGTCGACCCGCAGTTCGGTCAGCTCGATGCCGGTGTCGCGCCGCATCGCCTCCAGCACGTCGTGGGTTTGAAACGCGGTAGCCTCGAGTGCTGCGCGGGCCAGATGGCCCTTGCCCGCGTAACCCGTCAGACCGAAGATCGCGCCACGCGCGTCGCTGCGCCAGTAGGGTGCGAACAGCCCCGAGAAGGCGGGGACGATGACGACCCCACCGTTGTCGGCCACGCTGCCGGCGAGCGACTCGATCTCCGCTGCCGAGCCGATCAGGCCGAGCTGGTCGCGCAACCACTGCACGAGTGCGCCCGCAATCGCGACGGAACCCTCCAGCGCGTACACCGGGCGGGAGCCCACGAGTTGCCATGCGGCGGTCGTCAGCAAGCCGTGCTGGGAGGGTCGCATCTCCTCCCCCGTGTTGAGCAGCAAAAAGCAGCCGGTGCCGTAGGTATTCTTGGCCATACCGCGCTGAAAGCAGGTCTGTCCGAACAGCGCGGCTTGCTGGTCGCCCAGATCGCTGGCGATCGGGATGCCCGCAAAGGCTTCGACACCGGGACCGTAAACTTCGTTGGAAGGCCGGATCTCCGCCAGGACGCCTCGCGGCACGTCCATCGCCGACAGCAATTCCTCGTCCCAGTCGAGGGTTGCGAGGTTCATCAGCAGGGTGCGCGACGCGTTGCTGATGTCCGTGACGTGCCGGCCTCCCGCGGGGCCTCCCGTCAGGTTCCAGATCAGCCAGCTGTCGATGGTGCCGGCAAGCAACTCGCCGCGCTCGGCGCGGGCCCGCGCTCCCGGAATCGAGTCGAGCAGCCACTGCAACTTGGGGCCCGAGAAATAGGTTGCGACAGGCAGCCCGGTCTTGTGACGAAAACGGTCCGTGCCCGCTTCACCGGCCAGTGACCGGCATGCCGCCGCCGTGCGCGTGTCCTGCCAGACGATTGCGGGGTGCAGTGGCTTCCCGGTGCGGCGGTCCCACAACAGCACCGTTTCGCGCTGGTTGGTGACGCCTAGCGCGACGATATCGCCCGGCTGGGCGCGTGCGCGGCCCAGGGCCTCTGCGAATACCTGCTGGGTGCAAGCCCAGATTTCCTCGGGATCGTGCTCTACCCATCCCGCTCGCGGGTAGCTTTGCCGGTGTTCCCGCTGTGCGACGCTGGTGGGGCAACCCGAATGATCGAAAAGAATGCACCGGGTACTGGTCGTACCCTGATCTATCGCTGCGACATAGCGGCTCATGAGGCGCAATCAATGCGGTGAGAACGGAAGTAACGCCCCGAGTGCTGAGCGCCGCGCACCGACAATTCCAATCGGATTACCAATCGTGCCGCATTAGTCGGTCGTGCCGGGGCGCACCGCGTTCGCATATTCTGGCGTCGTCGGGTTTTTTGCCGATACGCCAATACAGTATCATGCGACCCGGGGAGCGTTAATCTGGCAGGAACCAAGCCGATTGAAGGAGGCGAGACGTTGGGATTGTGCTCAGCTGCCAGGCCTGTTCGGGGGGATCGGCATTAGCGCTGCATCGAAAATCCACGGTGAGCCGCCCGCCTGTGCTGGCCCAGCCGCTTGCAACGTAACCATTCACCACCCCTTTGCTGGGAAGTGGGAGCGGGCCGGGAGGGCGAGACCGTCAGCGGGAGGGAACCCGCAGGCTAGCCTCCAGGGACGGATTCACGGCGTGTCTCGGCTTCCCCGCCCGCTTCCGCGAGGGGGAGGCATGACCCGTAGCGCTTGCAACTTAGGCCAAGTCTTTGAATGATAGCCGGTACGGACACCGCACCAAAGCTCGCCGGCGCAACGGTGGGCGTCCGACGGCCCGGCTGTTGCCCCATAGCCGGCCGCTTGGCCCAAGGGCGGTTCAGGTTTCCCTCCCCCTTCGGGTTGTGCGCGCGTTCGCCTAGCCGTACACCCGACGGTGCAGTTTCGAAGGCGTGGGTGCACGACCCTGAGCCCCTCCGTCCATCGCGCATTGCGGCTGTCTACGGAACCACTTGCAGCACACCGGATGACTGAGCCCGAGTTCGTGCCAGGCCAAGCTCGCAAGCGGGTGGACTTCATCCGTGCCCGGCGCGCGCTCGCGTTCGTGCTGGTTTGTCTTGCCCTAGGCACCGGGACTGCGGTGGCGGTGGACGTCGTCGCGAATCCCTCGGTTCCCGATGTCGCGCTCAAGCGCGCCACAGCCTGGGCCGTCTTCAGCATGCGCCTTCGGACCTGGTCGGACGGGTCGCCCACGACGGTCTTCGTCCTGGCCGATAGCAGCCCGGTGCACGCCGAGTTCTCGAAGACCGTCCTGGACACCTTTCCCTACCAGTTGCGTCGAGCCTGGGACCGACTGGTGTTCTCGGGGACCGGCCAGGCTCCTATCGAAGTCAAGTCGCTCGCGGAGATGCGTGACCGTATTCATACCACGCCCGGTGCCGTTGGCTACCTGCCTGCCGGATTGCTGGACAAGGGCATCAGGATCGTCAGGGTTGAGTGATGCCATGAATGCACATATCCGACGATATGGTCTTGTCGCATTGCCGCTTCTGGCCTTGATGGCGGCAAACAGCCGTGCCGAGATCGACTGGTCGCGTCCACTCGACCAACTGGGGTTGAAGCTTCCGGACACGGTTCAGATTCATGGTTTTGCGTCGCAGAGTTATCTGCGCAGCACGGCGAACAATTTCTTCGGTTATACCCAGAACATGGGGTCCCTCGATTTCACCGAGATGGGAATCAACGGATCGTGGCGACCCATCCCGCAACTGCAAACCTCGTTGCAAGTGGTCTATCGCCGAGCCGGGCAGACCGACAATCAGGATCTGCGTATTGATTTCGGCTTTCTCGATTACAGTTTTCTTTCGGATGCCAGGCAGACCGTCGGTGTTCGGTTGGGACGGGTTGTAAATCCTTACGGGCTTTACAATGACACCCGGGACATGCCGTTCACCAGGCCCAGTATTTTGTTGCCGCAGTCGATTTATTTTGACATCACAAGGAACACGACCTTGTCGAGCGATGGCATTCAGGTGTATGGAGAACAGCGCACCGACTTCGGCGATTTTCAGTTGCAGGTGAACGGTGGTTACGCGCGGACCGAGGATCCGTCCTGGAAGTCCGTGTTGAGCGCGCGGTCGGTCAGCGGTGAGCCGTCCTGGGTAGGGAGACTGATGTACGAGTGGCAAGGCGGTCGCGTGCGATTGGGGGCTACCAGCGCGACGATGAACATCCGTTATCAGCCCGAGCCGATCGTTCTGTCCGGGCTCATCGGGCAAAACGTTTTTTCGGTCTTTCCGTTCGGGTTGCCGCAGAATGTGACGGCGACGTCGTTGCATTTTTCGCCAGTGCTTTTTTCGGCACAGATCAACGAGGAGAACTGGAGCCTCACCAGCGAATATGCGATTCGCTACTCGGAGTTTGAAGGCCCTGGGAGCCCGGTTCCAAACGTCACCGGTGAAAGCTACTATGTGCAGGGAACCTACCGCGTGACTTCGGATGTCGAGGGCTTTCTGCGCTACGATGTCCTTTACGCCGATCGCAGTGATCGCAATGGCAAGAAGACCTCCGCCATCTACGCCGCTCAGGGCGTTGATGTGCCCGCGTACGATAATTTTGCAAAGGATCTTGGAGTCGGGTTGCGATGGGACGTGACACCCTATTTCATGTTGCGCGGCGAATATCACTACATCAATGGGACAGGATGGATATCGCCGAATGAAAACCGCGGAGAAACCTCGCAGCACTGGAGTCTTTTCGGCGTATCGGCGTCGCTCCGGTTCTGATTCGCCGGTTGCCGATTTCCGTTCGGAGAGCTCGCTTGGTGATGATCTGCGGTCCCGCTTGCGACTAGCCAAAATGATTCACTGCGCACGGCTGCGGATCCACGACAACCAGTTCGCGCGATGAGCTCAAGAGACGCGGGTGCGATGAATCATTTCGGCGAATGCCTTGCTCAGCCCGCAACCGACGATCAACTGATCACCGCTCTCGCCGCCGCCCGGGAGGCACTGGCGCCGCTGGCCTCGGCGAGTGTCGACGACACCTTGAGGATGTTCGAGGTCTTGCAGTCGCTGTGGCTGCCGGGTGGGGAATTCTTTGCGCGAGCCGCGGAGCTGCCGTCTGGCCCGCCTGCCGGGTCGTTGCAATCCCCGGTCGCACGGCTGATGTCGCGCATGCGCTGGGAGCAGCGCCTTAGCGAATTGACGACCCCCGCGTGCCTCGACCGTGCCGTCCGGTGGCGCGGTCGCATGGCTCGGGCTTTCCCCCTGGGCCTCGTTGTCCATTCGCTCCCCGCGGGTGGTGCGCTGGATCTCGTCGACAGCGCACTGGCCTGCCTGCTCACCCACAATGCCCCGGTCCTGTGGTTGCCGGACGAATGCCGGCATTTCGCTGCCCTGTTCCTGGCTTCGCTGCAGCGAGCGGATCCCCATGGGGTTCTTTCCGCAGCCGTTGCTGCCTTCGTCGTTGACGAAAAGCGGCGCGCCGGCTTGTTCACGCGCGCGCAAGGACTCGTCGATGCCTTTGTCGACTGGAACGACGGCGGCGGCCCCGTCGGCGTGCAGGCAACGGGCGCGCGCAGGATCGCGCGGATGCCTCCGGTTTTGGTCGGTGTCGTTTCCAAAGCCTACTGGAATGACTGTGACCGACCGCGGCTCTTCGACATCCTGCGCACCGAGTCTCGGTGGCGTGAGGACGGTTCCGCGGCGGCGCTGGATACAGTCTACGTCGAGGCCGGGGTCGATCTGGCTGCGGTTCTCGATACCGAGGCTGGGTCGCATTCGGCCCTGACACGAATGCCATCCTTCAAGGCCTACGTCGGAGTGGACGATCTGGCCGGCAGGCTCGCGGCCTTGCCGCGGCCCGCGACCTGCTGTGTCGGCGGGCTCGGCAGCGCCGAGCGCGGCGCTTACCTCGAACGCATTGGACGACACGTCCGGCGCTTCGTCTCGTTCAACGCCTTTCCCGACGAGATCGAAGGCAGGCTCTCGGACGGTGGTTCCTTGCTCGAACTGGTGCATGTCATGGAGGACGACGAAGATGGCGGTGTGGCGGATTTGTTGCGGGATGTCAGCGAGCGCGTTCCGTACTACCGTGATGCCAGGCCCGAGGGTGAGGTTTCCCGGCTGGATCGCTGGCCGTTTCTGACCGCAGCCGATCTCGCCCGCGAGCCGGTTTATTGCAGCCGTCGCTTTCTGCACGAGCAGGTTGCTGCGGGGGCGATCTTTTCCTCCGGTGGGACATCGACGGCGCCCAAATACGCCCTTTACACGCCGGACGAGATCGCTCGGTCTACCGAGATGCTGGCGCAGGCGTTTCGCGCGAACGGCCTCAGGCCCGGGGACACCGCGATCAACCTGTTCGTCGCCGGACATCTCTGGTCGGCTTTCCTGGCTGTCGATGAGGCACTCAGACGCTGTGGCGTCTACGTCCTGCCCATGGGCGGGAGCTGCCCGGTCGACGAGATCGTATCCTGCATCGCGCGGTTCCGACCGCAGGTTGCCTTCGGTCTACCGTCGCTGCTGGTTGGTTATGCGCGCCACTGCGAAAGCGCCGGCATCGATCTGGTCGTCGAGCGAATCTTCTACGCCGGAGAGCACTTCAATGCCGCGGCACGCGAGTATCTGAGCCGGATCTGGAAAACCCGGTCATTTCACTCGGCCGGTTACGCGGCGGTGGATGTCGGGCCCATCGGGTGGCAATGCGCCCACTGCCACGGTGGCGAACACCATCTGTTCAGCCGCGATGTCCATCTGGAAGTCATCGACGAGGAGGCGGTCGTGACCTCGCTGCTGCGCCGGGCCATGCCGGTCGTGCGTTACCGGACCGGGGATCGGGTCGAGTGGATGACGGTTGCCTGTCCCTGCGGCAGCCCGGACCCGCGCTTCCGATTGCTCGGCCGTGTCGACAATGTAATCAATATCTGGGGCTGTCGGGTCGCCTACGAGGATGTCGAGCGCGCCCTGCTCGAGGCCGGCCTGGAGGCCCCGGCGCTGCAACTCGTGGTGCGTGAACGCGTCGGGTCTGCCGCGCACCCGGAGCAACTCCTCGTGCGTCTGGAACGGGTGAGTCCGGCCCCCGGCGTGGTCGAGGCGTTTATCCGGAAGCTCCATCGGTACTCCGGTGATCTCGCGGTCGCGCTCGACGTGAAGAGCCTGCGGCAGCGCGTGGCGATCGAGTGTTTGCCGCCGGGTACACTGCCGCGTATCGAGCGCACCGGAAAGATCCGACTCATCGTCGACGAACGGGCTTGCGGGCAGGCATGAGCGGTCCGCCCGCGAGCCGGCCGATCCAGTACCTGTTTCTCGCCCGTTTCGTGTCGGCGACCGGGGACAAGATGTTTGCGATTGCCTTGTCCTGGTGGGTCGTTGCCGACGCATCCATACCCAATCGCGAACTGACACTCGGCTTGCTGCTCGCCGTGGCAACCCTGCCGATCGCGCTGGCCGGGCCGCTCCTGGGACCATTGATCGATCGGGTCAACAAGCGATCCTGTCTGGTCGTGGCCGATCTGGGGCGTTGCGTGCTGGCCTGCGCGCTGGCCTTCGTCATTCATCAGGGGCTGCTGACGGTGCCGCTCCTGTTCGGGCTGTGCATTCCGCTCTTCGCGCTCACCCCCCTGTTCGACTCGGCTGCCAGCGCCTCGTTGTCGCCGCTGTCGAACGGGCCGCAGATGTTGTCGCAGTTGGTCGCCCTGGAGAGCGCCATACCGAATCTGGCCTCTACCCTCGGGGCGCTGTTCGGCAGTGGTGCGATTGCCCTGTGGGGGGTGGAGGGTGCTTTCTGGTTCAATGCGGGCAGTTTCCTCGTGTCTTTGGTGTTCGTGGCGCGGCTGCCGCCGCTCGCCGCCCGGCGGGGTGATGCGCAGTCGCCGTTGCAGGAAACCGGTTACGGATTCCTGCGCCGCTACCCGGACACGGTGCTGTTGATGGCCCTGTTCGGGCTGATCAACTTCTTCGTCGCCCCGATCTTTCTTTACCTGCCGCTGCTGACTCGCGACGTATTGAACGGCGGAGGATTCGAGTTGTCGCTGCTGGAATTGGCGTTCGCATTGGGCAATCTCCTGCTGTTTGCGTTGTTCGCGGCGTGGCCGAGCACCTTCGTCCGGACGCGCTGGCTGCGTTTCGGTCTGGTCCTGGCCTCCGCGGGGATCATGTGGTTCCTGGCCGAGGCCCGCACCCTCGGCATGTTGTTCATGCTGCTACTCATCTGGGGCGTCTTGGTGGCCTTTGTCAGTTATCTGGCGCTGTCGGCTTTTCAGCGCTGCATTCCGGACGCGTTCAAGGGGCGTTTTTTTGCGCTGCTCGGAAGCGTTTGCACGCTTGCCGTCCCGTTGAGCTTCGCGCTGTTCGGGATTCTGAGCGGGCGCGTAGGGCTCCAGGAATTGATTTACGGGAATGCTGCGGGAGCGGCGCTGGTTTCCGTCGCCTTTCTGTTGGTCGGCAACGATCCCCCTGAGGGAAGTTCTGATTCATCCAGGGCTTCCCGCGATGCAGGGACGGATCGCCAGGATCAGACCTTGTAAACGTTTGATCCTGTGATCTGAGGCGAGACGGCGTTTCGTGTCACCGGCTCGGAACAAAGCCAGGGTGGCTTTCGTTCAGAGTCCTGAGGTGCTGCGGGGTTCCTGATACGCCGTGGCCCTCCGCCTCGCGGCCGCTTCCTTGCTGGCTGGGCGGGCGGGCTTGCGCCGTCCCGGCATCCAAGCCCCCGTCGAGGCGCGGATGCTGCGCTTGGAGTTGGGGAGGGGCGTTCGGCGAACCGGCGAATTCAGCCGGGCTTCTCCCCGCAAGCCATCAGCAACAACATCATCAGCAGCGGGGCAGTGGCCTCGGTGAAACGCATCTGCGAAGCCTTGAATGCGGCGAAGGTCGAACCCGACATCGCGCCATGGGCTACCAGCGGCAACAGCCGGTCCGGATCCAGGTGGGGGAGCAAGGCGTCGAGTCCGAGCAGGTCACTGTGGTTGAGGAGTGCTTCGAGGTCCAGGTTGACGAAGCCGGCTTTCTCGAGGATGCGCAGCAGAGCCCGTCCGATCCGGCGATTGCCGCCCTGGGCAGCCTGAGCGTGGCCATAGATCTGCAGCGCGGCATCCATCTCGGGAATTTCCGGGTCACTAAGACCCCAGAGGGCGTCGTCGCTGTCGACGATGACCAACTTGCCCCCCGGCTTGAGCATGCGCAGGATGCCGACGGCCGCCGCCACCGGATCCGGCAGATGCTGGAAGACCAGCCGGGCAATGGCGAAGTCGAAACCGGCGTCGGGCAATTCCGCATCCAGCAGCGCGGCGTGCACGATTTGCAAGCGATCGCAGCTTCCCAGCCGATCCGCAGTCTGCTGAGCGAGCGCAGCGTCGATCTCGATTGCCGTGATGCGCGACGTCGGCAGGGCCTTGAGCAGATGTTCGGTGATGTAGCCGGGACCACACCCGACTTCCAGGACGGCCATGCCGTCACGAAGTCCGAAGCCGGTCAGGTTGCGCATTTCTTTCGTCCAGCCTGCCGTCGCCTGCACCTGAAGCCGGGCGGCTTCGCTTGCGGCATCGCGATGGCTGGAGTCGATGTCGTACGAGACTGTGCTCATGGCGTAAGGCTGCTCCGGTTCGCAGTGGGAATCGTCACAGCAGGCAAAGGCGGCATCAAGCTCGGGTCTCGGAGGGGCATCGGAGGGTGCATTCGCCGCGTCAGCTCAATGCCAGACCGATGCCTGATGTTGCGGTACCCGCGGTGGCCAGAATCGCCCATGGTCCGATAGCAGTTCCAGTGTCTCCGGACTCTTTTCCGCGACCGGGGCGAGAAAATCCGGAAACGGCATGATGCAGGGCAAACGGCGGCCGTGATGTTCGACCGGCGGACCGATGGCGGTCCAATAGATTCCAAGCAGCGCGACCATACGGATCAAGGGTGCTTCCATCAGGCCGAACCAGTGGCTGAGTCCGTATTGCGCGCTCATGCGCGTGATGCACGCCATCAGGGCCAGCGTGATATGCGGAAAGGCCCGGCGCTCGTCCGGGGTGGCGAACCATTCATTGAAGTTTTGATCGTTGAGTCCCGTGGCCGAGCCCTGTTCGCCGCGCCGCCGCTTGAACTCCTTGGAAACGCAGAATCGGGAGATCTCCGACAGATGCATCCGGTCGATCTTGCCGACGCTGCCCGGCAGCGCCACTTTCGCGTACCGTTCGATGGGGAACGGTCGGTCAGGATTGCTGGGGTCGGGAAGAATCAGCCGTGTGGTGGCCGCGTACAGGCCGGTTGACCGGTGTCGGATCAGGCTGTGGATGGAGGACTCGTCGTATTCATCCCGTTCGAGCCCGTCAGGATAGTCGTCAGGATTTTCGAAGCCCGTTTCCAGGCAATACACCTGGTAGCGCAACCGATAGACTTCGTTTTTGAGCTCAGGGCTCGTCGCCGGAACGATTTCGAAGTAATCGTTAAACGCCTCATCGATGCTTTTGACCATGCGTCGCCAACCATCTGTCTGGTAAAGCCGCGGGGGCTCGATTCGTTGCCCCGTGACCCGCAATCCGGCGGCAGGAGCGGAACGGCCGGGCGTGTGTGCGGCCGCAAATCTTTGGGCGAAAGTAGTATAAGCGTGAAGTGTTCGTTACGTCACGGCGGGCAATGGGCAGCTTTTCGGATTACGTCGCCGGTTCGCAGCCATGGTGAGTGATGGACCGCGGATGGCTTTTTCTCGAATGTCTCGGAGCCCGGCAGCGGCGCCGTGACCGAGACAAGTTGAAGGACGTGCTTGCGATGCCAGGGACCCTCGCCTTCTGGCCCGGCATTGGCGAGCGGGTTGGAAGCACTGCAGCGGCTGGCGCGTGGCCCCGACACCGACCTTCCCCAGCGTCCGGCTGGTGAAGGTCGGGCGGTGTTGCTATCGACGACGGCCCTGTAGCGCGAACTCTCGCGCGCGGAAGGGTTTTTTCATTCCTTGCCGGGCTTCGGCGTTCCTTGGATGTCGCGCGGCAATCGATAGCCCGCCGATCTATGCCTTGCCGACCCGCTTGTATTGAAAAACGCGGTAACCCACGGCGATGCCGATGACCAGAATCACCGTCGCCAGCGAACGCCAACTTGCAGAACCGGTATAGATGAGTTCTTCGTCGACGTTGCCCCAAAGGTTGCTGCCGGAGGGTTTGCAATCGGCACCGGCCGCGCAATCCGGGGCGCCGCCTTCGCCGCCACCCATCGTCAGCAGATAGTTCCAGACGAAGTTGAGCGGGATGATGCACGCGACGCTGATCCCGATCGACATGATCAACTTGTCCAGCGCCTTGTTGATGTCGGGATTCTTGGTCATGTTGTCGCTGATCTGGATGTGGTCGAAAAAGAGCTTCACGATGGTGTAGCCCGGCAGGATCATGACGACGACCAGACCGATCAGGCTCTTGACCACGAGCCCCGGATTCGATGCCATGAGGCTGAACGCGACGATCAGGATCAAGCTGAATATGGCGATCCCGGCCCACATCAGCGTGTCTGCCTTGGAAAATTTTACTAAGTCCTTAAACATTATCGGATAACCTCACTGCTTCTGAAAAATGATCTGGTCGTGTCGAGACCCTCACGTCCCTCGTCTCCGCCGGGACGGAACGATGCACCGGGGTCGACCACTTGTCAATGCGAACGGTCCCCGTGTTGACGGCCCCACAGGCATTACCCAGTTAAGGACAGGCTCGGTCGAGCGCGGTTCCCCTTTCGAGCGGTTGGCTCGCCCGTGGACGGGGCACGTCGCTTGGCGCGAGCACGGAACCTGACGGTTCACCGTGCCCAGCGTTCGAGCTGACGGAGTATCCCGCCGGGTTCGGCAATCGCGGCGGCGACGATGGCATCCGCGCGCCGCTGTGTGTCGGCGACCGCATAGATTCGCAACTCATCGGCATTGCCCGAAGGCCGTAAATGCGCGACGTCGCCGTTGAGGAACAGGATCCTGACGCCATCGACGAAGTTCAGCCCGGCGATGGGCACAAAGCCGAGTTCCGGACTGAAAAAGCCGGATAGATCGTGCCGTATGGCCGTCGCGCGATCTGCCGCCGTTTCGTCCAGCGGGTACCGGACTCCGTTCGCTGACCGTGCCGCGGGGCTGCCGTCGGCAAAGCGTAATTCGGCGACCGCCGGATCGACTGGAGACAGACGACGAATGATCTCCAGACCGACGGGTCGGGGGAAGTCCTTCAGTAGCGCGGCACGGCTGAACCGCGCTGGCAATTGTCCGAACAACTCGGTCAGGGCCATACCGGCCGCCCGGCTCGCGCTGAGCACCGCCAACATTGGCAGTACTGCGTCGCGGGTCGGCAGTGCGGCCAGCACGCGCCCGTCGCGAACAAAATCGGTGCCCGTCAGGAAACCCCCGTTGGCCTCCCATCCGCACACCGCGCTCTTGCCCTGGGCGCGGGCTCGTTCCATGCCGGCGATCACGAAAGGAGAGCCGATACGTGTCTTCGGCTCGGTGATGGACTTCAGCCGGCCGCGATCGATGGCATCGTTGCAGCTGATGGGAACGACGGCGGCATCCGCACCGAGGTACTCGGCGGTGACCATGCCGACCAGATCGCCACCGAAAAAGCGCAGGGTTTGCGTGCCGGGCTCGACTCCGAGGATGAGCGGGCGGTCGCTGTCGCCGTCGGTGGAGACGACCGCGTCGAAGGAGCCGTACTCTGCGACGGCCTCATCGAAGAGCGTTTGTACCGCGGCCAATTCCGCCGCGCCGATGTTTTCGGTATCGATGGGGACGAAGGTCTCGCTGCGGCCGGCACAGACGACTTCCGCGCCGACGCTGCGCAGGATCTCCGGCAGCAGGTCGCGTCCCACCGCGGAATGCTGGTAGACCAGCAAACGCTGGCCGCGCAGGGCCGAGTCGCCGAAGAACTCGGTGTAGCGTGCGAGATAAGCCAGCGCAGCGTCATCGCGAGCTTGGGACAGTGCCGACGATCCTGATTTGAGCATCCCCTGTTCGTCGAAGGGAGACGCGTCGAACGGCTGTTCATAGAGCCGCCGGCGGACTTCCAGCACATGTTCGTTGATCGGGCCTTCATGTTGCTTCAACAGTTCTCCGACGGCCGTATTGAGCTTGTAGCCGTTGCGGTCGAACGGAATATGGCTACCGGTCACCATGATGCTGCCCTTGCCCCGGGTAATCGCATGGAGCATCAGGGCCGGCGTCGGGATGCAGCCGAGGTTGACGGGCCGCATCCCGGCCGCTCCGATCGCGTGCTCGATGGCCTGCGCGAGTTCCCCGCGTCGCGGCGGCAGGTCGACGAAGCGGCTCGAACTCGGGCGCAGGTCGTGGGCGAAGTAGAACACGTCGCCGCGGACGATCCCGCCGTCCTGAGGTGGCAGGGACTGCAGATACTCGAGTTCCGCCAGTGCGTTGAGGAAGACTTCGAGTTGCGTCAGGTCGAGCAGCAGTCCGCGCCGGCCGCTCGTACCGAATTGCAATGCCACCGGCTTCCTGATCAGGCAGGTGCCAAGGGGGGTGTGATTCGGGGGCAAAGGAGCCATGATTTCGCCAAATGAAAGCGGGAAGCGGTGGTCGATCGCGTGGCTTAGCGGGCTGGCACCGCACTGGCGCCGCGCTCCCGGTCGAGTTGAAGAAACCGTTGGTCGACATCCCGGGCGGGGTCGAAGACGGGCAGCGATCGCGGCGGCTGTTTGCCGTCGCTGCACATGAAGGTGGCCATGACCGCGTCGGTCGACCCCCCGGCAATGGGCTTCATCGGTGCGGTGTCCGACTTGTAGCGGTGAACCACGCCACCGAAAGCGTTCAACAGCGAGCCGGTATCTGCCCCGGCCTCCCGGGTTTCGCAATTCAGGGTCATGCGAGCTCTTTCGCTCCTGTAACTGCCGAACTCGGAGGCTTGTTCCAGCCGATGGAAGATCCAGGCGGTCGCGTTGACGATGCCGGTTCCCCGGGTTCTCCGCATGCTCGATTTGTCGACATAGACCATCGCGTCACCGGGGCCGTCCGGGCCGGCAGGGACGAGCCACCAGTCGGTCGCGATTGCCTCGCGTGCCGTGGTGATGCCTAGACCGAGAACAAATAATACAGCGCGGCAGGATTTCATAACGGGAAGACGGAGCGGGACCGTGACACTTTCGGTACGGCCAGTGAATGAACGACCACAAGAGTCCCCTTTTGCCCGGGCTTGGTCAATAGCTGGATCGAAGCGAAGGCTCGGTGTCCGATCGAACGGATGCGGATCGCCACGACGGCGTTCGGCCCGACCCTCATCGAACGGACCGTAGCGTGTCGGGACGCGGGCAGTAAAGCCGTTGAACCACATGTCGTGTTCGGAGATCCAGCCGTGCACGCTAAGCTCACGATCGTACGCGTTTTCCAAGCCCGAACTCTCAGGACGGGTTGAAGCGAACGGCGGATAACGCCATTTCCCATCCATACGACCTGACAGCGGAGGCTCCCGATGACCCAATCCCGTTTCCCCGTCGCGATCGACGGGTCCGAGCTCGAAGTCGCCCGGCGTTACATCCGCCAGCAGTTCGATGAGCGGTCGTGGTGGCCGACCGAAGGTCCGCTGCAGGCGCAGGCGGATTTCGCAGCGGCGCAGGACAATGCGCTCGATCTCGCGGCATGGTGTGATAAATGGCTGAATGCCGCTCAGCGCCACGCCCTGGCAGAGGCCATTCGCAGCGCCCGGCTGCCTTCGGCCCGATCGTGATCTGCTGCGCGACGGGGAAGGCGACTCAGCCATCGCGTGCACCCGTCCACTCGATGGTTTACGCTAGCGCCCGTGTCACGGGGAGGCAGTCGGTAGGGCGTTCCTTCCGTCCCGCGTGATGAGTCTCGCTAAACCCGCGGAGCGTAACGAGGTTATCGGACATGGATAAGCAGCAAGTGAACGTCAACTACCGCCTGCTCTGGGCCGTGGTGTTGATTCTGATCATCGTGGGGATGTTGGTGACGACGGTCTTTGCCTGAGCGCGCACTGCGTGACGCCCAATTAACCGGCAAGCCGGCATTCGTAACGATAAAGACGAGACTTGACAAGGGCCTGTCAGGGGCGCATGTTCGACCTTTCTACAACATTGTTGTTGTGATTGAGTCAAAGTTGCGGATTAGACCGTGAACGCGTTGCTTCCCCGCCACGCCCTGTTACTCAGCGCAATCGCCATCCATGCCGGGCTCCGCTCGTGGCTGGGCAATCGCCCTGCCGGCCTCGTTGCGGCGATCGCACTGGCCCTCGCGACGTTGGGGGCGCCGGCGTCAGCCGGCGCGCAGACCTCCTTGCTGGTCCTCGACGCCACCACAGGCAAGGTTCTGCACGCCGTCAATGCGGATCAGCCGCGCTACCCGGCGTCGCTGACCAAAATGATGACGCTGTACTTGGCCTTCGACGCCCTGGACCGCAAGCGATTCAGATTGAACAGCCAGCTCAGCACCTCCCGCAATGCTGCGGCGATGCCACCTACCGAACTCGGCCTGACGCCTGGGCGACGCATCACGCTGCGCGATGCCATTCTCGCGATTACGACCGAGTCGGCCAACGATGCGGCCGTTCTGGTCGGCGAGACTCTCGCCGGGAGCGAATCGCGGTTCGCCCACCTGATGACGGCCAAGGCGCATGCCCTGGGGATGCACCGGACCCGGTTTGCGAACGCGTCGGGACTGCCGGATCCCGGTCATCGGACGACGGCGCGCGATATGGCCACACTCGCGCGGGCGCTGCTGCGCCATCACCCGCACCATTACCACTATTTCGGCCAGCGTGAATTCCGGTTCGGCGGTCGGACTTACCACAACCACAACCGGCTGCTCGGGGTGTATCCGGGCATGGATGGGATCAAGACCGGCTTCACGCGCGCTTCCGGCTACAACCTCGTGGCGTCGGCGAAGCGGGGCGGGCGCCGCTTGATCGGCGTCGTGATGGGCTCCTCGTCGGCCGCCACCCGCAATCAGACCATGGCGCGGATTCTCGACGAAGGCTTTCGCTCGGTGCCGTCGACGCCGGTCAAACAGCCGGCAACCAAAGCGGCGCGCCGAACGTCCGTTCCGCGCCAGACTGACGCGAGCCCGCCCGATCGCAAACGGGGCTGAGTCGGGTTTCGACCGGAAAGCGTGCCGGTTGGCGTCGTCCGGCGCCGGTCCGTTCCCGGTTCAGTACGGGTGGAGTTCGGCGCCGTCGACATCCAGCGAATGACGCCAGAACTGGTCGTCCCGGTCGAACAGACGGTAGGTGCCGCGCGGGCCCCAGGTTCCCGACTTGTAGGTGTTGATGAAGTTGCGCTCCATCGACCACACCTTCAGCACCGGATCGACGACGCGCCACGCCCATTCGACTTCGTCGAAGCGCAGGAACTGCGACTGGTCGCCTTCCATCACGTCGAGCAGCAGGCCCTCGTAGGCATCGTGTTCGCTGTCCTCGCCCCCGCGGTAGGTCGCATCCAGGCTAAGCGTGCGCGTGTTCAGCTCGAAGCCGGGCACCTTGACCTGCATCTCCATCTTGATGCATTCGTTCGGTTGTATGCCGAGTAGCAGCCAGTTCGGATGGGAATACTCGTGCAGTTTGTTCCGCAACAAGTCCTTAGGCGGACTCTTGAAGCGGATGCAGATCGCCGAACTGTTCTCGGCCAGTCGCTTCCCGGTCCGCAGGTAGAACGGGACGCCTGCCCAGCGCCAGTTGTCGACGAACAGCTTCATCGCCGCGTAGGTCTCGGTCACGCTCTCCGGCGCCACGCCGGGTTCGTCCAGATAGGCCGGCACCACTTCGCCATCGATCACGCCGCTCGTGTATTGGCCGCGGAAGGCGTGGGCATTGACGGCATTCTGCGTGATCGGCCGGATCGAATTCAGCACCTTCACCTTTTCGTTGCGCAGGTGTTCCGGGTTCATCGACACCGGCGGCTCCATCGCCACCAGCGCGAGCAGCTGCAGCAGATGGCTCTGAATCATGTCGCGCAGCGCGCCCGCCGTGTCGTAGTAGCCGGCACGGCCCTCGACGCCCAGTGTCTCCGAGTGCGTGATCTGCACATAGGAGATGTACTGGTGGTTCCACAGCGGCTCGAGCAGTATGTTCGCGAAGCGGAACACCATGATGTTCTGGACCGTGTTCTTGCCCAGGTAATGGTCGATCCGGTAGATCTGCTCTTCCTTCAGGTAGCGCGAAATGCCGCTCTGCAGAATCTGCGCCGTCAGCAGGTCCTGGCCGAAGGGCTTCTCGATGACGACCCGGCGCCAGCCGCGCTTCTGCTTCAGCAAGTCGACTTTGCCGAGACTCGCGATGATCTCGGGGAATTCCGAAGGCCTTACCGACATGTAGAAGACCACATTCGGCGGAAAATCGGGATGCTCGTCGATCGTCTGCTTCAGGCGCCGGAAGGACTCGGCATCATCGGGCGGGCTGGCATGGTAATGCAGCCGATCACGGAAGCGCGCGAAGGCCGCTTCGTCCACCCCCTGCGGAAACTTTGTCTGCAGAATCGACGCAACCTCCTCCAGCCACTGCTCCCGCGTGACCGCCTCCAGCCCACAGGCCAGGATGACCATGCGGTCGGGCAGCCGTTTCATCGACTCCAGGCGGAACAGGGACGGGATCAGCTTGATGCGGGACAGGTTGCCGCGTGCGCCGAAAATGACCAGGGTACAGGGCTCGATGGTATTCATGAGGTGAAAAGCGTTCGGAAGCGCGGGAGTCCAAGGTTCGGGTAAACCGCACGTTGCCTATTGCACGGTGCGGATCTGCAGGGTGTCGATCACCTGGCCGCTGGCCAGCGCATTGCTTATCACGACCAAGTGTTGCCCTTCCGTGACCCAGTTGCGGCGCTTCAGATAATCGAGGGCGTTCCCGATGGTGTCTTCCGGATTTTCGGAGAACGTCATCTGGAAGGGCTCGACACCCCACAGGATCAGTAAGTGGCGGAACAGCGCCGGGATATCGGTAAATGCGTAGATCGGCACTTTAGGCCGCAAGGATGACAGCATTCTGACGAGATAGCCGCTGCGCGAAAAAACGACGATGCCCGAGTTCTGTATGTCGTTCGCGAGATACACCGCAGACCGCAGCATTTTACCCTTCGGTGTCGGCAACGCCAGTTCTCGCGTCGGCTCGTCATCGTGGACGCTCTCGATGCGTCGCGCGATCCGCTTGAACACCCGCACGCATTCGACCGGATACTTGCCGGTGGTCGTCTCTCCGGACAGCATGATCGCGTCGGCCTTTTCGAGTACCGCGTGGGCGACGTCGGAGACCTCGGCTCGAGTCGGCACGGGAGCCTCGATCATCGATTCCAGCATGTGGGTCGCGACGATGACCGCGCGGCTCTTGCGGATGCAGGCCTTGATGATCTGGTGCTGAATGATCGGCAGTTCCTCGTAGGGGCATTCGATACCGAGGTCGCCGCGCGCCACCATGACTCCGTCGCTGGCCTCGATGATCGCGTCGAGATTGGCGATGCCCTGCTGGTCCTCGATCTTCGCGATGATGCGCGCCTTGGACTGACGCGCTCCGAGGAGGCTACGCAGATCTTCGATGGCCGCAGCGTCCCTGACGAACGACAGGGCATAGAAATCGACGCCTTCTTCGAGCCCGACCTCGATGTCGGCCCGATCCTTGTCGGTCAGCGAAGGCAGTCCGACGCGGACGCCGGGCAGATTGATATGCCGACGGTTGCCGAGGACGCCCGGGATCAGGACGCGACAGCGGATCCGGTCCGGCTGTTTCGTCACGACTTCCATGTGGATCAGGCCACTGTCGACCAGGACCCGGTCACCGACCGCCACATCGTTCGCGAGCCCCGGGTAGTTGACGTCGACGCCGCGGACGCCGTCCGGACTGATCCGCTCGGCGGTACGCTCCATCAGGAATTCGAACAGTTCGCCCTGTTCCAGGTACAGCGCTTCGCCGACGTCCCCGGTGCGAATCTCCGGCCCTTTGATATCCATCAAGATAGCAATGTGCCGCCCGGCTTCCTGACAGACGCGTTTGACCTGCCGCACCGTGGACCGCGTCCAGGCATGGTCGCCGTGAGCCATGTTCAGCCGGCAGATGTCGACCTGTTCTTCGATGAGTTGCTTCAGTACCTCATCGCTCGACGTGGCCGGCCCGATCGTGAACACGATCTTCGTCTGTCGGTAGCGCGTTTCCAGCGAAGGGTCGTTCAGCGACACCGTCGAGTTCAGCAGTGCGGAATGTTGCGAGGTCAGCATTTCGTTCAACCGTTATGGCGATATCCATGCGCCAGCAAGTGATATGCCACTTCGGTGGCAGGCGGGCGGCGGGAACGCCTGGTTGCGCCAGCGTCAGGCTGGCGGCATTGCGAGCGTTCCCGCCCCCGACGGGCACACGCTATGTGTCGGCAGGGGGGCGGGCCTGTGCCGCTTTGGCGCACGCGGCGAACCTTTATGGAGCAAGCACCCGTTGTGTACCCGCGGGATGGTTGGGTCGCACTCCGAGCGCTTGGGCTAGACCGCGAATTCGATCAGCACGGCGTTCGCCGGCATCGCGTCACCGGTTTCGGTTTCGTACGCCCCGGGCTGGCGCGTTGGCGCGGGGTCCGGCCGGACCTCGCCGCGGCCGCGCAGCGGGGCGAGTTCGCGATATCCCGGCGCTGCTTCTGCAAGTCGCGAATACATCAGGACGTGGGCAGGCCACAGAATCGCGATGGCGAGCAGGGCAATGCCTCTGAGATAGAGGCGGAACAGAAAGATCAGGCAGTGCAAAAGGCGATGTTTCATGACGTCGGTCCTCAATCGGCGCTGCCTCTGGCGGATGGCAGCGGTTGCATGGAAAGCCGAGCGCAAGCCGGGCCTGGGATCATGCCGCCAAGCGTGTTTTGGCGCATCGTTCAGGCTCGATTGTCGTCTCGTCGTCGAGTGGACCGGGTTGCACTTCGCGATCGATGTTAATCCCTATCTTCTGGTGCGAGAAGGAATAAATGATCAGAAGTAAATTCCTTTAGGTTATTAAGGGGCGCTCGCCCAGAGTGCGGTGTGCCGCTGAGCGCCTCCGTCGGAATGCAGGGGCAATGCGCCCATGCCGCCGGGCCGAGACCTATAATGCACGCACCGGCGACATCGTAGGTCGGTCGCACACCGAGGGAAGAACAATGACAGCAAGACCCGCCCCGTCCGGCGCAGCGCGCCCCGGCCTGTCGTCCCTGCTCGCCGCGCTACTCACAGCAATCGCGTTGTTTCCCGAACCCGGTGGTGCCGCGGGCGCAGGTACCTACACCTACTACAGCAAGGCCGGAGCCTTTCCCTACACGGTCAAGGAAACCGGTCAGAACTTCAGTTTTGAGTTCGAGCAGAACCCCGGCAGCCAGAGCGAGAAGCTCAAGGCTGCGGTAAACGTCATGTCGTCGGTCTATCAGGAGGAATCCTTGAATCCGCGTCAGGACGGGTTCTTCATGAAGGAAACGGCGAAGTGCTTCACCTTCGACAGCAGCTGGCACACCTACACGGCGTGTTTTCTGCCGAATGAGTATTCTCCCGGCAACCGCGACCGCTTTTGGGGCTTCGTTTACCGGGTGCCGAATGCGATGTGGCTGGTCACGCGAAACCTGCTGCCGGCGCTCGCTTTCCTGGGCCTGTCCTGGTACTTCCTGCGGCGCCGGGCGTGACGCGCCAACCGCCTCCGTCCGGCGTGTCGGTCGATGCTGAGCTACCCGGTCCTTGACAAGGCTCGCAGCGCAGGGCATCGTGCGTGGCCCGCGAGCGCGCCCGCGCCACCCCAAGCTGTGAGCCTATTCGCCGTCCGCCAACGCACTCCAGTGACCCGCCCCGCAGGGCTCCGTGATCCGCATGAATCGACCCCGACACATCCAATTGATGGACACCACCCTGCGGGATGGTGAGCAGACCCAGGGCGTTTCGTTTTCGCCCGACGAGAAGGTCAACATTGCGCAAGCCTTGCTGAAGTCGCTCCGCGTCGACCGGATCGAAGTGGCCTCGGCCGGTGTTTCGACCGGCGAAAAGGAAGCCGTGGCGCGGATCAACCGCTGGGCGGTGGAGGCCGGCTTCGACGGGCGGGTCGAGGTGCTGGGTTTCGTCGACCACACCCGCAGCGTCGACTGGATCGTCGAGACCGGCGGCAGAGTCATCAACCTGTTGACCAAGGGCAGCGAGAAACACTGCCACGCCCAGTTGCGCTGTACGCTCGAGGAGCATGTCGCGAAGATCGAGCAGACCGTGGACTATGCATTTGCCAAGGGTCTGAGCGTCAATACCTACCTCGAGGACTGGTCGAACGGCTATCGTGACAGCCCGGACTACGTTTTCCGGCTCATGGACCGTCTCAAGGGTTTGGGCATCTCGCATTTCATGTTGCCTGACACGCTGGGGGTGATGGCTCCGAGCGAGGTTTACGAGGCGCTGTCGGACATGATCCGGCGCTACCCGGGCCTGCAGTTCGACTTCCACCCGCACAATGACTACGGTCTGGCGATCGCGAACGTCATGGCAGCGGTGCGTGCGGGAGTGTCCTCAATCCACTGTACGGTCAACTGTCTCGGCGAACGGGCCGGCAACGTGTCGCTGGCGGAAGTCGCCGTCGTGCTGCGCGACAAGCTGAATCTGGACCTCTCGATCGACGAACAGCACATCGTCCGGGTCAGCAAGATGGTCGAAAACTTTTCCGGCAAATGGATTCCCGGTAATGCGCCCATCGTCGGTGCCGACGTTTTCACTCAGACGGCGGGCATCCATGCGGACGGCGACCGCAAGGGTGGACTGTACGAAAGCAAGTTGAAGCCCGAGCGCTTTTCGCGCACCCGCAGCTATGCGCTCGGCAAGATGAGCGGGAAGGCCTCGCTGGCCAAGAATCTCGAAGCGCTGGGGCTCGAACTGTCACAGGACGAACAGGCGAAGGTGCTGGCGCGCATCGTGGAACTCGGCGATTCGAAGCACCTGATGACGCTGGACGATCTGCCGTTCATCATCGCTGATGCGATGGAAAGCCGGGACTATCAGCACGTCAGGCTGCTCGACTGCTCGGTGACCAGCAACCTGCACGAGGAATCGACCGCGACCATTGAGGTGGACCTGGACGGCGAGCGACGTGCCGCAACCGGTCACGGCAATGGCGGCTTCGACGCCTTTATCAAGGCAATCCAGCAAATCCTGGAGCCGACCGGCTACCACCTACCTAAGCTGATCGACTACGAAATTCGCATCGCGAAAGGCGGCAATACCAGTGCACTGACCGAATGTATCGTGAACTGGGAAGGGCCGAACAACAAGACGATCATGACCCGCGGCGTGCATGCCAACCAGGTGTTCGCTGGCGTACTGGCGACGATCCGGCTGATCAACCGGCAGTTGCAGGAAGCGCGGTGAGAATCAGCCGCGGCTCCGAATGGCGCCGCGGCTGACGGGGTAGCGTCGGGCTCAGGCCGCGACCCGCGGCATGGCCTTCAGCTTTTCGACGACCCGGTCGCCGAAGGCATCCGTCGAGATCATCTTGACGCCGGCGCCCGGCTTCGACAGATCCGGTGTGGAATAGCCGTCGGCGAATACCCCCTGCATCGCATCCCAGACATTTTTCGCTTCCTCGAACATCCCGAAGCTGTTCTCGAGCATCATCGCGATCGAGCCGATCATCGAATAGGGGTTGGCGATGTTCTGGCCGGCGATGTCCGGGGCCGAGCCGTGGGACGGTTCGTAGTAGGCCTTGTCGGGCCCCAGGCACGCGGAGGGCATCAAACCCAGCGAACCCAGAACGCCGCCGGCCTGATCGCTGAGGATGTCACCGAACATGTTCTCCATGACCATCACGTCGAACTGCCGCGGGTTCAGGCACAGGTGGGTCGCGGCCGCATCGACCAGCATCTGGATCACCTTGACGTCCGGGTAGTCCTGCGCGACTTCGGCCAGAACCTCGTTCCAAAGCACGCTGGACTTCAGCACATTGCTCTTATGGATATTGTGCAGCACCTTTTTGCGGCGCTGCGCGAGCTTGAATGCGACGTGCAGGATCCGGCTAATTTGATCCTCGTCGTACTCGAGCGTTTCCCGGACGTAGCGCCGGCCTTGCTCGTTGACGCCGACTTCCTTGTGACCGAAATACAGCCCTCCGACCAGCTCGCGCACGATCACAATATCGATGCCGTCGCCGACGATCTCGGGCTTCAGCGGCGAAAAGTGCGCCAGTGACTTCGGCAGCGATACCGGCCGGAAATTGGCGTAGGTCTGGTAACGGGCCCGGAGCGGCAGCAGGGCGCCGCGCTCCGGCTGCTCGTCCACCGGAATCTTCTGCGATTCCTCGTAGCTGAGGCCGATGGGGCCCTTGATGATGGCGTCGGCCGCGTCGCAGATCGCTTTGGTTTGCTCCGGGAAGGAATGGCCGTATTCGAAATAGGCGTGCCCTCCGAACGGCGCGTCCAGCAGTTCGAACCGGATGTCGTTGCGCTGTTCGATCAGTTTCAGGACCTTCACCGCTTCGCGGGTGATCTCCGGTCCGATCCCATCGCCCGCCAGAATGGCCAGTTTGTATGACTTCATGTTTTGGTTTCTTCGACTCGCATTGAACCAGGCCGCATCGCCGCGGCGTTGCCGGCGCATAGTTTATCCGAAGCACGGGCCTGCCACTGACCTGCCGGCGGGTGGACCCAGCCCGAATAGTCTGTTTTGCGACTGGCGAATTGTGACGCCTACCCGCGCGCGCGCAGAATTGATCTAGCAATATCCGACGCAGCAGAGGTGGATCAGGTGACAGGCGAGCAAACCGACCCGCGATTCGCGGGCTTCTTTCCACGGGAGGATGACATACCGGTGCCGCACCGGCTCGGCGTCCCGTTGGTCCAGCGTGACTATCTTTGCGACGGGCGCCTCGTCGCCTGGCACGGCCCCCTGCAGGACGTCCATTCGCCGGTGTGCATCGAGGAGGGGGTCGGCCTCGAACCCTGTCTGGTCGGCAGCTATCCGCTGCTGACCGAGACCGAGGCGCTGGAAGTGCTCGATGCTGCCTGCCGCGCCTACGACAACGGGCGCGGCCTATGGCCCACGCTGCCTATCGAGGAGCGTATCCGTCACGTGGAACATTTCGCTCTGCGGATGGGTGAGGTCCGCACCGAGGTCGTCAAGCTGCTGATGTGGGAGATCGG
The DNA here is from genome assembly GCF_054172105.1 of Methylolobus aquaticus. Lineage (NCBI taxonomy): Bacteria > Pseudomonadati > Pseudomonadota > Gammaproteobacteria > Methylococcales > Methylococcaceae > Methylolobus > Methylolobus aquaticus. The sequence goes on from NZ_JBSYXP010000003.1 coordinate 195,615, forward strand.
CAAGACCCTGCCCGATGCCGAGAAGGAGTTCGATCGCACGGTGGACTACATCCGTGACACCATCGATGCCTTGAAGGAACTCGACCGGGTGTCGTCGCGGTTCGTCATCGAGCAGGGCGTCATCGCGCAGGTGCGCCGGGCGCCGCTGGGCGTCGCGCTGTGCATGGGGCCGTATAACTATCCGCTCAATGAAACCTTTACGACGCTGATCCCGGCGTTGATCATGGGCAACACGGTTATCTTCAAGCCGCCCAAGCTCGGTGTCCTGCTGCACCGGCCGCTGCTGGAGGCGTTCCGCGACGCGTTCCCGCCCGGCGTCGTGAACACCGTTTACGGCGAGGGGCAGCGGGTGATCGCGCCGCTCCTCGCTTCCGGCCGGATCCACGTGCTGGCCTTCATCGGTTCCAGCCGGGTCGCCGATCTGTTGAAGCACCAGCACCCGAAACCCCACCGGCTGCGGTCCATCCTGGGACTCGAAGCCAAGAACGCGGGCATTATCCTGCCCGACGTGGATATCGAACTCGCCGTCCGGGAGTGCGTGCTCGGCAGCCTGTCCTACAACGGTCAACGCTGCACGGCGCTGAAGATCCTGTTCGTCCATGTGTCGATCATCGATGACTTCCTCGATCGGTTCTGCGCCGCCGTCGCCGCGCTGACGGCCGGCATGCCATGGGAGCTGGGTGTGCAACTGACGCCGCTGCCGGAGCCGGGGAAGATCGACTATCTGCGCGGACTCGTCGAAGACGCGCTTGCGCACGGTGCGCGGGTCGTCAACGGCGGCGGGCAAAGCCATGCGAGCTTCATGCGGCCGGCGGTCGTTCACCCGGTGACACCGGCCATGCGGCTTTATCGGGAGGAGCAGTTCGGGCCCGTGGTCCCGGTTTGTCCGTTCGACGACATCGGCGAACCGATGCGCTATGTCGCCGAGTCCGAGTATGGGCAGCAAGTCAGCATTTTCGGCACCGATCCTGCCGCGCTCGCGGACCTGATCGATCCGCTGGTCAACCAGGTCTGCCGCGTGAACCTGAACAGCCAGTGCCAGCGCGGTCCGGACTCACTGCCGTTCACCGGCCGGAAGGACTCCGCCGAGGGGACGCTGTCGGTATCCGACGCGCTGCGGGCGTTCAGCATACGCACGCTGGTCGCGGCCAAGCAGAACGAATTGAACAAGGGCATCATCAGGGCGATCGTCACCGAACGCGCCTCGGCCTTCCTGTCGACCGATTTCATCCTGTAGCGGCGCGGCCCGAGCCAACGGAGAATCTGGCTGCGGGTTAGAATAGCGCCCCGGGCTGGCGGCCGCCGTTGTCCCGGACTCGAACCACTGCCAGGAACCACGCCATGAAGCTCTATTTCTATCCCGGGGCCTGCTCCCTCGCGGCCCATATCGTGCTGCGCGAAGGCGGTTTCGCCTTCGATCTCGAGAAGGTGGATCTCGCAACCGGCAAGACCGAGACCGGCGCCGATTTTCGCGCGATCAGCCCGAAGGGCTACGTGCCGGCCCTGATCCTCGACGACGGTCAACTCCTTACCGAGGATCAGGTCATTCTGCAGTACTTGGCGGACCAGAAGCCCGATGCCGGTCTGGCGCCGCCCGCCGGTTCCATGGAGCGCTACCGCTTGATGGAATGGCTGGCGTTCATCGCGACCGAAGTGCACAAGGGTTTCGGACCGCTGTGGAATCCGGCCACGCCCGAGGCGACGCGTCAGGCGGCGCTGGCGCTGCTATCCAAGCGCTTCGATTTCCTCGCGACCGCCCTGGCCGGCAAGGACTGGCTAATGGGCGACCGCTTTACCGTGGCCGATGCCTACCTGTGCACGGTGCTCGGCTGGACGGCATTCCACAAGGTGGATCTGACGCCCTGGCCGGTGCTGGCCGCTTACCTCGGGCGCGCCAGCGCCCGGCCGGCGGTGCAGGCCGCGATGCAGGCCGAAGGTCTCGTCGGCTGAACGTCAGGGGTATAGAACGATGTTGGTTACCTTCGAGAGCGAAGTAGGCCGCGTGACCTTGTTCGGCGACATTGCCGTGCAGTTGATCCGGATGATGGGCCGTACCGGCGCCGTCCCGGGCGCGGTGCTCGCCGCCGAAATTCCGGAGGCCTTGTCGAAGCTGCGGGAGGGTCTGCAGACGGCCGGCGACCGGGCTACCGAGCCGCCGCCGGAGAACGACGAAGAGGCGGAGGCGAAGCCGGCGGTTTCGCTCCGGCAGCGCGCGCTGCCCCTGATCAAGCTGCTGGAAGATGCGTCCCGCGAGGGCTCGGACGTGATGTGGGAGCAACTGGGCTCGGGCCCGCTGCACTTCTGACGGCTCGATTGCCGAGGGATGAGCCGCGGTCCCGGAATAGAGGGTGCCGCGGCTTGGATCTGAACGGTTTTTCAGTCCCCCGGGCGCCGGCGCTTGAAAAGCGCCGCGCCGGCTGGGTGAGCGCTCAGGGAATGCGCAATACCTGACCCGGAAAGATGCGGTCGGGGTTGTCGAGCACGTCCCGGTTGGCTTCGAAGATGCGCGGCCAGGCATTCGCGTCGCCGAGATGCTGTTTGGCGATTTTCGACAGCGTGTCGCCCGAGACCACCGTGTGGGTCACGGCCATCGCCGCTGCGGCGACGCCGGGAGCAGCCGCGGCTCCCGCGGTCGCCGCCTCGGCGACGACGGCTTCCTCGCCCTTCTTCCCGAACATCGAGGCTGCGGCCTTGGCAGCGGCTGCCACGCCGACACCGCCCAGGATCACCTTGCCGATCGTCATCAACTGGTCCTTGTCCGGCATGATGCCTTCGGGGGTCAGTTTGTCGAGCAGGGCCGGGAAGACCTGGCTCAGCGCCTGCGCGCCATTTTCTGCAGGAATTCCGGCCTGCTGCGCGAGCGAGGCCACCTTCTCCGGGCCCAGCACTTCCGTCAGCTGCGCCGCACTGATCGGCTTGTTCTCGCCGGTGCCGATCCACGACGCGACCAGATCACCCAGCCCGGACTGCTTGAATTTCTCGGTGATGCCCTGTACGCCTCCGGCGCTGTTGAGCATCTCGAGGGCCCCCTGCACGAGGGTCTGAGTTTGGGACGGTGCCGGCGTGGAACCGCCGCCCAAGGCTGACTTCAACAAGTCGTCGAAAATACTCATCGTTATCTCCGAAAGGTGGATGTGTTGCTGTCGGGGGATGCCTCGACGGCCAGCCGCACCGGTTGCGGCGAAACGGGGCCGAGGGTCTCCGGTCGTCGCTCCCGGGTGGGGCCGCGTACGGGCCGGTGCGGGTTGCCGCTGCCGCTCTAGGCGGAGGCGACGAGTAGGGCTTCGGCCAACTCCGTGAGCAGGATCCGTTCCGGTTCGCTGACGCGTTCACCACCGAAGCCCAGGAACGACCCTTCCTTGGCGGCGTTGGCGACCCGATCACCGAGATTCTTGATGAAGTCAGCATAGGCTGCCGCATCTTCACTCAACCCCTTGTTTTTCAATATATCGACCGCGTCCCGCGAGGATTCGATCGCCCGCTGCCGGAAAACGGCCTGAATCGACTGAAGGTCTTCGGCCTTCGACTGATCCTTCAGGTTGTCGATTGCCGCCTTGATTTCTTCCTTCGCGCAGACTTCGCGGAGCAGGGCATTGTTCCCCTTCAGCGCTTCGACGATACCGCCCGCAGGTGCAATCGCTTCCTTGAGGCTGCCGAACAGGCCGCTGCCGCCGGCTGCCGCCACGGCGATGACGACGAGATGCGGGGCATCGCGCAGTGTTTGCCATTCCGCCGTCGAGAAATCAGATTTCGTGGCCATGCGTCTACTCCGTGCGTGGTGTGGTTTGAGTCCCGTCGGCGTGCGAGCGGTTGGGGCGCTTTTCCGACTGCGGCAGTCTAGTAACGAGTGACTGACAATTACAAGCGTTTGAGCTTAATCCGCGGCACGGTGATGCCTTTTGCAACGGTCCGGCGATGGTGTCCCCGCTAGGAGGCGTCCGTGCGCCCCGTCCCATTTCCATCAGGCGGATGCCGCGCGGACTGAACGGCATGGCAGCCATGCGTCGCAGGTGGACCCATCGGACTCCCGCTTGCGGTGTCGGGCGGGCTGCCCCAGGCGGTACTAACGAACCGTTGAATCTCCGGCCTAATCACGTCGGGCACCAAGCCATCTGGAGTCAGCCGGTGGACAAGCCGTGGTATCAGAGAGCGAAGGGCACCTCTCACCTCGTTTCTCGATAGCCAGAATAATCCGCAGAGCTGATGCACTACCCATACGGGCATTACCAGGTCCAGTTCGGCCTCGGTCAGCGCGAGCCGCTCCGGATCCCTGGCGATGCAGGATGCGACGGTTGCCCCGTCCCCGGTGCGCCGGAAGCGATCGACGAATTCGCGCAATCCGCCATGGTCGGGGCTGAGTATGTGCTGCAGGATGGTAGCGATGAACCTGGAGGAGCGTTCCCCGAGGCCAACACACTCGCCAAATTGAATCAGGTCATCCATCGTCACGTGGTCTACGAAGGCTTCGGGGGTCAGCCTAGTCGCAACGCCAGGGACCGTACATGGGAACAATCACCTATCCAGGAAGGCTGACATGCCGCGACGGTGATAGTCGGCATCAAGGGCGAAAACCGTGGAGCCGGGCGCTTCGGCGGGGCAGATCCGGGTTCCGCGAATGGCTGCCCTTTCCGCGGGTTGCCCTCAGCACCCATCGCGCTGGCGGATTAAGACCTGTATCGACGGGCGGTTACTCGGTTGGAACGCCAATTCCCGTCGCCTTGCGAAGCGTCTGACCGTGGGCATGGAAGGTTTCCAAACACCCCGTCCGCAACCCCTGTCGTTCGGTATAATCCCTGCGGCGTAGGGGGGGAATGGGTGCTCATCGACGGATGCTGCGACCGGGTCAGCCAACGAGCTGCGGCGCGTGCCGGATTTGCTGCGCGCCCGCGGAACTCTTCCTCGGCAGGGGACTCGACAGGGCGTGACATTCGGCCTGTGGGGACAGTCAATGATCAGGCCAGCCGTACCGAGTCCAAGAATGAACAGCTGCGACCTTGATGGCGGAAACCTGTCCCGCACACTGCTGCTGGTGGATGACGCGCCCGAGAATCTTCAGGTCCTCGGCGCGCTGCTCAGCGATGCCGGATATCGTGTGAAGGTCGCGAATTGCGGTCAGGCGGCGCTCCACTACGCCCGGCGCGAGCCGATTCCGGACCTCGTGCTGCTCGATGTGATGATGCCGGACGTGGACGGCTACGAAGTCTTCGAACGGCTGCGTGCGGATCCCGTCACACGGAACATTCCGGTGATCTTCCTGACCGGGCTGGATGAGGCGGCTCAAGTCGCGCATGGTCTCGGCCTTGGGGCCGCCGACTACATTACGAAGCCCATTCAGCCTGCTGTCGTACTGGCTCGAGTTCGCGCGCAGATCGACGCCAAGAGAGCCCGGGATTGGCTGTGCGATCAGAATTCCTTCCTGGAAGCGGAAGTCTCCCGGCGCATGGCCGAGAACGACCTGATCCAGCACCTCACGATCCGGGCCCTCGCGCACCTGGCCGAGATGCGCGACCCGGAAACGGGTAACCACATCCTGCGGACCGAAGCCTACGTGCGGCTGTTGGCAAACGGTCTGCAGGATCACCCCCGCTTCCGCGATTCACTGGATGCGCATGCGATCCGGCTCGTGATCCATTCGGCGCCGCTGCATGACATCGGGAAGGTGGGTATTCCGGATCATATTCTCCGCAAGCCCGGGAAGCTGACGGCCGCGGAATGGAATGTCATGCGGACGCATGCCGAACTGGGCGCTGCCGCGATCGAACGCGCGGAGCGGGACATCGACGAGCCACCGGAGTTTCTCTCGGTCGCCAAGGATATCGCGCGATCGCATCATGAGCGGTGGGATGGCGCCGGTTACCCCGATGGACTGGCGGGGGAGCGAATCCCGGTGTGCGCGCGGCTGATGGCGCTGGCCGACGTGTTCGATGCCCTCGTGTCTCCACGCGTCTATAAGAAGGCCTTCCCGCTCGATCAAGCCCGCGTCATGATCGCCGCGCAACGGGGCCGTCACTTCGATCCGGATGTCACCGACGCCTTTATCGAGGGCTTCGATGCGTTTGCCGAGATCGTTCAGCGCCACACCGGAACCGACTGAAGTGCTGACCCGATGCGAAGCGCCGCAAGCGACCGCAGTCACGGCGCGGTTCGAGGCCGTGTTGCGTGTGTTGTCCGCCCGTGCCGCCGGAACTGCGCGCGTCCCGGACGGGGGTCGCGCCATGGCGACCGCCCTTCCGTCATCACGTGATCGGATCTCCAATCCACCTAATGTGGCGAGCGGCGGTGATGGCGGCGCGACGCCTTGAGACTCGGCGGTAGGCGGAGCGATGGGCGATTTGCTGACCTCCACCCTTGATGCGGCGCAGTGGATGCCGCATGGCTACTGTCTGCAATGGCAGGTCGGGTTGCTGGCCACGCTGGTGATCGCCGACGGAGTCACGGCCGTCTCCTATTTTTCGATCCCGTTCACGCTTTGGTACTTCGCGCGGAGACGCCCCGACGTCGCCCACCGCTGGCTGTTGGTGCTGTTCGGTCTGTTCGTTATGGCCTGCGGCGCGACGCATGTCTTCGACGTGATCAACGTCTGGCGCGCGAGCTACGTCGCCGACGCCGGTGCCCGGGTACTGACGGCTTTGCTGTCGCTGACGACGGCGATCGTCCTGTGGCGCATCATGCCGATGGCATTGAAGGCGCCTTCCACCCGGCAGTTGGAGGCATCCAATCAAAAACTGCGCGACTCATACCAGTACGCCCGCAGTTTGATCGAGGCAAGCCTGGATCCGTTGGTCACCATCGGTGCCGATGGCCGGATCCTGGACGTCAACGAGGCCACCGAACAGGCGACCGGGCGCACGCGGGCATGGCTGATCGGCAGCGATTTCAGCGATTACTTCACGGAACCGCAGCGAGCCCGAGCTGGCTACCAGGAGGCCTATGCCAATGGCCGGGTCATCGACTTTCCACTGGCGATCCGCCATGCATCGGGAGCCGTCACCCCCGTCCTCTATAACGCCAGTGTCTATCGCGATGAGGCCGGCCGGGTAGCTGGGGTGTTCGCGGCCGCGCGCGATATCAGCGGGCTGCGGCGCGCCGAAGAGCGACTGGAACTGGCCAACCGGGAGCTGGAAGCATTTTCCTACTCCGTGGCGCACGATCTGCGGGCGCCGCTGCGCGGGATCGACGGCTGGAGCCTGGCGTTGATGGAAGATTACCGTGAGCAACTCGATGCCACGGCACAAGGCTACATCGATCTGGTGCGCGCCGAGACGCAGCGAATGGGCGGTCTGATCGATGACCTGCTGTTGCTGTCCCGCGTGACTCGGCAGGAGCTCCGGTACGAATCGCTCGATCTCAGCGAACTCGCCCGGGCGGTCGCCAACCGGCTGCTGCAGGCGCAACCGGCACGTCAGATCGAATGCACGATACAAGCTGGCGTGCTGGCCGAGGGCGATGCGCGGCTGCTCGAAATCGCGCTGACCAACTTGCTGGAAAATGCGTTCAAGTTCACGCAACCGCGTCCGGTGGCGCGCATCGCGTTCGGGTGCGAAGAAACGCGGCAGGCCGGTGCCGTTCGACGCGTGTACTTCGTGCGCGACAATGGTGTCGGCTTCGACATGGCGCACGCTGACAAACTGGGCGATCCGTTTCATCGGCTCCATAAAGCCAGTGAGTTCCCCGGCACGGGCATCGGTCTGGCAACAGTGCAGCGCATCGTCCGACGGCACCGGGGGAGTCTCTGGGCGGAGGCCGTGCCTGATCAAGGTGCAACCCTCTATTTCACGCTGGGGGCTGAAGCATGAAGGAGAAGGTGATCCTGCTGGTTGAAGATAATCCCAGCGACGTGGGGCTCACGCGGCGAGCCCTGGCAAAAAACGGCATCAGCAATCGCCTGGTTGTGGCCGAGGACGGGCAGGAGGCGCTGGATTATCTGTTCGGTACGGGGCCGCACGGCGACCGCGATGCGACGGATCTGCCGGTGTTGGTGCTGCTCGACCTGAAACTGCCGCGAGTCGACGGGCTGGACGTGCTGCGCCGCATTCGGGCCGACGTCCGGACTCGACGAATTCCGGTCGTCATCCTGACCTCGTCCAACGAGGAGCACGATATCGACTGCGGCTATGACCTCGGCTCCAACAGCTACATCCGGAAGCCGGTTGACTTCAGCGATTTCGTGGAGACCGTCAAGCAATTGGGGGTGTACTGGCTCGTCATCAATGAACCCCCACCGTCGCGCTGAGCCGACCATGGACGCGTTCGCGACAGTCCCGCTCTCCGTACTGATCATCGAAGACTCTCCCAGCGACGCCGCGCTGGTGCTGCGGCAGTTGCAGCGCGGCGGCTTCGCGGTGTCCCACCGACGGGTCGAGAATGCCGACGAGCTTCGGTCGGCGCTGGCCGAGGGTGTCTGGGACATCGTATTGTCTGATTATCAGCTGCCCGGTTTTACGGCCGGCGATGCACTGCCGATCGTTCAGGCCAGTCCGCTGGACCTGCCGTTCATCGTGGTGTCGGGCAACATCGGCGAGGAGCGCGCGGTGGAGTTGATGCGCGCCGGCGCCAGCGACTACCTGATGAAAGACCATCTCGCACGTCTGGCGCCCGCGGTGCAGCGCGAGTTGAAGGATGCCCGGGAGCGACAGGCCCGACGGGAAGCGGCCGCGGCCCAGCAGCGCAGCGAAGCGCGCTTCAAGCAATTGTTCGATCACGCGCCGGTCCCCCTGTGTCACGTCGACAGCAGCGGCGTCATCGTCGGGTGCAATGCCCGCTTCGAGCAGGCGTTCGGCTACAGCCGTGCCGATCTGCCGACGCTCGATGACTGGTGGCAGCAGGCCTACCCGGAACCCGCCTACCGGCAATGGGTGGTCGATACCTGGACGGCCGCCGTGTCGGCGGCGACGGAGCGCGGCGGCGACATTCTGGCCGAAGAGTACCGGGTCACCGCCAGGAATGGCGAGGAGCGCAGCTACCTCATTTCCGGCACGGCCATCGGTGACGGTTATCTGGCGACTTTCTTCGATGTCACCGAGCGCAATAGGGCCGAGGCGACCTTGCGCCGGAATGCGGAAGAAGCCGAAAGCGCTCGTCTGGAACTGCTGCGCGTGCTGGAAGATCAACGCGCGGCCCAGGCCGCGTTGCAGGATGTGTCGGAAAAACTCACCAATCTGGTCGAGGCCTCTCCCGGGGTGATCTACTCATTTCGACGGAGCCCGGATGGCGCCTTCGCCATGCCGTACGCGAGCCCCAGCGCCGCAGAGGTGTTCGGACTGGCTCCGGACGAACTGGCGCGTGATTTCTCGCCATTCCTGTCACGCATCCACGCCCAGGACCGGGAACGGGTCATCTCAGGTATCACGGAATCGGCCCGGTCCCAGAAGCGTTGGCACTGCGAGTTCCGCTATCTGCATCCCCACAAAGGCACGATCTGGCTCGAGGGCCGCTCCATGCCGGTCCCGGAAACCGACGGCGGAACGGTGTGGCACGGTCTGGTGGATGACGTCACGGAGCGGAAGACGAGCGAACTGGAACTGCGGCAGTTCAGATCTCTGGCCGAAGAAGCGACCTATGGCGTCGCCATCGCCGACATGGAAACGCGCCTGACTTATGTCAACGAGGCCTTTGCCCGAATGCACGGCTGGGATCGATCCGCGCTGGTGGGATGTCCGTTGCTGGTGCTGCACAGCGACGAGCAGCGCCCTCGGGTCCAGGTCCTGCTGGAGCAATTGCATCGGGAAGGCAGCTTCGTTGGCGAGGAGGTTTGGCACCGGCGTCTGGATGGTTCGGTGTTTCCGACCATGATGAACGCCTGGGTCAGCGCGGACACGACGGGACAGCCCCAGTTTTACGCCGCGATCACCGTCGACATCACGGAGCGTAAGGCCACGGAAGAGCAGCTCAGTAAACTGTCCCAGGCCGTCGAGCAGAGTCCCGAGAGTATCGTGATTACCAATCTGCAGGCGGAGATCGAGTACGTCAACGAGGCGTTCCTGCGTGTGACCGGATACACGCGCGAGGAGGTCATCGGCCAGAATCCCCGGGTCCTGCGGTCCGGACAGACGGCGCCGGAGACGCATGCGGCGCTGTGGCGGGCCTTGACCGAAGGACGCGTCTGGTCCGGCGAGTTCTCGAATCGGCGTAAGGACGGGACCGAGTATATCGAAGCAGCGATCGTTGCCCCGATCCGGCAACCGGATGGGCGCATCACGCACTATCTCGCGGTCAAGCAGGACATCACGGAGAGCAAGCTGGCGCAGGAGGAGTTGGCCGGTTATCGCCAGCGCCTGGAAAGTCTCGTCGAGGAACGGACGGTGCAGCTGGCCGAGGCGCGCGCGCGCGCAGAGGCCGCGAATCGGGCGAAAAGTGCATTTCTGGCGAACATGAGCCACGAAATCCGCACGCCGATGAACGCGATCGTCGGGCTGACGCATCTGCTGCAGCGCAGCTCGCTCGATGGCCGGCAGCGCGACCATGTGACCAAGATCGACGCGGCTGCCAAGCACCTGATGTCCATCATCAGCGACATCCTGGATCTGTCGAAGATCGAAGCGGGCCGCCTGGTGCTGGAGCGGGTCGATCTGCAGCTCGGTGCCCTGCTGCATCAGGTGGGCGCCCTGATCGCGGCCGACGCGCAGGCCAAGGGGCTGACAGTCAAGATCGACCTGGACCGGACACTGTCGTGGATTCGGGGCGATGAAACGCGACTCCGGCAGGCACTGCTGAACTATGCGGGCAACGCTGTGAAATTCACCGAGGGAGGCAGCATCCAACTGCGGGCGAGAGTTCTGGGGGAAAAGGATGCCGATGTGCTGGTGCGTTTCGAAGTTGAAGACACCGGCATCGGCATCGCTGCCGACCAGTTGCCGACCCTGTTTGATGCCTTCGAGCAGGCAGACGCCTCGACCACGCGCCGCTATGGCGGTACCGGCCTCGGGCTGACGATCACGAGTCGGCTGGCACAGCTAATGGGCGGGCAGACCGGCGTGGAGAGCGAGCCGGGGCGGGGCAGTCTCTTCTGGTTTACCGCCTGGCTCCAGCGAGCGCAGCCGGTCGTGGCGCCTGCGGCGGCAGTCGACCCCGATGCCGAGTCGAAGTTGCGACGGCGCTGTGCCGGTGCCCGGCTGTTGCTGGCGGAGGACAATGCAATCAACCAGGAAGTTGCGCTGGAACTGCTCCGCACGGTGGGATTTTCGGTCGATACGGCAGCGAACGGGCGGGAGGCAGTCGATCGGGCTGCCCAAAACGATTACGCGCTGATTTTGATGGACGTGCAGATGCCGGAACTCGACGGGTTGGGCGCTGCTCGTTCCATCCGTGCGCTGCCCGGCCGGGCAGCGACGCCGATCCTGGCGATGACGGCTAACGTGTTCGAGGAGGACCGTAAGGCCTGCCTGGAAGCCGGGATGAACGGTTTCGTGGCCAAGCCGGTGGAGCCCGACAAGCTCTACGCGGCACTGCTGGCCTGGTTGCCGTCGGCGGCGGGAGGCACCTCGGACGCAGCCAGACCGGAGGCGGCGTCGGAGTCGGCCGCGTTGATCGAGCGATCCTTCGCGCTGCCCGGCCTCGATGTGGCCCACGGGCTGGCCATGGTGCGCGGTAACGACGGGCTGTATCGGCGCCTGCTGAAAATGTTCGCGGAACAGTATGCTTCGGATGTCCTGCGCTGGCAGGAACTCGCCGAAAGCAACTGGACCGAATTGCAGCATCGGGCGCATACGCTGAAAGGGTCTGCAGGCAGCATCGGCGCGAAGCAGGTTCAGCAATTGGCCGCGGAACTCGATACCCTGCTTCGAAGTGGTGCCGCGGCGAGCGTGATCCAGCACGCGGCGGCGGCAGTGAAATCAGCGCTGGAGGATCTGATCGCACGCCTCAGGGGCCTGATGCCGACACTTGAGTCGGTACCGGCCGCCGAGCCGAATCCGGAGCTCAGCGGCGCCGTCGTAGCGCGTTTGCAGGCCTTGCTCGAAGCGGGCGATCTTGCCGCCAGCCAGTTGGCTGAGCGTAATGCAGGCGTGCTCAGCGGTGCGCTCGGTGCATCGGCCCACGACGTGTTGTGCCGTATCGAAGCCTTCGATTACCCGGGTGCGTTGCGCTTGCTGCAGCAGGCGCAACGCCCTTTGCCCGAGACAGCGGAGGACACGGGCGGGGGTGAACGCAGCTGATCTCCTTTCCGGACCCCGCCGCAGCGCCTGGTAGTGAGCTTCCGGGGTGTCGGTGCGGGCCTGCCGCGGCCGCCAGTCAGTGCGTCGGGCACGGGGGCGGGCAGGTCTTGTCCGGAGCCGCGGCGATCGAGCGTCCTTTAACCAGCTTATGTTTCGTAGATCTCGGACGTCCGCTGCCAGCCACCTCTGCCCGTCCCGGCTGACGATATTGCTGTGTCTGGCGGTGATGCTGATCCTGGCGGGCTGTTCGTCGGCCCCTAAGCGTCGCGCGGCCCCGCCCGTGACCGTCAGCGCGCGGCTCCCGCCGCCGAAACTGTCAGCCGCGTACAACCGGCCCTACACGGTCAAGGGTTACCGCTTCATTCCGTTGCAGAACAGCCGGGGCTATCGGGCCGCGGGCATCGCGTCCTGGTACGGGTTCGAATCGGGTAATCAGACCGCCATGGGCATGCCGTTCAATCCGGAAGGGCTGAGCGCCGCCCACCGGACCCTCCCGCTGCCCACACGGGTGCGCGTGACGAATCTCGATACGCGCACCTGGATCACGCTGGTCGTCAACGACCGGGGGCCGTTCGTGCCCGGGCGGTTGATCGATCTGTCCTACGGTGCGGCGAAGCGCCTCGGGGTCGTCGGCCGCGGTACGGCGCGGGTCCTGGTGGAGGCTGTTCCGTAGCCATCGCCGTGCGTGGCAACGGCGCCTCAGGCACGCTCGGTCCGGACGAAACGGCCGACCGTCATCCCCTGGACGATGATCGAGAACACCACGACGCCGTAGGTCAGATGCAGGATGACCTCGCGTTCGGCACCGGCCGGGAGCGACAGCGCAAGGGCGACCGAAACCCCGCCGCGCAATCCGCCCCAGGTCAGGGTCTGGACGACCTTTTCCGGGAAGCGGCGAAAGCGGCGCATCAGCCCGATCGGCAAGCCCACGCTGATCAGTCGCGACAGCAGTACCATCGGGATCACGCCGAGCACCGCCAGCGCGTGTTCGCCGCGGCTGACGAGCACCAGCAGTTCCAGACCGATCAGGACGAACAGAATTCCATTGAGCGCCTCGTCGACGAACTCCCAGAAATGGTCCAGATAAAGGCGGTTGCGGGGTGCCATCGTCTGCAGATGGTGGCCGTGATTGCCCAGCACCAGTCCGGCGACGACGATCGCGATCGGTCCGGAGGTGCCGAGCGCCGAGGCCAGCGTATACCCGCCCATCGCCATCGCCACGGTAATCATGAGCTCCACGTTGAAATCGTCGGCGGTGCGCACCAGACGCACGCCCAGCCAGCCAAGCAGAAGGCCGAACGCAACGCCGCCGGCGACTTCCTCCAGAAACAACAGCGAAACACCTTCGAGGTCGATCGCGCGCCGGTGCGTCGCGAGTCCAAGCAGCAGGGAGAACATCGTCACGCCCATGCCGTCGTTGAACAGGGATTCGCCGGCGATGATCGTTTCCAGCGACTTCGGTGCCTTGGCGGTCTTGAGGATCCCCAGCACGGCGATCGGGTCGGTCGGCGATATCAGCGCGCCGAACAGCAGACACCAGATCAATGGCGTCCCGAAACCGAGATGATTGAGGACCCACCACGACAGTACGCCGACCAGAAAGGTTGAGAGGATCACGCTGATGGTCGCGAGGACGGCGACCTCCCATTTCTGGCGCAACAGATCTTCGATGCTGACGTGCAGCGCTCCGGCGAACAGCAGGAAGCTCAGGATCCACTCCATCATGAATTTGTCGAACTGCAGCCGATGGAGCATCGTCCGTACCGAGTCCTCGACGTCCGGCAGCCAGGTGCCCACGGCCAACAGACCCAGCGACAGAGCCATCGACAGGACCATCAGACCGATCGTGCTCGGCCAGCGCAGCCAGCGGTGGTTGACGTAACTGAACGCGGCCGCCAACACGACCAGAAGCGACAGGATATGGATCAGATTCATTGGACTACTGGGCTCTGAGGGACTGGCTCGTGGCGCGCGGCAGTGGGCGCCAGCCGTGGCTGCCGGCGGTTTCCGCGGTCAGCAACGAATGCACGGAACGCTGCTGTTGGGCGAGACGAATGCGGGTTGGACCGGAGGCCCGCGACAGTGTGCCATGGTTGCACGAAAGGCGACAGTCGCGGCCTGGCCATGCTGGCGGCGCGTCGAGCGCGTTCTCGCTCAGGGGCGCAGCGATGGGCCCTGGGCCGGAGCGGAGCCGGGTGGGGATGTTACTCGGCGGTGTGGGAGGCCGAGCTGAGACAGCACGCGGGTGGCTTGGGTGCTCGCGTTCCTTGATGTCGTTCCGAGCCGGGATGTCCGGGACAGTCGCCGATGCACAGCCGCGGTGGGGCGATGCACCGGCGTGTCCCCGCCCTAGATCTGCTCGATGACGGACACGCAGAGGTTGGTCGGCTTGCCGTCGTCTCCGACGACGGGCTTCAACTTGAACGAGGCCACGCTTTCGATGCCGGCATCGCCGAGGTCAGCCGCGGGGACGTGCTCGACTTCGATCTCGCTGCCTTTGACCTTCCACTGGTAGTCGGCATCGAATCGCGCGTTGGCCTTCGATGCTGGCAGATCCACTTCGAAGTTCGCACCGGGGCAGGCCGGACCCGGTGCCTTCAGATCCAGCACATGGGTATGAAAGCCGCTGGGCACCGTCTCATACGAGCTGTCGTCGATCGGCAGGTGGGTTACGATGACGAGGACGTTGTTGCCGCTGTCCGACAGCAAGGCATAGCCGAAGGCACCGGACTTGCCGTCCATCGGCACCGAGGCGGCTGCCTTGATCTCGACCGATACGGTCTTGGCAGCGGCCGTGCCCGTCCATTCCACTTCGGCCTCCTTCAAGCGGAGGTAGTCCTCGCCGGCCAGAGCTGGGGCGCTCGCCAACAGGGCGCCGAGCGTGAGGTAGTTTCCAACTTTAATCATTGGCTTGTCTCCGATGACGTGTTCTTCGACTTATAGGCATGCAGGGATGGCGCGGAGCGACGGTCGGCTGAAGC
The DNA here is from genome assembly GCF_054172105.1 of Methylolobus aquaticus. Classification (NCBI taxonomy): domain Bacteria; kingdom Pseudomonadati; phylum Pseudomonadota; class Gammaproteobacteria; order Methylococcales; family Methylococcaceae; genus Methylolobus; species Methylolobus aquaticus. Next base: position 210,748 of record NZ_JBSYXP010000003.1, read on the forward strand.
CGCGAGGGGAGTATGTCTCCGCGTGTCCTGTGCGACACGCGCAGCGCCCGCGCCATGTGGTTTCGATACTAAACCTTATGCCCGCGTCCCGCAAGCGGGCTGCGTGGCACGGCGCTTGCCCAAAGCGCCACCGAGCAGTGTCCGGCTCGATCCGGCGGAGGGCGCTTCGCGGCCCGGTTCTCTCAGGTTCGAACGGGGGCGGTCGTTCGCATCGATGAGTGCGGTCAACCTGCTGCGGCTACTGGTCCTCTCCGCGATCTGGGGCGGATCGTTCCTGTTCATGCGCATCGGCGCGCCGGTGTTGGGTCCGACCGTGCTGATCGCGCTGCGCGTTGGCCTGGCCGCGCTATTTCTGTTGATCGTCGGTGTCGGCTTGAGGAAGCCGCTGCACCTGGCCGTTCACTGGCGGCACTATGTCGTACTCGGTTTACTGAACGCGGCGCTGCCATTCCTGCTGCTGGCCTACGCGGCGCAGACGCTCTCCGCGTCGCTGCTGTCGATACTGAACGCCACGGCCCCCATCTGGAGTGCCCTGATCGGTGCGCTGTGGATGCGGGCGCGGCTCAAGTTCGCGTCAGCCGTCGGGCTGATGCTGGGGTTCGCCGGGGTGGCGCTGCTGGCAGGTGTGGAATCGGTGTCGCTGCCGGCGCAGGGTGCCTGGGCGATGGCCGCAGCGCTGGGGGCGGCATTCTCCTATGGTATTGCGACGACTTATGCGCGCTCCGCGAAGTCCGTCGAACCCTTTGCGAACGCGCACGGCACGATGGCTGCAGCGACCGTCCTGATGATCCCCTCGTTGCCCTTCGTGGCGGAAATCCCCACGCCCGGTGTTGCGGTAATCGCCTCGGTCGCGGCCTTGGGCATCCTCTGCAGCGGCGTAGCCTATCTGCTGTATTTCCGCCTGATCGCCGAGATCGGCGCGACCGGCGCACTGACCGTGACCTATGTGATCCCCGTCTTCGGGATGCTATGGGGCGCAATTTTTCTCGGCGAGCGCATCGGTTGGCATGCCGTGCTGGCGACGGGTGTCATTCTCACCGGCACGGCATTGGCGAATGGCCTGACCCCGCGCGGGCTGCGTCGTCGGGATAAGCCTGGGCGGGCCTGAGTCTCAAGCTCTGCGGCTTTTGCGGTCAGGCGGTCGTGCGTAGGCTTTGATCGAGTGCCTCGACGATACGTGCTGCAGGCAGGTTCCGCCCGATGAATACCATGACCGACTGGCGCGGTTCGTCCGCCGGCCAGGTCGGTCCCAGGCTGTCGCCGAGCAGCATGTGAACGCCCTGATAAATGACCCGGCGGTCGCAGCCCGCGATATGCACGATGCCCTTGTAGCGCAGCAGATCGGCTCCGTGGTCCCGGATCAGTTCATCCATGGCGTTGATCAGCCGCGCGGCATCGAAGGGTTGTTCGCTGCGATAGACGACGGATCCCACCGTATCGTCGTGCGAGTGCGCGACGTCCTCCAGAAACGCCGGATCGATGGCCAGCGCGGCATCAAGGTTGAAACCGCGGATGTCGAGCAGTTCCGAGAGGTCGGTGGCGCCGAAGTGGACTCGCTGCAGCGGTGCCCTAGGGTTCATCGCGCGCAGTCGCGCTTCGAGCGAGGCGAGTTCGGGCTCGGTCACCAGATCCGTCTTGGAGAGCAGGAGGCGGTCGGCAAACCCGACCTGCTCTTGGGCCTCGTGATGGTCGTCGAGTTGCTCCGGCGCATGCCGGGCGTCCACGATGGTCACGACGCCGTCCAGCAGGTAGTAATCGCTGATGTCAGCATCGACGAAGAAGGTCTGGGCCACGGGTGCGGGATCCGCCAGGCCAGTGGTCTCGATAATGATGCGATCGAAGCGGATCCGGCCCTCGTCGCGCTGACTCGCCAGATCCCCGAGTATGCGGAACAGATCGCCGCGTACGGTGCAGCAGACGCAGCCGTTGTTCATCTCGACGATCTGCTCGCCATCCTGAACGAGCAGTTCGTTGTCGATGCCTGCCTCGCCGAACTCGTTCTCGATCACGGCGATACGTCCGCCGTGCCGCTCGGTCAGGATGCGGTTCAACAGCGTCGTTTTTCCGGCGCCGAGAAAGCCGGTCAGAATCGTGACCGGTACCGGTACTTCAGGGAGATTCGCGTTGCTGGACATGAAGAAGCCTCGCAGCGGGATAGGCCGATGCAGCGCCGGCGAGCCTGCGGTCTGCGGACCGGACCGTATCTGATCCGTTCAATGCAGCCCGCGCAGAGCGGGCGGCCTGTTGCCGCCGGCCAGGGCCGTGACGACCGCCTGTGCGAGGTCGTCGATCGGCCCCGCGCCGATGAACACCAGCTGGCCGCGGGTTGGGTTGGCCAGCGGTCCGGGCACTGGGACCGGCGGATAGATGCGGTTGCCCGCAGCCTGCACGACGAGCTGCGATCCCCCGTCCGTGGCCGGCAGCAAGCCCTTCACGCGCACCAGGCGTTCGCCGTGCCGATGCAGCAAGTCGGCCAGAACACTCTGCAGCCGGTTCGGGTCGACGGGCCCCTCAAGGCTGAGTGTCAGGCTACGGAAACTGTGTTCCAGCTCATCGCCTCGAACCGGGCGAAAGCCGGACGCGCTCGAATGCAGGGCGAGCAGTGCATCGAAGCCCAGGCTATCCGGATGACCGGCGATGCGGGGCGTGGCCGGCGCCAGCCGGTCGAGCTCGGTCGCCAGAGTTTCCGCCGATGCCGACGAGTCGAGGTCGCCGTGGGTGATCAGCAGCGCGTCCGCGAGCGCGACCTGGGCTGCGGCCTCCGGGAAACGGGCGAGCTGTACGCTGCCATCGACGGCCGACACCGTCGTGACGACGGCTTCAAGCCGGAAGCGCTGCGCCAGCCATCGGTCGCACAGCAAGGTGTCGAGCACCGGCCCGGGGCTGGCCACGCCGCTGGTTTCGATCAGAACCCGTTCGAAGGGATCCTGATCCCTTTCCCGCCAGGCCATCCAGAGGTTTTTCAGCAACGGCGCCATCGAGGTGCGCACCTGGCAGCACAGGCATCCGCCGGACAGCACGGCGAGCGGTGCCCCGGCATGCTCGAGCAGTTTCTGATCGACCGGCACCGCCCCGAACTCATTGATGACGACCGCAGAACGCGGCCGGTCCCTTAGCAGCCGATTGACCAGCGTCGTCTTGCCGCTGCCCAGGAATCCGGTAATGACCCAGACCGGCAGCACCGGGTAGGGTGCGGCGCGGGTCATCGGCGGCAGTCCGTCATGACGCCGGAGACGGGTCACGAGCCACGCGCCCGCTCCCGGCGCTCGTGTATTTCCTGGACTTCCAGGCAAAATTCGGCCGTCGGCCGCACCAGCAAGCGCCTTAGGCCGATGGGCTCCCCCGTTTCCAGGCAGTAGCCATAGGTGCCGGCGTCGATGCGGTCCAGTGCCGCTTCGATCTTGCGCAGATGTTTGCGCTCGCGGTCTCGCACCCGTTGCTCCAACAGGTTCTCTTCCTCGATCGTGGCCCGATCGCTTGGGTCGGCCTGGGGTTCATTCTCGCGCAGATGAGCGCGCGTCTCGTCGGCATGCAGCAGCAAACTGGCCCGCATCCAGAGCAGGCGAGCGCGAAAGTGATCCAGTTGCTCGCGGCCCATGTACTCGGATTCCGGCATGGCCAGCAGCGCTGATTCATCCAAGGTAAGCGAGTCCGGCAGTTGTCTGTCCGCTGACAGCATCGAGAATTCACGGTGGGTGCGCATTGAAGGTCCTTCTTACCTAAGTTGAGCGAGCGCGTCATACTGCCCTAAAGTGCTTCGCGCTGACAGCTTCTCGTCATCGAATACGGTTACAGGGGAAGCAGCCGCCGGAGAAGTCGCCCCGAAGCGCGCGTGAAACACCGGGTTCAGCGCCACGCAGGCCTCGGCGAGTACGCCCACGATCACCTCGATACCGGCCCCCCGCAACAGCCCATAGGCCCGGCCGCGGTGCCGCGGATTCGGATCGGTCGCGCCGACGACGACACGCCCGAGCCTTTCGTGAATGATCAGGTCGGTGCAGGGCGGCGTTCGCCCCCAGCTGCTGCAGGGTTCGAGAGTGACGTACAGCGTGGCGCCGACGAGGACATGGCCGCGGCTGCGGGCCTGGGCGATGGCGTTCGGCTCGGCATGGGGTGCCCCGGCGCGTTCATGAAAGCCCTCGCCGAGAAGCCGTCCACTCCGGACGACGACCGCACCCACGGCCGGGTTCGGATCCGTTCGACCCTGCGCCCGTCGTGCCAGCTCGATTGCCCTGAACATCCAGGTTTCATGCTGGCTGACGGCGATCGACGGTGTGTCGCCCGCGCTATGTGCTATGCCAGAGGGAGCGCGGTAACTCATGCGCCGGCCTCCGCCTCCGCCGTCTCGAACCAGCGCACGACAAGCTGCCAGTGTTCGTCACCGTAGTGCCGGATAAAACGTGCAGTCTCTTCATGCGTGGCTTGTCGCAGTACGCTCAGTCGACGGGTGATGAACTCGCGTGTCAGCGGGATACCGCACTCGACTTCGATACAGTGCCGCCACGCGGGGTAGGTCTGAGGGATGGGGCTGGTCATGGGGAAATGTCCGCTGCCCTGCTTGTGAACCCGTGTCGCGAGGGCAGGCCTGAGTGTCCGTTCGACATCGCGTTCGGTCTCGCGTCAGATCAGATCGAGTGTCAGCAGCAGCCGCGGAACGGGTTCGCCCGCGGCATGTTGCGGCGAACGGTGCACCGCGCCGCGCCCCTCGTTGCCCTCCCAGCGCTCGCCTTTAAGCAAGGCGATCGCATACGGCGGGACTTCCTCGACGGCATCGTTGCACCGGATCAGGCCCGATTCGGCGTCGGGCAGGCCACCGGAGCGCGATCCCAACCGTCGCCGATCGACCGCATCTTCCGGCAGCCATTGCGTTCCCGGGCCACCGTAGGCACAGATCAGCCGCGCCGGCACGAAATCGGTGTGAAACCGGGGGCACATCGGTCTGTCCAGCGTCCGCAGGCGGAGTCCGACGGACTCGGCCTCGAACAGATCACAGAACAACGCGGTCAGCCAGATGACGTCCCGTCGCCAGGCCTCACCGCCGGCGCCCGGATCGCGCAACGCCTCGGGCAGCAGGTCCCGCCCGTCGAAAGACTCGAACCGGATCGTCCGGGCCACCTCGATCGGCGTGGCTTGTGCCAGCAGGCCACGGACGAAGCGATCCACTTCCGGCGGTGGTTGACGTTCGATGATGCATAGATTGACGTCCGGATCGTAGATCCGCGACAGATCGGCCGGGTCCTTGGAGTGTACGGTTCGAGGCGCGGGAGCGAGAGTGCGTTCTTCCAGATGACGGACTGCGTTCATGGGGAGGTTCCAGGCGAATCAGCGTGGGTGGTTGGCAGTGCCTCGCGCACCGGGGTTGCGGGGTAATGGGTGTATCCACGACTTCGGTCAGGCTGCTTCTGCAGCAAACCACTGCGGGAAGGGGTCGGCATAGCGCCGCCACGCGGTGGGCCCCGCCGCGAGCTCCGCATCGGTCAGTAGGCAGCGATCCAGTGCTTCGCGCAGGCGCGGCTCGTCGACGTTCTGGCCGATGAAGACGAGTTCCTGGCGGCAGTCGCCGTAGGGTTCTGCCCAGTTGGCGAGGATCTCGTCGCGCAGCGCCGCATCGGTCGGCCAGTCTTCCTCGGGCGCGGCGGCCCACCACTGGCCGGCGCAGCCATGGCGCATGATGCCGCCTGCCTGCGACCAGGAGCCGACGGCGTCCGGCCGCGAGGCGAGCCAGAAGAAGCCTTTGGACCGCAGCAGGTTGCCGGTGCCCAGCCCTGCGTGAAGCAGGTCATGAAAGCGCTGTGGGTGGAAGGGCCTGCGTGCCGTGTAGGTAAAGCCGCGGATGCCGTATTCCTCGGTTTCCGGCACGTGCTCGCCGCGCAGTTCGGCGAGCCAGCCCGCGGCGCGTTCGGCGCGAGCGAAATCGAAGCGGCCGGTATTCAAGACGGTGTCGAGCGGTACCTGGCCCATCAGCATCGGCGCGATGTGGGCATCCGGGTTCAGGCTCTGCAGGATCGCCTTCAGGTTTGCGAACTCGGCGGCGCTGATCAGGTCGATCTTGCTGACGAGGATCACATCGCAGAACTCGACCTGTTCGATCAGCAGGTCCGCGACCGAGCGCTCATCCTCCTCGCCCAGGGATTCGCCGCGCTCCGCCAGCGCGTCGGCCTCCTCGTAGTCCTTGAGGAAATTCACGGCGTCGACCACGGTCACCATTGTGTCCAGCCGAGCCAGGTCTGACAGGCTGGCGCCCTGTTCGTCGCGGAAGGTGAAAGTTTCCGCAACCGGAAGAGGCTCCGAGATGCCAGTCGACTCAATCACCAGGTAATCGAAGCGGCCTTCCCGCGCGAGCCGGCTGACCTCGACCAGCAGATCCTCACGCAGCGTGCAGCAGATGCAGCCGTTGGACATTTCGACCAGCTTCTCGTCGGTCCGGCTCAGCCCCGCCTCGCTCTTGACCAGCGCGGCATCGATGTTGATCTCGCTCATGTCGTTGACGATGACCGCGACACGGCGGTCCTCGCGATTGGCGAGCACATGATTCAGCAGGGTGGTCTTGCCGGCACCAAGGAACCCGGATAGCACGGTGACCGGGAGTCTCTGAGCAGTGGGCGTGATCAGGGATGGGGCGGCTTCGGGTATGTGGCTTGGCGTGGTCATGCAGGCAGATAGGCTAAGTGTGATGTTATAACATTATTGGCATGCCGGCCCGGTGCCTGTCAAACGCCGGGTCGGTGGTACTCCAGGCAGGAAACGCACCGCCCTTGCGGCTGCTACGCTTGAACAAGATGACCAATCCCCCTCCAGCCAAGGCGAGGCGTAATCGATAGAGCCGATCCACCACCCGCTTGCCGCCGATGGAAACCTGGTACGTTCTGAGCTTTTTCGTCGCCGTGCTGCTGCAGGGGATTGCTGCCCTCGCCGCCTTTTTCCAGATCTCAAGCGCACGCCGCTACGCTTGCGGCTTCGCGTGGCTTTGCATCTCCCTGGCGCTCATGGTGATGTTGCAGCGGCGGATGCTTCCACTGTCCGAGATCCTGGCCGATCCGTCGCATACGGTGCCGACGGGGACGCTGGCATTGCTCGACAGCCTGCTTGCCCTCGGCAGTTCAGGGTTGATGATGATCGGGATACTGGGATTGCGAGCCTTGTGTCTCACGCTGGAGCAGCAGGCCGGGACCCTGCGCGAGCAAGCGGAGACGGATGCCCTGACGGGGCTGCGGAACCGCCGCAGCATGAACCGCGACGCTTTCCGGGAGGTTTGCCGGGTGCCGCGCTCCGGCACTCCGCTGACGGCGGTAATGCTCGACCTCGATCCCTTCAAGGAGACCAACGACCGGTATGGGCATGACGTCGGCGATGCCGTGCCCGTTGCGGTAGCGCAGATCCTGCGCGGTCAGCTGCGTGACATCGACCTGAGCGCCCGCTGGGGCGGGGAGGAGTTCCTGCTCCCGTTGCCGGATGCCGACAGCGAGCGGGCGGTAGTTGTCGCCGAGCGCTTGCGGCGCAGCCTGGCCGAACTGGTCGTTCCAGTTGACAGCGGTTACCTGAACGTGACGGCGAGCTTCGGCGCGGCCACGCTTCGCACCGTGATTCCGGCTCCCAAGGCCGCACTCGCGGAACTGATACGGGATGCAGAGGGTCGCTTCAGATGTAACCGTTCACACCCCCTCGGATATCGGTAACGGGAGTGGAACCGCGGAGACGGGACCGTCTGCGGGACGGACCCCGCAGCCGAGCCGACAGGGACGTCTTCACGGCGTGTCTCGTCTCCCCGGCCCCTCCCGCAACAGGATGGGTGTGAACGCTTACGTTTCAGATAGGGATGGCATTGGGCGAACGCCCGGCCTCCCTACTGGCCGGCCCCGGTTGTCGATGGTCGAGGCGCATCAATGCGGGAGCGGGCAGGTTTCGCAGTGCGTTCCGAGCGACGCCCATCACCGGTCCGAGCCTGGTGCCCCGCCCGTATCGCGCCATGACATGCCTTTGCCATGAGTTCTCCAGTGCTGCCGTGATTAATCCCTGTTGGGTAAGGCTGGCGAAAAACCCGCTTACCCTTTGGTGAGCTCGGCCAATTATGGCGGGCTATCAGTCGTCCCCTGAATTGTCGTTCAGCTCGACGTGCATGTTCCGAAAACGCCTGTCGACCTGAGTAAATCAATGCCGGTCTTGCGCTTGCCTTCGTGCCTCGCATTGCGTAACTTGCTATCGGCCGAGAGTGAATGCCAACTCCGGAAAGCCCGTCGCGGTGCCATGCGCCGGGTCCATCCTTCAGACGAGACGTGAAGGCCCGGAGATACACATAAGAGCTCATCCAAGAGCCAGGAGCCCAGTGCGCCATGCGAAGAATCATGTATATCAGTTCCTTGAGCACATCGCTTTCGGACGATGAGATCCGGTCGATTGGCCGTATATCGTCAAGGAACAACAAGAAGATCGACGTGACCGGTGTATTGCTTTTCGCCCATGAATTCTTCTTCCAGATCCTGGAAGGAGAGCAGGCGATTGTGGAGTCGCTGGTTGAAAAGATCCGGCGGGATCCCCGTCACCGGGATTTTCTGATCCTCAAATGCGAGGACGGGGTTTCGATGAGACTTTTCCCGAACTGGTCCATGCGAACCGTTCGGCTCGAGGAGTCGCAAGGGATGATCCTGCAGGCAGTGCGTCTCATGCTGGAGACGATTGCGGAATCACACCGCATCATCGAGCGCTACACGCAGCCAAGCGTGCTGCATTTGCTGACCCAGGGCATCAATCCGCTCGAAATCCCACCCAAGGCGGTCGACAGGATCATCCTGTTTGGGGACATGGTCGGTTTTTCTTTGCTATCGGAGAGGTTTCCGACGGAGGAGGTGACCCTCGCAGTCAATACCTACCTTGAACTGTGTTCGAAGAGGATTATCGAATTCGGGGGAGAGGTTTCCAAATATATTGGAGATTGTGTGATGGCTCACTTTCCTGCGGAGGCGCCGGATGCCGCGATCCAGGCCTGTGTCAAGGCGCTGGGTGACCTGCAGCATTTCCGTGCCGGCGTAGCTGGAGGCCGACTTAGGAAGTACCTCTTCGGCGGATTTGGCCTGACCCGAGGCCAGGTTATCGAGGGCAACATCGGGTCAACGATCAAGATGGATTACACGATCCTCGGCGAGGAAGTCAATCGAGCGCAGCGGCTCGAATCCCTGACCCGGGTCATTCATCGGGCACTCGCGGTCAGCCGTGCAGTGCGTGAAAATGCCGAATACGACTGGGGGTTCGAGTGCGCGGGCGAGTTCGAGTTGAAAGGACACTCCGGCACCTGCCCCGTCTACACGATCGCCGATCCGGTGGTGGCGGATTTCCGGGATTCCAGCGAACTCGCGCTGATGCTCGATGCGGCGCCAGACGGGCCCTTGGCGTAAGGGCTTGCATCACATGGCCGCAGTCCCTGAGTCGACGTAAACGGCCGGTCGCCGAGGGACTGTCGGCCAAGACGCCTGAATGCAAGCTTAGAAAGGCTTACGCCGTTTGCGGGTAGGCGAGGCGCTGGCGGTTGTTGCGGGCGCGCCTGTCACTAGAGACCGAGAATCCACTGGACGAGCTGCTTGGCCTCCTCGGCATTGACTTGCGGGTTGGGAGGCATGGGCATCTGGCCCCAAACTCCACCGCCGCCCTTGATGACCTTTTCGGCCAATTTGTCCGCGGCGTCCGCCGCTCCCGCATACTTCTTGGCGACATCCCTATAGGCGGGACCCACGATCTTGCTGTCGATGCCGTGACAGCCCAGGCAGCCTTTGCTTTTCGCCAATGCTTCGCTGGCAGGTGTGTCGATGGAAAGTAAAGCCAGGCCCAGGAAGAGGCTGTTGCGTAATGCTTTATTCATTTTCATCCTTCTCAAGGTAGCGTGACGATGGGGACACGATCCGGACAGCGCGGCTGTTCGGGATCGTTCTCGGCGATCCGCAGGAAATCATGACCGAACACGCGTGCTCGGTGCTGCCCCGGCTTCTCGGACACCATTATACGACTCAGAAGCTGAAGGTTTGTCCCTGCCTGACAAAACCTGCAAAACCCGCTGCCACCGCATCAGGCAATTTACCGTCTGAATAGTGGTAAAGCCACATCTTTGCGCGTATCGCATCAGGCAGTGTACACAGATCGTCATAGTGTGCATGGATGCCTGATTTCCAGTTCGATGTTTCGCAATCCTGGAAGATGACGTCTGCACTGTTATAAAAGTCCCGCAACTGCGTTGGGCAAAACTGGGTATCGGTGGTCAGCATCACCCGGCGGCGTGGTGCCGCATCCCGCGCGGTAGGGGACGCGATGTCGAATTCCTCGGGGTATACGTCCAGCAGCAGGCCATAGCTGGGCACGAGTTCGTAGCCGTCGAAGTAATGCACGGTCGAGAACAACTGGCACCTGACACTTCCAAAGTTGAAAATGCCGTTTGCGGGTAAACGGTGAACCGCGGCAAAGAAATCGTCCAGTTCGACAACCCGTTCCTGTATCGATGCCATGCCTCCGCGCAGCGATTGCTCCCACAACAATTCAGCCAGCCGATTGTTGATGAAAAGCTCGGGTTTCGATGAATGGGTAAAATACCGGGAAAAACATAACCACTCGATACCACCGATATGATCGGCATGTAAATGGCTGACATAGAGCGCGTCGATATCCTTGGCGCCCAGCCCGAGTCGATTGAGCGCGAAACGGGCGTCTCCTCCACAATCGACCAACAAACGATTTCCGCGGCTCTCGATCAGCATGTTGGACTGAAAACTCTCGAGCGAGAAAGCGGAGCCAGCCCCAATGAATGTCAAGTTCATGGCGAAACATTATCGTGCAATCGGTTCGATGATAGAGTGAATCCAGAACAAAGTCGAAGGGATTCCTTATCGCCGGTTGGTGTGTGGTCGCTTCGCGCTTCACGCGCCCGCTGCTGCTTCGGTGTCGGCGCCTGAAACCCCACTCGGTGTCATGCGAACGCAAGGGTTTCGCGATCATCGACTCCGCGAGGGGCTACCGCGCAGCGCGGCGCTCCTTCAACGGGGTCACAATTTGCGCAAGGCCTTGAGGCGGTCATCCGCCTGGGTCCGGATCGCCTTGGCCAGGGCGCCCGAGCCCAGCGTCAGCGCCTGGAAGTCGTCTTTGCCCAGCACGGTGAGTTCGCAAGCCGTCAGGCAACGCACGGTCGCGACGCGTTTGGTGGAGCCCCCGATCAGTGCGATCTCGCCGAAGCATTCGCCTACGCCCAGTTCGGTCACGCGCTTGCCCTTTTTCAGGACTTCGACCCGGCCGGATTCGATGACGTAGGCGACGTCCCCGGTCTCACCTTCGCGGATGACGTCGTCGCCGGCTTCGAGGTGAATCCGCTCCAGTCGGGATGACGGGTCGGGTGCCAGGATGGCGATGTCCGCACGGAAGGGGATATCGAGGAACCAGTCCAGCAACACACGGAGGTTTCGCTCGAGACCGGGGAAAGCGGCCAGATGACTGACCCGCGAGGCCAGCCATGCGGGGAAGCCGCCGAAGACGAAACCGCCGATACGACAAATCGACCGGCGCCCCATGTTGTAAGGCTGGAACCAGCGCTTCTTCGGGCGGTAGGTCTTGGTTTCGTAGCCCTGGGACGCCGCCCAGGCGTTCGCGCCGGCGGCTTTGCCCAGGTCTACCCAGTCGGCCGTGGTCAGGAACCGGCGCGCACGATCCTGATCCTGCATCGCCGTGACCCAGATGCTCGCGTTCTGCGTGAACCGGAGCTGGTCGTCGAGCTCGAACGGCCAGGTAAACACGCGGTCGTCGACCTGCACGCGCGGGAGGGTGAAGGATGCGTTGACGGTGAAGCCGACGACCTGTCTCTGCCCGTCGGCGAACACCAGTTCCTGAGGCGTCAGTGCGACGACCTCGCGTCCCGGGCAGAGCGTGACCCCGGCCTTCTGCAATTCCCTGTCGCGCTTCGCCTGGATCTCTTCCTCGAAGCGGCTGTAGGGTATCTTGGTGTCTTCATACAGATGAACCTTCCATCCATGCTGCTTCAGCACGCGGTAGGAAGGTTCCGCGGCATTGAGCATCTCGCAGATCTCGACGGCGCTGGCGCAGGCGCGCTGTCCGGAACCGATGACGGCAAAGGTCAGCAGCCGTTCGATGTCCGCAGGAGATGAGGAGGCCTCGGCCTCCTCCACGCGGTCGATGATGTTCTTCCGGATCTGGAGCGCGTCGCCGATCGAGTTGATCGGGCTCGCGTGCGTCATCAGGCCGGGAATGCCGGTGAGCTTGGGGATAGGGAACAGCGCGAGGACCAGTTGATCGTAGTCGATGGTCAGCGTTTGCTCATTCCGGAGCCGCAGTCGTACCCGTTTGGCGGAGGCCTCGATCTGACTGAGCGAGCCCTGAATCACATGCGTCTGCGGCAGTACCCGTCGGATTGGATTGACGGCGTTTCCGGGCTGCATCGTGCCGCCGATGACTTCCGGCAGCAGGGGATAAAACAGGATGTTCGGGTCGTCGTGGACCAGGGTCAATCGGACATTCGAATACTGTCCGACCAGTTTTTCGACCTTCATTGCGGCATGAATTGCCGCGACCGTGCCACCGATAACGACGATGTGGGCCGACTTGTCTTGCGCTTCCGGCATGTGCCAGTGCCCCGCTCCGTTGAATAAAAAGGAAATCATCACGCCATAGTAAAGCGCATGCGCCATCCAGCTTTCCGGCAGCAGCGCAGCGAAAAACAGAAACGCGAACAGAAAGAACAGCGACAGAGGCCTTAGCAGGATGCCCGCGACGATCAGTATGCCGGCGACGACCTCGACGAGCATCATCAGCATCGTGAAGCCTTCCGGTGCCGCCGAGAACAACGGAACGTCGTAGATGCTGATGATGCCCAGGACCAGATTCGGTTGGAAAACCTTGTACAGGACCCCCAGGTAGAAGATGTTCACCCCCGTCAGCACGCGCATGATGGCCTGCGCCCGCTGGCGCGGAATCTCGGCGAGTTGTGCCTGCCAGTCCAGCAACTCCGGATGCGTGGGCAGCGGGATGTAAAAGTTGCCCGGGCCCTGCAGCAGCAGATAGATGGCCACGCCCAGCAACGCGCCCAGGTACGCGAGCATGTCGGCCTGGAACAGCAGGGTCGCGAGCAGGATAAGGACCAGCAGACCGACGGCCTGGAGCCGGACATAGATGCCGAAGAGCAGGCCGAGGCCTAGCGCGAGTTCGAGCCATTGGAAACCCGCGCCCATGGGGCCCAACAAACTCAGTTCGAGATCCGGCGCGAACAGCGTGGGCGAGGAAAAGCGCTCGACTCCGTAGCGGGGCTCCAGGCCGATGGCGGAGGAGATCAGCACCCAGGCCATGCAGAACCGCAGGACCGGCGGCACATAGTCGCCGAGCGCTGCCAGGCGGGCCTGGAGATCGGGGAAGAGTTCACGGGCCCCGGTAAAGCCCAGCCAGATCCACCCGGCGGTGAACAACGCGAAGCCGGAGATCATCGTCACATTGACGGTGCTCCAGTGGCTGAACAATCCGGGTTTGGGCTTGGCGTTCCACTCAAGGATCTGGCTCGGCGTCAGAATCCACCGCTCATGGGTTTCGCCGAGTTCGGGCCAGAGCAAAAGGAATCCCGCGCAACCGAGCAACAGCCAGAAGGCGGGGTCCGCAAACAGGCGTGACGGAAGGAATCGCGAGGGGGGCGGTGCCCGGAATCGTTGGCCCATGCTGATCGCCATCGTGAAGGGACGTACTTCTAAGGTCGGAAAGCGGTGTCCTCTGTGCCCCCAACGGATCGGACCCGATACTCCCGGCTTCGTTTCGGGTGGGGATTGTATACGGTCGAACCTATCAAGTGAAAAGGCCTTTCGATCACTGGTCGGTCCGCCAGCCGATTACGTCCGAAAGAGTCGCCCCGAGGCCGTCGCCGTACGACTGGGGCCACCGTGGCCCAGAGCGTGGCAGGTTACCGGTCAGCCCTTCTCGATGCGAGGCCGTTTCATCGTGTAGACGCGAGGCAGGAAGCCCGGGGGCTTGGCGCCCAGCCAGACGGCGAAGCGCTGCACTTCCGGGTGGGCGCGCAACCGATCCAGCGAATTCAGCGTCCGGCCGAGCTCGCGCTCGTCGAACACCGAATGCAGATATTTGTGGCACGGTGCGCAGACCCAGGCGATGCGGGTCAGCAGTTCCTCGCGGCTGAAACTCTCGCGCGCATAGCGTTTCTGGTGCTGGGAGCGCGGAATCAGGTGGTGCCGTGTCAGTGGCAGGCCCGAGCGCTCGCAAATCTGGCAGCGGCCGGTCGCATCGGGGGAGTCGGATGCGTTCAGCGTAGTCATCGCGGCGCGGGACTCGGCCGCCGTTCCCGGAGCCGGTCTTTACAGCCCGGCCGTGGCGCTTCCGCGCGATTGACGACGCGGGTTGGCCGCCGCGCTCGCGTCCATGGCGCTGTTGCGCAGGCTTCCATCAGGCCTCCGGTGGCGTTCGCTTGAGTCGCAGCCGGACCGGTCCGCGGGTGGTCGAGGGGTCCACGACGTGCCCACGTTGCAACATTTCCAGACTCCCCGCTGCGATCAGGCGCCGCGCCGCCTGCCGTGAGGCTTCCATGTGGCGGCGCAATTCACTGCCGGGCAGTTCCGGGTACACGACTCGCACCGCCTCGGAAGGACAGATGGTCGCCGACTCGCTGCGGGCTTCGAGCAGGCTCAGGATGCCCGCTTCCAGCGCGCGGTCCGTTTTTCCGAGACGCCGATTCCGGCAGGCGTCAGAACAATAGCGGACGGTGTCCGGCCGATCGCGCCAGCGACGACGGGGCGTCATGGAGCGACCGCAGCGGGCACAAGTCAGTGTTTCCTGCATCATGGAATCGGTGGCATTCGGTTATCGCGACGAACGGTCAATGCGGCCGGAGCCGGGAACAGCACCGACGCTTCAGGTTCTGCGGCTAATCGAAACGGTTCGACCCGCGACGCCGTGGGCCGTTCCCGGCGCTGCCGATGCGGGCTGTAAGCCCCCTGAAAGCTGGCCTCGGTAAACTGCCGGTCCCTTTCGAACAGGAGCCGTTAGTCACCGCCGATGGTGAAGCCCAGCCGACCCCAGACAGGATCTCGCCCGATGCCCCGCAGCCACGTGTCCGGCAGGCGCCGGTCGGCGTTCCTCGTCGCGGTGGCGCTGGCATTCTGGCATGCCGTGCCGCTGGCGAGCGCGTTCGATTTGGAGGCGGCCGCGCTGCCCTTGCCGGAAGGGCCGGAGCCCTTCGGCGCCGAGGACCGATCGGCCGAGGACGACCGCCCGCGCATTCCCGAACCGATGGTGTTCGACCTGATCCGCCCGCTCGGCGCGCGCCGGGGCGAGTTCGAGGTCAACACGCTCGGCCTGTTTCCGCTGAGCCCGGTGCCGGAGAGTCGCGATGCCATACCCGATGCGCTGGGGCTGGATGAGGGCGGCATCGAATGGGCGCCGGAGATGGAATACGCGGTGCGTGACGACTTCGCGCTGGAACTGGAGGCGCCGTTTCAGGGCGCAACGCTGGGCGCGTACAAGGGCGCCGCGCAATGGACCTTCGGGGTAGACCCGGCGCGGCAGTTCATCCACGGCGCACAGCTGATCGTGCAATACGACCGCGCACCGGCAAGCTGGCTGCCGACCCTGCTGTACCTTGCCGGCAAACGCTTCGACGAGGTCTGGAGCGTGCTCGGCATGTTCGGCGCGCGGGGCAATTCCGGCGCCGAGCGGGGCGGCGACCGCGTCGAGATGGTCGCGAACGTATCGCTGTTCGCGGACCTAACCGGCCATCTGACCGCCGGCCTTGAAACGAACTTCTCGCACACCTTCACCGGCCGCGCCGCCCTGCTGCTGATGCCGCAGCTGCACTGGGAGGTGACCGACTACGTGATGCTGCAAGCTGGCGCCGGCGCGCGTATCACCAGCGATGGCACGATCGCCGAGGCCGCGGTGCGCCTGGTCCGGAGTTTTTGAGGGCGCGCTCTACGTCCTTTTGGGTGCCGACACGCTTCGTGATCGCGGGCCGCTCGGCGGCCGCATTCCCTGCCTTCTGGAAGCCAGTCTCGTGCAGATGATGGCAGCCCTCGGTCCCGGAATGGGGATCGATTGAGCGCCGGCTGGGTGCCAGTTCCGGGGCGCGTGCACTCGCTTATTCCGCTCTGTTCAAGCAATCGCTTGCGGCCTATGATCTCGTGGCAATAAGCGCGCATCGGAACACGGATTGCTGACCCGTCTCCGGCAAGTCTTAAAGAGTAGATCGACGCGATGGGAGGGCTGTGCGCCATGAACGGTCCCAAGGGCGGTCAAAGAAGCCGCAAGACGGTTCAGAAAAGTAAACTGGTCGCCTTTTCGAGAGACAATCGCTCGGACGTGTCGCCATGTGTGAACTAAAGAACTGACCCTAAGGGCGTTCCGCACGGCACTGCCAATAGGCGCGTCCACCCCGTTCGAAACGGCTGTGTGCGGCGCTGCCACAGGCCGGACAGCGAAACCCCGCCGGCCACCGCTGCGCGGCCATCGCCGCCACGCACTGGTCTTCGGTACCGTACCGCGCCATGAATGCCCGCATCGACAGGCCCGCCTGGAATTGCACTCGATTCATCGCCATGGGAGTTCTCCTCGGTTTGGATGCTCCCACTCTACAGCCCTACAGTCTCATATCATGAGACGCGAGATCAGCTACTGAACTTTATCGCTAATCAGGAAGAACAATGTTGGGCAGAGAAAAATGAGACACGCACCTGATTCTCAAACTGTCGAAGCGGATTTGTTCAACTTTTTCTGTACCAAGCTCCCTGCTTTGGCCCACGCTGGGCAACTTGTGCGCGATTCAGAGTGGACCAATCAGATACTCCAAGAGCTTTCGCAATTAGGCCACCAGCAGGGATTCCTGGTATTTTCCAGCCAAACGCGGTGCCCAACTGCTGACGGACCTGAATGGCTCTATGATCAGCATTGGCGCGTTGTGTCAGAGGAAAGCCCACTTGTCCGGATTCCTCTTGCGATGGAAATCGAATGGGGTTATGGAGCTGCCACAATAAAGGATAAAATTACAGAAGATTTCCTTAAACTCACTCAGGCCAGAGCCGATATTCGTGTGATGGTGTTCCAATGCACCGATGCACCAGCAATGACTGATTATCTCATTGACCTAGCCGACAAATTCGAGGGCGCACAGCAGGGAGATCGATGGTTTTTCGCTGGTTGGGGCTGGGATACCAATCAAATGCACTGCCGGTTCTACTCTGCATAACGGCAACCGCAGGGCTTCAAAATATCTGCGCTGTTGCGTCGCCCAACAATCGGATCAGCGGGACCGCCCGGTCAATGTCGTGCCTTTCCTGTTGGCTCATCAAGCGGGCGGGCCCGCTACCCTGGAAAAAACGGGGTCAGTTCTTGACTTTGGAGTCCTATCCCAATACCGTCGGTGCGATGGCAAGACCGTTGCGGTTGGAGTTTCCCGGGGCTATTTACCACGTGACGGCACGTGGCGACCGGCGCGAGGACATCTTCCTTGATAACTTTGATCGGCAACGCTTTCTCGAACGGCTCGGGCGGGAGGTCGAGCAACAACACTGGTTACTCTACGCCTATTGCCTGATGGGCAACCACTATCACCTGCTGCTGGAGACGCCTGAGGCAAACCTTTCGCGCGGTATGCGTCGCTTGAACGGGGTCTACACCCAGGCGCTCAATCGACGCCACGGTTTGTCCGGTCATGTGCTGCAGGGACGGTACAAGGCGATCCTTGTTGACCGTGACACCTACTTGTTGGAACTCTGTCGCTATGTGGTGCTCAACCCGGTGCGGGCTGGAATCGTGAGCGAGGCGTCGCGATGGCCCTGGAGCAGTTACCGGGCCACGGCCGGATTGGCAACCCGTCCGAACTGGGTGGCGGCCGATGCAGTGCTGGCGTTCTTTGGCGAGGAGGGCGCGAGAGCGCGGGACCGCGGGAACGGTACCGGGCCTTCGTGACCAACGGAACGGGTCAGCCGCCGCCGTGGAGAAACCTTACAGGGCAAGTCTTTCTTGGCACTGACACCTTCTTGACGCGCATGCAAACGAGGGTGGCAGCGCAGTCCACTGCCGATGTTCCGCGCGCTCAGCGCGAGTTGCTGCGGCCCTCTGCGGACCAGATTCTGGGGGCGATCGCCCGGGAATACGGACTATCCAATGCGCAGGTGCTGAACCGGTCGAACGGAATGGCCTTCAGACAGGCGGTTCATCAGCTCCGCCGCCGCGGTAATCTGCCGTTGCGGGAGGTGGCGGCGATGGCGGGTGTCTCGGTGTCGCGGGTGTCGCAGATCCAGCGGGAGATCGAAGCAGGGACTGAGGAAAGCTGGCTGGAAGCGCCAGCGAATGTAAAGTAAAGAACTGACCCTATCCACACGTGCGTGAGATCGAGCCCTATCAGCAATTTTTACTACTAAACGACAGGTGAATTGATGGCCAGAAACAGCATAACGGTCCAAGATGTGAAGGACGCCCAGGATGAATGGGCAAATCGAATCATTGATCAGGACTCGGCAGGCGTAGCGAAGTTGTACGCAAAGAGCGGAGATAACTGGTATCGCGATAAGCGACTACAAACGGAGAAGTGCGTTCTGGCTTTCAATCCGACGCTCGATGACAACTTCTTAACGACGAACGAGCAGGCGCTGCATTATTTTGAAGGGACCGAAGCGAAACCCGGCTTTGCAAAAAAAGGTTGGTTGAAGGTCATCTTTGACCCGAAAGAGCATCCGAAGGCACAACGACTGATTACGATCACCGGCGACGGAGCCGTTGCCGTTGGACGATACGTTTTCGAATTCGAAGATGCCGTGCTCGACTCGGCCGGCGACCAAGTACTTGCGATCGTGCGCCTCGCCGTGGATTACACCTTCGTTTACAAGCTCGTCGGCGGCGATTTGATAATCATCGCTCACCATTCGTCGCTTCCGCTCGCACAGAAGTCGGTGAAGTAGTCGTTAGTTTTCGGGGGGCTACAATGTGAGCACCGCCTGGACTGGAAAGAATTGGCGAACAAAGCGGTCCACTGGAGCGGGCGATGGAGCTGGTTTTGAAATGGATCGTCACCTGCGCCCGCCCGGTGACCTTGGTCGTTAGACGGCACGGCTATGGAGCTTCCACTGCTTGCATTTGACCTAAATCGGACCGTCCAGCAATGACGCACGTTTCAAGGGGGTTTCTTCTACTTTGGCGGGAGACCGACACTCTGGCGCCATGGAGGATGATTTCGATGCCGTCGAACCTTGTATCCCCTTCGCAATTGTCGGTGGTTGCAGTCGCAATTACTTTGCTTTGTTCTGCCTGCTCACCAAACGCAGACCCAATAGTCCTGCAATGCGAGAATCCCGCCGTTGAGCAAGGAAACTATGCGTCGCGCGTGGCGGAGGCCCCGGGCCGCGGGCAGGTGACCGTTAGAATTGAACCTAGCGGCAATCGCGCCGACGTGGTTTTCGCGGAAAGCGTCATTTTCTCGGGGAAGCTAGAGCTGGATCACGACATATTTGTCGCCGAAGACTTTTCGGCCGGCGCGAAGTACCCGAAGCTCGTAAGAAGGCTCAAAGTAACTCGGCACACGGGAGAAGGCTTTTTCCAGTCGTCTTCATATGCCAATGGAGATTCAACCCCGGACTTTCAGACCTATCGGTTGGTCAATTGCGCAGCACTAGAGAAAAGGTTTTGATGCACATTGAGTCAGGCCGTCACCTGCAGCGGTACAATGGTGGTGAGCCAGTACCATTTCATTGCTGCCAGTTTCCTAGACTGAAGATGAGCATTTTCTGTCGCGCTTTCGCCGAGTCGTCTAACCACCCGCTTCACCACGACGCGGCCTGCGGCCGCGCGGGTGAGCGCGAGCGTTAGGTTGCTCAATGACCACTGTCGCATCACCATCTTTTAGATCGCTGATGATCGGAATGCTCGTTGGTGAGCAAACGCTCTCGACTGGAAAAGGCTTTGTAGCCACACACGACGGAAAGTCTTATCTAATCACGAACCGTCATAATGTGACTGGGCGGCATCAACACACCGATAAACCACTATCGCCTACGGGCGGGGTTCCTGACCGCATTTGCATCATGCACAATGCAAATGACCAGCTTGGTAAATGGGCTCCACGTTTTGAGAATCTCTATCTCAGCGAAAGTCCACGGTGGATCGAGCACCCAACGTTAGGCTCAAAAGCAGACTTCGTAGCTCTTCCTCTGACGCAGCTATCAGGAGTCCGGCTTTACACCTATAACCCTGCATGCCCTGGCCCAGACATCTTGGCTGGGCCAAGTAGTCCCGTAAGTGTAATCGGGTTTCCTTTTGGTATAACCGCCGGCGGACTATTTGCAGTCTGGTCAACTGGTTTCATAGCGTCTGAACCGGAGATCGATTTTGAAGATCTTCCTATCTTTCTCATTGATTGTCGCTCCAGACCCGGACAATCTGGCTCCCCCGTAATCAGCTTTCATGCTTCGGGACATGTCCCTATGGCTGACGGCGGCGGTCCAGCCTCCTCTGATGGCGCGATATGGAAGTTCATAGGCATATACAGTGGCAGGATTCATCCCGAGTCCGACTTGGGGATGGTATGGAAAGCTTCAGCAATCACCAAGCTACTTCAGTCTACGGGGGGAGCAACCTAACAATTCATTCAAGCCGACGCCGCTTCGCAGCGCGGCTTAATTTATGCGTTAGGTGACATTCATTCCGGCGTGCCTGAAGAACACAGATTATCCGCAGCGCCCTATCTAGCGATGAATCAGATCGACCGCCTAGCAGAACTACTAAAGACCTTAGAACGGACGCTCCATGAAAGCGGTTGCTCGCACCTGAGATTCAACCAGCAGCGCATCGCCAAAGAGAATATGAGCTTCTCTGGTGCTAATGGAAGAATATGGATTCAGCCGGTAAACGGTGGATACGACATCTCTATCTCAGGAAAAGGGCTCACGTCAGAGGTCACTCCAGCATTGGTCACCTTGTGCGGCCGTAAATGCGACGGCTACAAGCAAACCAACAAAAAACTAGGTAAAGCGGAGCAGCCCTATTGGAGGGTAACGGATTTCGGCGTAGTAAAGGCGGCCGTAGAGTTATACGCAAAGACGAAAAAGTAGAGCGAAACTGGCGAAAAGCGAAGCAAAAGGAAGGAACACAAGATGTCACCTAACCAGCCGTTAGGGCGGACGCGCCAATGACACTTTCTGATTCAGAGAAGTTAGCCAATCATGTAAGGTCGCTTTCGAGCTTCGAGTTCTATGAGGCTATTGACGGAAATTACCAGCACATTGGAGCTACCGTTGCGGGAAAATAGGGGGAAATAGGGGACAGACCACGATTTTTTTCTATATTTGCCTCGAATTGGCTGTGAGGATCAGAGACGATGCCACGACGACCGCGAGTGGTGCTGTCCGGTGTGCCGCTACACGTGATTCAGAGGGGAAACAACCGGCAAGCCTGTTTTTTCGCGGATGACGACTACCGGTCGTATCTGGAATGGCTGCGAACCTACGCTGGGGAGACCGGGTGCGCAGTGCATGCCTATGTGCTCATGAACAATCATGTTCACCTGTTGCTGTCCTCGGCAACTCCTGGGGGCGTCGGGGCGATGATGAAGCGACTGGGACAACGCTATGTCCAGTACATCAACCGGACGTACCGACGCAGCGGAACCTTGTGGGAGGGGCGCTTCCGGTCATGCCTCACCCAGGAAGAGTGCTACGTGCTGAGTTGCTATCGCTACATCGAACTGAACGCGGTGCGAGCGGGCATGGTGGAGCATCCCGGGGATTATCGGTGGTCCAGTTATGGGGCGAACGCTCAGGGAGAAGGGTGCGACTGGCTGGAGCCGCACGGCTGCTATCGTGCGTTGGCGTCGGATGACCAGGGACGACAAGCGGCCTATCGCGCGTTGTTTCGTTATCACCTCGATCCGGGGCTGGTTGATCAGATTCGTGCGGCCACCAATAGCAACTACGCGTTGGGCAGCGGCCGGTTTGAGGAAGAGGTCGCCGCGGCATTAGGGCGTCGCGTGGTTCGGGGACGATCCGGTCGACCCAAGCGCCAGCGTGACGGTGTCACGGGTGATTTGTAGTGGCCAATACGTTGAAAACCATGGTCTGTCCCAGGTTATCCTAGTGGCCAATACTTTGAAAACCGTGGTCTGTCCCCGGTTATCCCAGTGCGACCTCAAAAAGCGCTTTTCTCGGCGCCTCAAGCGGAGCGTTAGGCCGCCCCATTTTTGCATCTAGCAAGGAGACCGCCATGACCACCCGCCACGCCCTCGCAGCCCTGCTCTCGGCCTCGCTGCTCATCCCGTCGGTCGCCGACACCTGCACCCGCGCCGTCTACTTCGGCCTCGAAGGGCAGACGGTCACCGGCAGGACTATGGACTGGTTCATGTCCGACATGGACACCAACCTCTGGCTCTACCCGCGTGGCCTGCAGCGCACCTCGGGCACCGCCAAGCCAACCGTCTGGAAAAGCAAGTACGGCAGCGTCGTCACCACCATCTACGAAGGTGCGTCGGCCGACGGCATGAACGAGAAGGGCCTGGTCGCAAACCTGCTCTACCTGCCCGAATCCAAGTATCCGCCCGAAACCGCGGCCGACAAGCGCCCCACGCTCCCCAACTCCGCCTGGGTGCAATATGTCCTCGACAACTACGCAACCGTGGCCGAAGCCGTCGCCGACCTCAGGAAAGAAAAATTTCGCGTCGTCGCCATCAAGGCGCCCACCGGCGAACCGGGCACGGTCCACCTCTCCATCTCCGACGCCTCAGGGGATTCGGCCATCTTCGAATACCTCGACGGCAAGCTCGTCATCCACCACGGCCGCCAGTACCAGGTGATGACCAACTCTCCGACATTCGACCAGCAGCTTGCCCTCAACACCTACTGGGACAAGATCGGCGGCTCCGTCTTCATTCCCGGCACCAATCGAGCGGCGGACCGCTTCGTGCGCGCCTCCTACTACATCAATGAGGCCAAGCAATCGGCCGATCCGCGTACCGCGGTCGCGACCGTGTTGAGCGTGATGCGCAACGTCAGCGTGCCCATCGGCATCAAGATCCCCGGTCAGCCCAACATCGCCGACACGCTCTGGCTCACCGTCTCCGATCAGAAGAACAAGGTCTACTACTACCAGGACACCAACAGCCCCAGCATCGTCTGGGCCGACTTCAGGAAGCTCGATTTCAGCGAAGGCTCCGGCGCCCGCAAGCTGCAGCTCGACGGAAACCCCGACATCGGCGGCAACCAGACAGCCAACTTCAAGCCGGCCGAAGTCTTCAAGTTCATGATTCCCCACGACTGAGAGGCCCCCGTGAAGCAGGCACTAGAACGGCCTGACAACAGCATGCAGCGGGCGGCGCTGCGCGCCGCCCGCTGCATGCTGGGCGTTATGCACCACAAATCGGAGGACGGTAATGATCAAGGGTGAGTGTTTGTGCGGCTCGGTTCAGTTTGTGGCCGCATCGGTTGTCGGCCCGTTCGAGCTATGTCATTGCTCGCGATGCCGAAAGTCGACCGGGTCTGCGTACGCAGCGATGGTCGGTATCAGTGTTGAAGGCTTTCGGATCACGGCTGGCGCGGATCTGATTCGCTCGTTTGAACTACCTGCTGTCGAACGGCCACCCAGTTACCGTAGATTCTTCTGTCAAGTTTGCGGTTCTCCAGTGCCGAACCCGACTCCCACGGGAAGCTCGTTTCGAATTCCAGCCGGCTGCGTGAAAGACCCGATCGGCCTTTTGCCTGACAAGCATATCTACGTAGAGCGTAAGGCAGAGTGGGACGAGATCGTCGATGGGCTTCCGCAGTTCACGAAAGAAGAGATCCAAAAGTTCCGCGAGACGAGTTCCGGCGCACACATTGCTGTCTGAAGCGCGTGCGTTGAATCCAGCCCGAGCCTGGCGACGCAGTGATGTGGCTCAGCCATGCACCAGGTCCAGGTGCTGTTCCAAGGTGGCGATTAGCGCCGGGTCGAACCCTTCAAGGAAAGCTACCCAAGGCGTTTCCGACGGGACCTGTAGCGCATCTGGGATGGCAAAATAGCGCATCGGATCAGCCTCCCCCGAAGCTCCTGCCGGAAGATTCAAGATGAGCTGCGCCGACTGCTACCGGCCCCGGCGAACCCATCCCCGACACTCTATGGCCATCGACATCGACCGTCTCAGCGAAGCGGAACTCGTCGACCTCAATCGGCGCATCGTCGAGCGCCTGCGCTTTCTGCAACAGATGCGTGCCCATGCCACGATGTTGCAGTTCTCGCTCGCCAACCGGGTCGCCTCGATACCGCCGACGGTCGTGTCATCGTCGGCACGCTGATGCGCTACAACAAGAAGAGCGTCACGGTCATCACCGACGACTCTGAACGCTGGAACGTCTCCCCGGTCTTGCTGCGCCGGGCCGAACCCCGAGACATTACCGCCACCGACTGCGAGTCTATCGATCTCTTCCCGGTCAAACCGTAACGCCTGATACCGTCTTCGGTCAGGATATCCCGGCACCCGTCCAAGTGCGTCGGCCGGACGGTTGCTTCTTTCCAGTTGGCAGTGGCCGTGCCGTCCCGGTCAGTCCGAGGACGATGATCATGTCGACATTCGGGAGGCAGCGGAAGATGCCCCGCGCCCCCGTTACTCCGAGGCACTGCCCGCACTATCCGTCGGGCGCACCCGAGAAGGGAATGCGGTCCTGAGGACAGACCGTGCTGGGCGGCGGGAGCGCACCCGTCAAGAAGTAGTCCGTCATGAAGGTGTTGGCGCAGGTACTCGGATTGAGCAGCGCGGTATGTCCGTGCCCTTCAACAGTGAGGAGGTGGCCCCGAGCCAGATACCGCGTCATCGCAACGCTGTTCACGTAGGCCGTCGATGGATCGAAGGTGTTGCCGATGACCAGGATCGGCGCCGAGGTGGGGCGGTTCCAGGGGCCCGTATAGGGATGCGCTGTCCGGCCAGGCCAGTTGTGGCAGGCTGAGTCGGACCAGGCCCAGAAGGGACCGAATACGCCAGAATTGAAGGCCGCGAGGCTGGCTTCGGCCGCATAGAAGCCCGGTTTGCGGGGATTGGGCGCCTCGGCACAAATCACGGCCCAGGCTTGTTCCGGTCCCGCGTAGCGGCCGGCGGTCACAGGCGGACTCGCGGAGCGTTTTGAACTCGGCGGCGTGTTCCGGGAGTCCCAAAGCGTCTGCAACAACGCGGCGATACCCTCCCAGCCGGCGCTGATCGGCGACTTCGTGAACATCAGTTGGTCCGACACCGCAGCAACCGTCACCGCGTACGTCACCGCAAGGCCTCCGGGGTGGTTCGGCAGCTTGCCGGGCGGAATCTCGATCGCACCTTCGTCAAGCCGGCGCAGAAGGGCTTCCCATTTTTCCAGGGTGGCCTCCGGGCTGCTGGCCGAGAACGCGCAATGCGCGGCGGACGCATGGCCGCACAAACGAATGAACTCCTCGAACGTCGCTGCCACGGCCTGATCGGTATTGATGCGCAGGCTCAGCGACAAGCCGGGCTGCGCGTACCAGTTCACGGGGTCGATGTTGCCGTCGAGCACCATGGCCCGGATACGATCCGGAAACAGATTGGCGTAGGTGGCGCCCAGCAGCGTGCCGTACGAAAGACCCAGATAATTGAGCCGCGGTTCGCCGATGGCCTGGCGCAGGCGTTCGAGGTCCTGCGCCGACTCGGTCGTGGAAACATGGTCCAGCAGCGTGCCGTTGCGTCGTGCACACGGCTGCATCAAGGTGTTGAAGCGCTCGAGCCAGCGCGCGCTCTCGTTCTTGCCGCGCGGGTAAGCATTGATCGCAACGCCCCCGAAAAATGTGGCTTCAACCGACGAAGATTCGAAACACTGCACCGCGGTGCTGTCACCGATGCCCCGCGGATCCCAACTGACGATATCGAAATGCTGGCGCAGGCGGAGCGGGAAAAGCGGCTTCCAGCGCGGGAGTTCCACTGTTCCGGCGCCTCCGGGACCGCCCGGATTCAGGAAGATGGTTCCGAGCCGTCTGGCCGGATCCGTGGCCGGGAGCTTGATGACCGCCAGGGAAACAGTCCCGGCCGTCGGCTGCGCGTAGTCAAGTGGCGCTTCCATCGTCGCGCAGTCATACTCGCGCTGGTTATCGCAAGTCTTCCAGTTCAGTGGGGGCGCGTAGGGGCCCGGCGCTCGTTCACTGTCGGTTTGAGATCGCTCGGGGCTGATCAGCAACCAGACGAGCATTGCCATACTCACCAGGCCGGCCGCAGCGACGAACTTCCCGCGGCGTGCCGATAACCCGCCCTTGCTCTCTTGGTTCCGCACGGTGTCAGCCCGTGGGCGCGGCGGCTTCGCCATCGATTAACTCCTCAGTGATGCCTGAGTTCGTGTTCAGGGTTCGTAATGAGCGGCCGAGATGATAAGCAACTGACAACAACTGACAAGGGACAGACCACGGTTTCTTCGTGCTTTCGTTCAGTGGCGATCGCCATCAGGCTTAGAACCGATGCCTCGACGGCGGTAGCCCGTGTAGGTCCGATTAGCGTAGCGTAATCGGACGCATGAAGGCCGGTAGACCCATCGCAGTCATTCTCGGTGAATTTCTTTGCATCGAGAAACCCGTTCGTCTGCTTTTTTCCGGGTTTGACGACTCGGGACATCGCTTCTTCCATCGGACGTAAACGTCAGACAACTCGGAGTTATCCATGGAACTCATCGTCGTTTGTTTGTCGGCGTTGATCGCCTCCGCACTGACCCTGTTTTCAGGCTTTGGGTTGGGTACTCTGCTCATGCCCGTCGTAGCCCTATTTTTTCCGTTGGAGCTTGCCATCGCGATGACGGCAATCGTGCATCTGGCGAATAATCTCTTCAAGATCGCGCTGCTGGGGAGAAGGGCTGATCCCGCCGTTCTTGTCCGTTTTGGTGTGCCTGCCGTGCTAACGGCATTGGTCGGAGCCGCTTTTCTGACGTGGCTCGGGGATCTCAGGCCCTGGTTCGAGTACAGCCTACTGGGGCATGAAATTCAGGTGTCGCCGTTGAAGCTCATAATCGGCCTCATCATCATCGTATTCGTTGCCTTGGAACTCAGCCCGTGGTTCTCCAAACTCACGGTGGACCGTAAGTGGCTTCCGATGGGCGGTATGGTCAGCGGTTTCTTCGGTGGCTTGTCCGGGCACCAGGGGGCCTTTCGCAGCATGTTTCTGCTGAAGGCAGGCCTCGACAAGGAGGCATTCGTTGCCACAGGAGTCGTCCTTGCCGTAATGGTCGACATGTCCCGACTTGTCATTTATGGCGCTGACATCGTTGCCAACCGGAGCGTGGTTCAGTGGCCCTTGGTTCTTGCGGCGAGCACTTCGGCATTCATCGGAGCCTATGTGGGCTCAAAGGTGTTAAAGAAGGTGACAATTCGTTCCATACAACTCGCCGTGTCGTTCTTATTGACAATAGTGGCGTTGGGTTTGATTTCCGGTGCTCTGTGATGCGCCAGCCCGACCGTTCGGCCTGGCCGGTGCGAAGTGCGACGCCGATTTATGCGAGGCCCCATACGAGGGTTCCAGACTATCGGCAATGGTGCGACATATCGGTAGATTTTATTTAAATATATCAAGAGACTAACGAGGAGGAGAAGTCGTGAGCCGTAGCCTATCTACATCCCTTTCCAGAGCTAATGAATCGCGCTGGACGATTTTTATCCGCTTGTCACTGGCGGGTGTCTTTATACCCGAAGGGATTCAGAAGCTCATTTTTCCCGAGATGCTCGGCTCAGGGCGTTTCATAAAGATGGGCATTCCGTATCCCGAATTCACGGGTCCGTTTGTCGGCTGGGTGGAGATCATCTGCGGCTCACTCATTCTGATAGGTCTGTTTACGCGATTGGCTACCGTTCCCTTGATCGTCACCATGCTCGTCGCCATTTCTGCCACGAAGATCCCCATATGGATGGGCCGCGATTGGGTGGTGACGGAGACCGTTACCTTTTATTTGCGCGAACTCAAGACCTATGGGTTCTGGAGTTTCATGCATGAGGCCAGGCTGGACTGGGCCATGCTGCTGAATGCCTGCTTTTTGCTCATGGTTGGGGGTGGCGCGTGGTCCCTGGATGGACGAATTGCGCAATCAGGCGATGGGAGCGGCACCGATCGGTGGTGATCGATGCCCTCGGCGGGGCCATGCCCGCTGGGTACGATTGGACTGGGCGGATTCGCAGCCCGGTGCGGATGGGGACCCCCGGGGATTGCTACTCAGGCGGGCGGCGCGGCCTCGGCAGGGCGCTCCGGCACGCCCGCCGCGATCGGCTCCGCAGTCGGCTCTCGATTAAACACCGATTACCGAAAGAGGCGACGGGGCAACTGTTGACGAGTTGCCGGTCCGTCGCCCCATCGGTCAAGGTCAGAATTCATCCGCTCCGATGTCCGGCGTCGTGTCACGCGGGGTGCCGAAGTAATCGTCCAGCACGTCGCTGAGCATGTCGGCGCGGCCGATGGCGGGTGAGGTCGGCGTGAGCGTGAAGTAGTCGCCGGTCAGGGCGCCGGCCGCGACCGGTCCGGTCAGCGCCAGTTGCGGTGCCCCGACGACATCGTTTCCTGCCGAAGCTGCGGGATTCGGCGCCTTGGACCAGAGATTGGCGGAGAAGGTGATGTCGCCGGCGCCGACATTGATGCAGCGCGGGGCCGTATCCTGCTTCACGAGATTGTTCCGGATCTGCACGTTCACATGAGCGGCTGAATCAATGGCGAGGGAGGCTGATTGGACATTCGTCGATTGCGTGTCCACGAAGGTGTTGTGGGCGATGAGGACGTCCTGCAGCTTGCCCTGGGGGAAGCGCCGGTCGGCCCACCACTTGAGATTCAGCGAGCCGCCCTTCACCAGGTTGTTGACGAGGGTCGTGCCGCGGGAAGCGGGTGTGCCCTTCTCATCGGCGAGGGCGATATTGATGGCTACGCGCCCGACAGCGGGGTTCGCCGAGAAGTAGATCAGATTGCCCGCCACCCAGGCGTTCGTGGCATCCGACACGTAGAGGTTGGCGGCCCAGTTGTCGTAGACGACGTTGCCCTCGAGCGTGGTGTCGTCGGCCTGGAATGTCGACAGGCCCTCGCCCCAGTTGTTGAACACGGTATTGCCGCGCAGGACGGCATGCTGCGTCAGGCCGTCGACCGGGTCCTTCGCCGCACTCAGTCCGCTGCCCCAGCCGCCGTTCGGCGTCTTGGTCGGGGGACAGGTGCTGAGGCGGCAGTTGTCGGTGGCGTTCCACCAGATCGTGCTGGCCTCGACCAGGCTGTAGTCGCCTGCGGCAATGATGCCGCGTGCGGCATGGTGATGCACGTTGCAACCGCGGACGGTGTTGTGGGGCCCGACCATATTGATGCCTTGGCCGAGGCCGTTCCTGACCTCGAAGCCGGAGAACTCGATGTAGGTCCCGGTCAGGGCGACGAGATTGCTCCAGTTGGCGGCCAGGCGGTACTGGCCGTCGATGACCGGGGTTTCGCCGGGATAAGCGCGGACGGCCAGCGGCGCGGCGGCGGTGCCGGATTTGCTGATGACTAGGCGTTCGACATAAGTGCCTCCGCGCGCAAACAGGGTGTCGCCCGGCGCGAGTTTTCTGGCGGCCGCGTTGAGCGTCTTGAAGGGACGGTCGAAGGATCCGGGGTTCGCATCGCTGCCGCCCGGCGCGACGTAATAGGTCGCCGCGACGGCGTTGCCGCCGGCCATCGCGAGGCTCATCCCGGCGATGAGCAGAAGGCTTCGGCGCGTGCGAGCCCGGATAGGGCCGCGGCGGCCGGCGTTCCGCGCTCCTGGTCCGATTTCGTGATAGCCCGATGGCGCGAAGTAAGGGCTGGCGCCGAATGACGCTTGCGCAGTCGCCATTCCGCCAGCCGGTACGATCAGCGAAGCAAGCGCATCCAAGGAAGCTTCATGCGTGGCGTTCATTATCGTCTCACCCTTTCGTTATTGGCCTTTCTTGTCCATCAACCCGATGTGCGCATCGCGTTGTACCCGGCGCCCTGAGGGTGTCGGTTACCGAAGGCTAGTAGCGGCCCTGAGCGGGCGAGTGCGGCTGCGGCCCTGTCTGCCCGGAACTGTGAACTGGCTCACAGAAAGTTCGGAGAAGGCGGATCAAGCGCCGTATCGCATGGTGACGGTGGGTCTAGGGAGGCTCTGTTCAGAGCCGCGAAGGTTGGTCTTGGCAGAAGCCCTGTCGAATCCACTCCGGTGCCACCCGTACGCAACGGCCGGATCCGTCCAGTGGTGCGGCGCCCGCAACAGTTCCGGCCACGATCGACACGAATACGGCTTCGGCACCATCAATTGCGCGACATCGCGGCGCGGTCGGCCAGGGTATCCAAGGGCCAGGAACGCCCGCCGCACGCGGGTAGGACCGGTCGTCGACGTCCCTGCCGTCCACGGGAAACTTGCAAGGCCCGCGATTTCCGCATTTCATATGCGGGCGTCCAAACCGCCGTCGGGAAAGCGTCGCTGAATGTCTGCGCCTCCCGCCGTTTACCATTGACCAAGGGAAAGCCAATGAAACAGGACAAGACCCCATTCGCTGCGTTTTTGAGCCTCAGCCTGGCAGGCG
This sequence comes from Methylolobus aquaticus, assembly GCF_054172105.1. Classification (NCBI taxonomy): domain Bacteria; kingdom Pseudomonadati; phylum Pseudomonadota; class Gammaproteobacteria; order Methylococcales; family Methylococcaceae; genus Methylolobus; species Methylolobus aquaticus. Next base: position 241,249 of record NZ_JBSYXP010000003.1, read on the forward strand.
CAGCTTCCACTGCTGCCGTTGCCGTGGAGAAAGACCCGTTCGCACTGAAGGAGATCAGCCCGAATGCGGTGGATAGAGTGGCCGAAGCGGCCGGAGACGCTGCGACGGACGCGGCGAAGGCCGCCGGCACGATGAAAGGCGCGGGCGAGATGAAATGCGGCGCCAACATGATGAAGGGGGGCGGCATGATGAACAATGGCGGGACGATGTCCGCCCCGAAAGCGGCGACCGAGGCGGCGGGCAACGCCAAGCCTGCCGAAAAGCCGGCCGGTTCGGAAGCCGGAAAGCCTCCGGGCTCGCACTGACCTCGGGTTCCTCCAGTGGCCGCGGAAAGGCCGGTTGCCTGTCGGCCGATCCGCGGTCCCAGTCGGCCGGAGCGCTGCAGCGTTCTCACTTTCCCGACGTGCGGGCGCATCGCCGGGCGTAGCCAGCATGATAGGCGAGGCCCCGCGGTGAATGTGTCATCTCAGACCGCACACTCAGTCCCGCGGTCGGATCCGCGACCGTTAACGCGCCCGGTTCCGGGGGTGTCATGGTTTGCCAACTCAGAAAACCGAGTTCATGCCGTCATCCAGTGAAATGCTGACGACCTTCGTGCTGCTATGGGCAGTGATCGATCCCGTCGGGACGGTGCCGGTATTCATATCGGCGACTCAGGGGCGGCCGGAAAAGGAGCGCCGCCGCATCGCATTCGTGGCTGCTGCCACCGCCGCCGGGATACTGCTGTTCTTCATCGTCGTCGGCGAACCGATTCTTCAGGCGATGGGTATCCCACTGCTCGCCTTTCAAATCGCCGGTGGGATCGTGCTCTTCCTGTTTGCCTTGACCATGATCTTCGGCGAGGGCAAACCGGAGTCGGAAAAGAAGGAGCTGCGCTCCGCCAGTGACGTCGCCGTGTTCCCGCTCGCGACCCCTTCTCTGGCTTCGCCCGGTGCGATGATGGCCGTGGTGTTGCTGACCGAGAATTCCAGCAATTCGCTGCTCGATCAAGCGATCTGCGCGCTGCTGATGCTTGCGGTGATCGCCATGTCGTATCTGCTCATGCTGGCCGCGGGGTTCATCTCGAAGATCATCGGAACCGGGGGCGCCAGCATCGTCAGTCGGGTGATGGGGCTGATTCTGGCCTCGATCGCGACCGCCAATGTACTGGAAGGGATCAAGGCGTATTTCCAGTAGGCAGCGAGCTGAAGAACGCAGCGGAGACGCCTGGCTTCCGAAGGCGGGAACGACCAGGCGCCGGTTTCCGTCCGCATCCCGCATCGAGTGCGGTCACTCGCCGGGTGGACGCCGCTCTCGACGACAGACCTTCTGTGATGCGAGTGGCGATACCCCAGCCGATTTCGGCTGCACTGCGCTGCCAAAATCGAAGAGGCCGCGCGGTTTGCGGTTGCCGGCGATTATTCTGGTCCCGTGTCCCGTGTCCCGTGTCCCGTGTCCCGTGTGGCGGGAGATGGCGACCGTGTCGCTACGTGGCTTCATGTATTGACTGCGCTGCATCGCAGCCCATAGCATCCAATTGCCGCCCGCTACATCGGTGGCGTCAGGCCGGGCGGGACGTCGGCGTCCAGAAAGAGGAATGTCAGCGGCCTCGCCATCCCCGGACTCATGGGTTCCCGGTTCAGACCCGGAACGACGGTTTGGGTGGCATGGGTTACCTGTCGCTCCGACAACAGGTCGAGCAGCTCGGGGCGATTGACGTCCTGCACCGGCGATCTCGCCATGGGAGTCTTCATGGCCGGCAGGGGGGCTGCACGCCCCCCGGACTGCTGGCCGAAAATCGGCGTACGCATTCATGGGAAAAACATTGCAATGAGGTTGTGGCCTACAACACGTCCCGGGAACGCAACGGGCAAGCCCTCGCTTCTGATTCTCGCGTCGGCTGCGTGCTTGTTGCTGGCGGCCTGTGCTCATGATTCGGCTCTGATGAAAAGGACCGAGTCCCTCAGGGCTTACCAGTCCGCAGTTCGTTGGGGTGACTTCAACCAGGCCGCTGCCTTTCATGATGGCGTAAGCCCTCCGCGTCGGGCGACCGACCGATTGAGGGACGTGCGGGTCACTGGTTACAACGTCGTTTCCCAACGCGAAGACAAAGCGCGGCAGACCCTGCACCAGACGGTCGAAATTCACTACCACTACATTGGGCAGCCCACCGAGAAAATGGTCGTCGACGAGCAGGATTGGCATTACGACGCACAGCGAGGGGATTGGGTGATTGATACCCCGCTGCCGAGCTTCGAGTGATCGTCGACCTTGGATCAGTGTCGGGCGGACCGTGTTCGAGTCGGCGCAGCCCTGCACTGCGAAGAAAGGTAACGTGAACCCGTTTCCCGCCGCGCGGAGCCGCTTCGCGTCCCCGAATCCGCCCGGCCTTGCTATCGCCCGGTTGGCGGTATGGCCTGGATCTTGAGCAGGCGCGCCGGAGGATCGGCTGCCTGCGCCGCCGTCTGAGCGATCGGGTCCGGCCTGATTTCAATGCGCTGTGGTGTCGCACTGGCACCCAGTTTCACAGTCACTGCCGCAGTGGGGCGGGTGCCGTCCACCGCGATGCTGCCGGCCACTACCCCGTCTATGAGGATGGAGAAGCGAGCGGAGCCCGCGTAGCGCGCCAGTGCGATTTCCAGTCGGTCGGGGTGCGTGCCGGCGAGAGTCCGGAACTCGGCGCCCGAAGGTTCGATGTTGGCGAAGAGCGGCAGCTTGAATTCGGGATAGGGGCCCTGCATCGGGGCCAGACCCGCCTCGGTCGCGACGCCGGTCACCGGGGGCAGGGCGCCGAATCGGCCGAGATCTCGATAGGCTTCAGGCCGCAGAAACAGCCGCCAGCCCTCGAAGTCCACGACCGGGACCAGTCCCTTAATCAGTTTGCGCGTGTAGCGTGAGAGCCCGGTGTCCGGCAGGTTGGTCAGCACGGCGTCGAAGCGGCTTCGTGGCGCGCCCTGGGCCGAGAAACCGTACTGCGTCGATAACGGGAGGTAGCGCAGCGCGGCGTGCATCGGGCTGGTGGAGGTGGCGAGCCAGACGGAGTGTACCGACGCCTCCCGCAACACACGGCCGATCGGCGGCAGCAGGTTGGCCCCAAGGCCCGTGCGCCCCACTGCCGCATCTTGATCGAGCATCCACGGAGTGACCTTTCCGACGAGCGGTCGCGACCAGTTGGACGCTGCCGGCAAGAGCCAGAGCCATAGTGCAGCGATAGCGACCGCGGGCCACGGGCGCGGGCGCCAGGACGCGATCATCAGGCCGACACCCGGCGCGGCGAAGGCCACGGCCGGGATCAGCAGCCGGGAATGCCATGGCTGCCAGCGGAAGACGACCGAGAACAGGAGCAGGGACAATGCGAACAGCGCTGCCGATTCGCGCGCGGAGCGACGCTGGGGGTCGGGCTGCACACGCAGAAAGCCGCCGGCACACAGCCACAAGGCCAGCGCGAAGTGAATGAATGCCGTGGCGGAGTCTTCGAGAAAGGGCGTGTAGATCACGGCAAACCGGGTCGCCATGAACGTCGTATCGGGATCGGAGGGACCCTGGCCCAGGAACGCCAAGGCCGCGGTCGTTGCAGCCTCCAGCGTGCGATTCCAGGATTCGAAAGGCAACGCGAACTGCAGGGCGAGGTTGCGTACTAGGACCGACACGGCCGAACTCGCGGAGAGGATTCGGCCATTGAGGACGCTGTCTTCCGTCGCGGTGTCGCCTGATGCGAAGAGCACGAAGGTCGGCACATAGTGCAAGGCGGTGATCACCGCCGCGGCAGCGACGAAAGCGCCGCCGCCGATCGCGCTGAAGCGCGCCCGGCTGGCGATGAAACGCAGCCCGGCGACCATGCCGATGGCTGGCAGGTAGACCACCGCCGTGCCCTTGGCGAGCATCGCGCAGCCCGCCGAGACCCCGGCAAGCATCGACGCCCCGAGCCCGTTCGTCCTCAGCGCAATGCAGCGCCGTGCGACGAGCCACAGGAGCAGCAGCCACGCGGTCAGGAACAGATCATTCTTGTTGTTCGAGGCCTGATAGAAGGCGGCGGGCAGCGAGGCGAAAAACGCCACGGCATAAAGGCGCGCTGTGCGGGATGCTCCATCCTGCTGCAGAATCGCATCCAGCAGTGCCCAACAGGTAACGTAGGAAACCCACTGCACCAGAAATGACAGCCGGTCACTGCCGGCCAGCACATACAGCTGGACCGATACCCACTCCGACAGCGCCGGCATGACGCTCATGTGTGGGAACGGCATGGCCTGGGGCCACACGGTTCGTTCACTGATCCAGATCAGTTGCCGAGGCAGGTGATAGATGAGCGAGTCGCCATTGTTGGGCGGATACAGCAGACCCATGGCCAGGGCGGCGCCGGCAGACAGCATGAGGGCGACAGTGACGCGTTTCTCCGCCGTCGACATCGGTTCCCCGTAGGGCGATTCCGCTGATGCGGGTGGGCGGAAGCGCTTGCGCAGAAGCCGGTCGAAGCCAAGTAACGCGAGGATCCCCGCGAGCCACCACAGGCCCACCGGGAGCTGCGCCAGATGGTGTCCGAAGCTCAGCACGACGCTTCCCAGGCCCGCCCACCAGGATGTCAGCGCGAAGGCCGCGATGAGCCCGCGCTGCCGCGGGTCGCTCGCCACCTGCTGGCGTACCCAGATCCGGCCGGCGTTACCGGCCAGGACGAAGAATCCGACTGGCAACAGAACCAGCAAACCGGACGCTTGCATGCCCCGCCCTCCTGCGGGCTCAGCGCGCCAGCGCGACCAGGCTCTGGCCTCGCGGTGGACGGCAGAGGGTCGTTTCCAGCCGGTGTACCCACGGGAAAATCCAGCGGTCGTAGAACCGCACGCTGTGTGGGTCGAAGGCGGTCCTGCCCAGTCCCTTGAATACCAGGGCCCAGGCTATATAGCCGACGCTGTTCAGATAGTGGAGGTCGATCGTCTTGAAACCGGCAGCCTGAAGTTTCTGCCGCAGCTCCCGGTGGTCGTAGCGGCGGAAATGTCCGAACTTCCTGTCGATCGGGGCGTAAAGCTCGGGGCAGGCCGGCACAAGCAGGCACAGGGTGCCCTCCCGTGCGCTCAGCATCCGGCGGTACAACCCAAGTTCCTCCTGGTCGTTCTCGATGTGCTCCAGCACGTTGACACTGACGATGCAGTCCGGTGTGAAACGCGTCGCGTAGTCTCGTGCGATGCCGTGGATCAGTTCGGCTCCCGGCGCGTTTCGCGCGTGCTCGACCAGGAACTGGCTATCCGGTTCAAGACAGGTGAGGCGTGTGATGCCTGGCCATGACAGCAATTCCTGGCTGAGCTGACCGACCCCGCACCCGACCTCGAGCACCTCCCCTTTCAGGCCGCTGGAGAACTCGCGCAGGATGGCTTTCCGATAGTTGACCGCTTCCTGGAGCGCGCGAAATTCATAGTCGAGTTGCATGAGCCGGGTTCCGTCAGGGGTGTGTGGATGTCGAGAGGGGCTGCGCCGACTGGCTGGCCATTCCGCCGGCATGGGGGCCTGAACGTTGGCGCATCCGTGTCGGGCGGCCCCTGCGGTCGAGGGGCGCGGAGGAGGCCCATTGCTCCGATCCGTCCCTGCGCCGCGAAAGGCTACCAGATTCAGGCCACCGACCCCGCTTTTCCTGGCAAGGGGTCGCCCATCGGCAGCCGGAATGCATACCGCTCATCACTACCCGCGATGGCGCGCCTTCCTTGCCTCGCCTTGCCGAGTGTTCCGCAACGCCTCATGCAGCCCGGCAATCATCGTCAGGCTCATTTTTCCACAACGACGATCACAGCGACTACCGCGAATACCTGCGCGAAGCCTTGGTGATGAACGGCCGCAAGCTCTACGCGTTCGTGCTGATGAAGAACCACGTCCACCTGACTCGACGTGGGCGAGAGGCCGGGTGCGATTTCCGGTTTGATGCAATCGGTCGGTCGCCGCTACAGGCGGTATGCCGATGTCGCATATCGGCGCTCGGGAACCCTGATCGATGGGCGCTTCAAGTCGAGCTCGGTGGACAGCGAACGCTATCTGCTGAGGTGCATGCGCTATATAGAACTGAACCCGGTGCGGGCCGGCCTGGTGGCCAGTCCTGGGGATTTACATTGGTCGAGCTACCGCACGCAGGCCGGTGACGCCGCCATATACTGGCTAACCGAACCGAAGGAGTATCGCCGACTCGCTGCCAGTTCCGAGGCGTGTGAACCGGCTTATCGCGCACTGTTCAAGCAACCGCTTGCGGCCCGTGATCTTGGGGGAATACGCGCGCATCTGAACAAGGACTGCGCACTCGGATCGAGCAAATTTCAGGAGGAGATCGAGGCGATGGCGGGCCGACATGCCAGGATCGTTCCCAGGGGCGGGCGGCCAATGAAACCGAAGGATGGCGCGGAAAAGTAACCTGCCCCTTTTCTCGCGGTCTACGGTACTCGGAAACCTGTTATATACTCTACCTTTTTCCCCGACCCTCTTTGCCCATTCCTGCCCGTCCGCCTTTTCAACTGTGAGGACAAATGCTCAAACAATTGCGATTTAAAGCCGGGACAGGTCCCACACAGCCGTCGCTTGAAATTCCGCTTGCTCCCGTAACTATATTTGTTGGGCCAAATAATGGCGGCAAGTCTCGTGCATTACTTGAAATTGAGGGCTGGGTTACACACCCCACGCCGCCGGAAGGGAAGATAATACATAACCTTGTGTTTGAGCCTTGGACGCTTGCCGCCCTCCAAAAAGAGATTGCCAAGATCGAGGTTAAGCCGGATCCGTCTGAGCCGATTGGTCCTGATTACATTCTCGTCAGAAAACTCAAGCCACAAGATAATGCCGCCACTACACTACAGATTCATCTGCCGAGTCTAGAACAGGAGGCTCAAAGCCCGAATAATGGTCGTCGCGACAATTACTCGTCTTTCCTCCGTCTCTTTACGCTACGACTTGACGGCAAGAGCCGCTTAGCTCTGACTGAACAGCAAGCCGCAGGTGACCTCCAATATACCGCCCAGAATCACTTGGCCCATCTTTTCAATGACAACAAGGCACGAGCAGAGGTTCGACGCGTTGTATTTGAAGCATTTGGAAAGTACTTTGTAATTGATCCAACTAAGATTGGCTTCCTTCGCATTCGTCTTTCCTCGAGACCTCCTGTCGACGAACGAGAGGAAAAGGGATGGGAATCAACATCCGTAACCTTTCATTCCGAGGCGACACCCATAGACGATGCGAGCGATGGCGTTAAGGCGTTCGTCGGCATGCTCACAACGCTTATCGCGGGTGAGCCGAAGATAACGCTCATCGATGAACCGGAAGCCTTCCTGCATCCCGCTCTCTGTGCGCGGCTCGGGAAAGAAATCACATCCGCTATATCTGACAGTAATGGACGGATCTTCATCGCGACGCATAGTGCAAACTTCCTAATGGGGTGTGTTCAAGGTGGGGCGCCGCTCAATATTATTCGCCTTACCTATGACTACTCCACGGCCACGGTGCGGCTATTGACGAAAGAAAAGCTTGTGCCGTTGATGCGCAATCCTTTGTTAAGGTCGGTCGGTGTTCTGAATGCGCTTTTCTATAACGCTGTTATCGTTACGGAGGCCGACGCTGATCGCGCGTTCTATCAGGAAATCAACGAGCGCCTGTTGCTCGAGAGAGATCCGCGGGGGCTCGAAGGGTGCCTGTTCCTGAATGCTCAGAACAAGCAAACCGTTTGGGACATTGTTCAGCCACTCCGCGAACTTGGAATCCCCGCTGCTGGGATTGTTGATATTGACGTACTAAAGGAGGGGGGCGCCGTTTGGCAAAAGCCAATGGATGGCGCATATATCCCGAAACTCAGTCATTCCGCGTTGGCTACCGAGCGAAGTGCATTGCTCAAAGCGTTTGAAGCTACAGGCAAGGATATGAAGCGCGACAGAGGCATAGAGCTTCTGTGCGGTAGCGACCGTGAAGCCTGCGCCAATTTCTTCGCAAAACTGGCCGACTATGGAGTATTCGTCGTTCCATCAGGTGAGGTGGAGTCTTGGCTTGACGCGCTATCCGTGAGCCGGAATAAGGGGGCTTGGCTCACGACGATCTTCCAATCTATGGGTGAAGACCCTAGTTCAGCATCGTACCTGCGCCCATCTCCCGGGGATGTATGGGACTTCATTGGCCGCATTCGAGCTTGGGTCGCCAACCCGAGTCGCAAGGGAATGCCAGACTAAACATGGGTTGCCACTATCGGTCAAACTATCATTCCATCGGACCCAAAAACGGGGTGAGGTCAATCCATTAATCGCTCTGCCCCTCCCTCAGGGGGATTCCTGGGGCGGGACAACGGGGTTGTACGCAATCCACAGGCTAGATTCTGAGCATGTGCCCTGCATCTCAATGCTGATGTCGATCGATATCGTCGGAGAGCCACGCCTTGATGAGGGATTGATAAGGCACGTCCCGCTTGTTCGCCTCAATCTTGATTCGCTCCAGCAAAGCAATGGGTATACGGATCGATATTGTGGTGGTCGAGGGCTTCAGGCTCGGAAAGCGCACTGGCATTGCCTTCCCCCAATCAACATAGTCAGCGGAATCGCGGCTTTCCCAAAAAGCGCGCTCGTCGGCCTCGGTCTCGAAATCAGGTAGGGTTTTCTTTGGCTTGGCCATAGAAGGTCCTCTCTTTGCGGTGCATGTCGCGGGCGGAAATGACGCGAATCAAGCGGCCGGATGCGCGCACCGTGAATGTGATCTGCAGAAAGCGTCCATCATCGGTTTTGCCTGGGGCATGGTAACTTGGCTCGTCCCTACTGTGCTCAGGGTCGGGCATGTAGCACATCCGCTCGTTAATGAGCGCGGAGTCGTGCAACCCCCATCCCTTCCCTCAGACCCTGCAGCGTACTACGTCCGATACAGCGCCTCTAGCGTTGCGCCCCCGTCGCTCTTGCCTTTGCTTTTCGCGCCGTCACGCGAATGGTCCGCGAAGAGCGCGTACAGGCCTTCGCTGTTCCATAGTCCCTTCCCGTCTGCATAGAGTGTCCGATTCAGGTTCTGAATCAACGCGGGTGCGTCGCCACCCAAGCGGCTGGCGGTCTGCTCCAGATTGACGGGCGGTGAAGCCGGCCAGCGGGCGGCGCCCCAGGCCAGGATCGCGCGGCGCGCGGCCTCGGGGTCACCGTCTGCGCAGGCACGTTTCAACTGCTTCAGGGTTCCCGAGAAGTCGGGCGCCCGTTCGGCTTTCGTCGCAGTGGCAGCCGGTTTTCGACCGCCCCGGAAATACCAGGCCAGCCCGGTCGCGAGCCAGCCCGCGGCGCAGAGGCACGTGGCCCAGAACCATGGGTTAGCGGTCAACGGAACCGGTTGCGCCGTCGGTGACAGTGCGGTGGGGTCCGGTGTTTTCGGCGCCAGCCCGGACAGATCCAACTCATCCTCCGGCCGGATCGGTGGCGGTGGAGCTTCCGGCGAAGGCAGCACCTTCAACGTCGTTTCCGGCAGCCGGGCGACTTCGAGCTTGTCGGTCTTCGTGTTCCACCACGGAATCTCGACGCCCGGCACCTTGAAACTGCCGTCCTTCATCGGGATCAACGCGGTCTTTTCGCGCCGCACGCCGGTCAGGCCGCCGGGGCCGTGCTGCTCGCTGATGGCCGGCTGGTCGGGGTACTGCTTCAATTCGGCCGCCGTGGCAGCGCCGCGGTCGATCAATTCGGGCAGCATGCCCATCGTGACGCCCTCGCCGCGGACCGACAGGGTGCGCGTGATCGGCTCGCCGACCTTGGTCGACGGCGGGTCGCTGGACCAGGCCTGATCCAGCGTCAGGCTGGCGGCCGGCAGCCAGTGCTTGCCCTTAAACGCAGCAGGGATGGCACGCACCTGTAGGGTGGTGGCCTCGGAGCGGATCTTCGTCACGCGGCCACCGCCGCCGAAGAACTGGTCGAACATCGAATTGCCGCTGCCGGCCAGTTCGGCTTCGAGTCCTATCGGTTCGATGCGCAGCGTGCCGCTCTTCTGCGGGAAAATCGCGAAGCGGCGTTCGATGACGCCGTAGCGCCGGCCGTCCCGCTCGATCTGATAGCGGCGATCCTCGCCCAGTTTCTGGATCATCGCGTCCTCGAGCTTCGGATCCTCGAGTTGCCCGTTCCGCAGCGCCACCTGATGCAGCAGCCGTAGGGTCAGCACGACCTGGGCCTGTACATAGGGGTTCTTCGGTTCGGCCTCGACTTCCAGTTGCAGCGGCGCGGATCCGCTCCCCGCGGAGCGCTGGGCGCGGCCCGGGAGCACCGTCAGCCGGATCGGCCGGCTGGTGTCGCTGCCGAAGGCGATCGGCGGCACGGTTACGTCTCCGGCCTGCCTCGCCATGACCGTCACGGTCCACTCGGCGCGGCGGGTCAGGCGCCCGTTGACCATGTTGATCTGCGTCGACCGTCCTTGCCGCAGCACGTCGAAATCTTCGTTCAAGGGCGAGAAGTCGGGCTCGCCGTCCGGGTCTTCGTCGGCCGAAAACACCAGGTTGAAGGACTCTTCCAGCGACACCGGGTCGCGGTCGCTGGTGACGTTCACCTCGACGGCCCAGGCCTCCCCGAGCGGCCACAGCGACATCAGCACAACGATGAACGCGAGCGCCAGGGGCGAACTCGAGAGAGAGGTGGGCCGGGATGGGTACAGGCCTGGAATCATTGTTCGTCATCCTCGCTGGATTGCTGCCGCTGCCGGTATTGCCACGCGAACTTGCGTTTCAGCAGACCGGCGGGGTCGTCCGGAATGCGCCGCAGCCATTGCTCGTTGGCCTGCTGCGCTTCCTTACGCTGCATCGGGTCCGGTGCCACAGAGGGGGTCCCGGCTTTGGGCTCGGCGTTTTCAGGTGCTCCGTCCGCCTGCGCCTCCTTCGACTGATCCGCCCCCTGCTCTTCCTGGGCGGAATCCGGTTCCCCGGGTTTGTTGGCCTCTTGCGGCGGTTGCTGCGACGAGCCGTCCTGACCCTTCTTCTGGTTTTTGGGCGGTGAGTTTTCGGCGGACTGCTGCTCCGGTTGGTTCTCGGGTTGTTCGCCCTTATCCCCGTCCTTTTGATCGGGCTGATCCTGTTTGTCTGAGTCCTTCTTTTCCGCGTCCTGGCCCTCGTTCGAGCGCTTTTTCTCGGGTTGGCCACTGTCCTGCGGATCCTTCCCGGACTCGGACTGCTTTTTCTGCTGCTGCTCCTTTTTCTTCAGCGCCTTTTCCAGCAGTTCCTTGTTGTATTTGGCATCCGCATGCTGCGGATCGCGCTCCAGGACTTTCGTGTAGGCCGCGATCGCGTCCGGGTAGCGCTGCAGTTTCGCCAGTGTGTTGCCGCGGTTGTACCAGCCGTCGACCGTGTCCACCCGCTGCAGGGTCTTCAGGGCGTCCTCGTACTTGCCGGCCCGGTATTGCGCGGCGGCGCGCCAGGCGTCGTCGCGGAACTGGCCCGCCGCGTCGTCGTATTGCTGCGCCTCGAAGGCCTTGGATGCGGCCAGGTCCGGCTTGGTCCAGAGATCCCGCCATTCGAAAGCGCTGGCCGGCCGAGGCAGCGGCAGCAGCAATATCAGCAGCGCCAGCAGGCCGCTCCGGCGAAACGCCAGCGCGCCCAGCGGCAGCAAGGCCAGGACCAGCCAAGGTCCGGCTTCGATCCACTGTTCGATCCGGACCTGCGACTCCCCGGCCTCGGCCTGCGGGCCGCCGGGCCGCTCGAAGGACGCCAGCAGCCGCTCGATGTCGGACGGTCCGGAAGTCACCTCGCGATAGAGTCCGCCGCCGGCCTGGGCGACCGCTCGCAGGCCCTCGGGGTCGAGTTTGGGAACCCGGATGTTGCCGGCGTCGTCCTTCCACAGCCCACTGCGTCCCCGTGGCACGGGTCCGCCGCTTTCGGTGCCGATGCCGAGCACGGAAACGCGATAGCCCAGCCTCTGGAGGCGCTCGGCGGTCGCGACGGTTGGTGCGCGATCGACGTCTCCGGTCATCATCAGCACGTTGCCGCTGCGCAATCCCGATTGCTGCAGCAGGCGCGCCGCGAGTTCCAGCGCGAGATCGGCCCGCTGACCCTGGACCGGCGGCAGCGAGGTCGTCAACGCGCTGAGTTGGGACTGAATGGTCGCGGCGTCGTCGGTCAGCGGGGTGACCGTGAACGCATCCCCGGCGTAGATCACCAGCGCCGTCTGACCGTCGCGGCGGGCGCGCAGCAGGTCGGTGATCTTGAAACGGGCGCGATCCAGCCGGCTCGGCTTCAGGTCGGTCGCGTCCATGGCGTAGGAAAGGTCCAGGACGATGACCAGCGCGTCGTCGCTGCGGAACACCGGCACCGGCAGACGCTCCCAGACGGGCCCGGCCAGCGCGAGCAGCGCCAGCGTGCCGGCCAGTCCCGCCAGCGTGGTGCCGAACGCTCGCCCGCTGCGGGCCGGTGTGCCGACCATCAGATGCGGCAGCAGGGCGGGGTCGCACAGTTCGGAAAGATTGCCCGCCGCGCGGCGGTGCGCGGCCAGCCGCCACAGCAGCAGTGCCAGCGGCAGGAAGCCCAGCAGCCACCAGGGCCTGAGGAAATGAAACGCTTCGGTCATCGCTTCACCAGTGCCTGGACCAGCAGGCCCGCGGCCAGCAACAGCGCGGCGCCGAGCGGCCACGGGAACAGCTCTGTGAACGGGCGGTAGAACAGGTGCTCCTTCTCGACCGGTTCGAGCTGGTCCAGCACCGAGTAGATCGTCGCCAGTTCCTCGGTGTCCCGCGCGCGGAAATAGCGTCCGCCGGTCTTGTCGGCCAAGGCCCGCATCGTGTCCTCGTCGAGATCCTGGGACGGATTCACTTCCCGGGTGCCGAACAGACCGCTGACCAGCATGCGGTCGGCACCGACGCCGATCGTGTAGATCTTCAACTGCTCGCGGCTGGCGAGTTCCGCTGCCTGGAGTGGGGTCACGGCCCCGGCCGTGTTGGCGCCGTCGCTCAGCAGAATCAACACGCGCTGGTGCTCGGGATTCTGCCGCAGGCGTTTGACCGCCAGCCCGATGGCATCGCCGATCGCGGTCTTGTCCCCTGCCAGGCCGATCACCGATTCGTCGAGCAGTGTGCGGACGGTCTTGCGGTCGAAGGTCAGCGGAGCCTGCAGATAGGCCCGCTCGCCAAACAGGATCAGGCCGATACGGTCGCCGGCGCGGCGTTCGATGAATTCCCCGGCGACCGCTTTCGTTGCGGTCAGGCGGTCGACCGGGCGTCCCGCCAGCACGAAATCCTCCATCTCCATGCTGCCCGACAGATCGACGGCCATCAGCAGATCGCGGCCGCTGACGGTCTGTTCGATTGGCTCGCCCAGCCACTGCGGACGTGCCGCCGCGGTCACCAGCAGTAGCCAGGCGAGCCAGGCCAGCGCCAGTCGCGCGATCGGGTTACGCGGGGCGGTAGAGGTGCTCCGCTGCGGCAGTTCGTCGAGGAAGGGCACGCGCAGCGCGGCGCCGGAAGGGTCCCCGGCGGGTGGCAGCACCAGGCCCAGCAGCCACGGTGCGGGCAGGATCAGGAAAAGCCAGGGCCAGACGAACTGCAACATCGGGGTTCAGCGGCGCGTTTCGATCTTGGTTAGCCAGTCGCGGCACAGCTCGAACAGTGCGTCGAGGTCGGTGCTGCCAATGTCCGGCCTATACGGAGCGTCGAGCAGCGCGCGGCCCGGCCCGTCGGTGAAGCCGCTGTCGCCCAGCGCCCGGTCGAGCCACTGCAGCCAGGCCCGTCCTTGCAGCGGCGCGACCTCGTTCCGCGGATGCACGCTCAGGGCCACCCTTCGCAGCAGGATCGACAGCCGCTGCGCCTTCAGCGACGCACTCAGGTCAGTATCGCGCTCCAGGGCCGCCAGTTCACTCAGCGCGATCCGCTGGATCGCGCCGCGGCGGCGCCGGCGCCGATAAAGCCACACTGCCGCAAACACCAGCGCGACGGCGAGCAAGGGCGCGAGCCACCAGCCGGGCGGTGGCGGCCACCAGCCGATGGCGGGCGGCAGGTGGATGTCGCGCAGCGGCAGCAGATCGGCGATGCCGTTCATAGGTGGCGGTGGTCGGCGGCCATGCCGCGCTGCAGGGTGCGCAGCGGATCCTCGTCGGTCGCGCAGACAATGACTCGCATCCGGTTACCGCGAGCAAACGACTGCAGCCGCTGCAGACGGTCTTCGAAGCGCCGGCGGTGCTCGCGCGCGGCGTCCGGGCTGAAGTTTACCGACCGCTCGTTGAAACCGTCGCTGAAGCGGTAGCGGCCGCTGCTGGGTACCGATCGCTCTAGTGGATCGTAGACCGCGATCAGCACCGCTTCCCCGTGGCGGCGCAGCCGGGAGAGGCGCGTTGCGATGCCGTCGTCGAAGCCGCGAAAGTCGCTGAACAGGAACATCAATGAACCGGTGCGCGCATGCCGTTCCATGCCGCCGATGGCCTCTTCGAGCCCGGCCGACTCGGCGCCGGCGGGGCCGAGACCGGGGACCGCGTCGGCGAGGTGCTGCAGCAGGTTCAGCACCGAGCGGCGGTGCTGCTCGGGCTTGACCTCGGCGCGGGCGTGCTCGGAAAAGACCAGGCCGCCGACGCGATCACCGTGATGATGGGCGCTCCAGGCGATCAGCGCGGCCAGGCGGGCGGCGGTCACGAACTTGAACTCGTGGCGTGTGCCGAAGAACATGCCGGCGCGGCCGTCGACCGCGAGCAGCACCGGGCGCTCGCGCTCCTCGCGAAACAGTTTGGTGTGCACGCGGCCGGTGCGGGCCGTCACCCGCCAGTCGAGGCTGCGCACGTCGTCGCCGGCGATGTACGGCCGGGATTCCGCAAACTCCATGCCGCGGCCCTTGAAACGCGACAAGTACTGGCCGCTCTGGATGGCGCGAGCCATTGCGCGGTGCAGCGGCACCGCGGCCGACGGCGCCGACAGCCGGACCAGCGTGTCGAGCCGCGGGCGCACGCGGTCGTCGCTGGGCAATTCGGAGGTAGCGGGCGCGCCGGTGATTCCGGAAGGGGGGGCGGTGCCTGGGGACATCGTGCTCACTCGCCTTTCCGATCAGTGAACGAAACGGCCCAGCACGTCGGTTAGGAACAGCCAGCCGCGCTCGGAACAGCGGATCGCGCCGCCGTCGCGTTCCAGCAGCCCGTCGCCGAGGCAATTCGACAGGGAAGGCTCCAGCGCGCTCAGCGGCAGGCCGGTGCGGCGCGGGAAGTCGCTCTCAAAAAAGCCGTCGCGCATGCGCAGGGCGTTCATCAGGAATTCCAGCGGCCGCTCGTCATGCCCGATCTCGTGCTCGAGGGTGACGGGTTCCACACCGGAGCGGAGCCCGAGGTAAACGTCGGGGCTGCGGACCTTGCTGGTCCGGAGCAGCCTGTCGCCGGCGCCGTCGGTGATCTTGCCGTGGGCCCCGGCGCCGATCCCGAGATAGTCGCCGAAGGTCCAGTAGTTCAGGTTGTGCCGGCACTGGCGCCCGTCGCGGGCATAGGCGGAGACTTCGTATTGGCGGTAGCCGCTGCAGGCCAGCGCTTCCTGGCATTGCTGCTGGATCTGCCAGGCCGTGTCGTCGTCGGGAAGCACCGGCGGCTGCTTGAAGAAGGCCGTGCCCGGCTCCAGCGTCAGCTGATACCACGAGATGTGCTCGGGGCTGAGCTCGATGGCGGTCGTAACGTCAGCCAGCGCCGCGTCCACGTTCTGGTCCGGGAGGCTGAACATCAGGTCGAGGTTGAGGTTGTCGAAACCCGCCGAGCGGGCGACGTCGACCGCACGCAGCGCCTCGCCGCCGTCATGCACGCGGCCCAGGGCGTGCAACATGCGATCGTCGAAACTCTGGATGCCGATCGACAGCCGGTTGATGCCGGCGGTGCGAAAGCTCTTGAACTTGTCCATCTCGAAAGTGCCGGGGTTGGCCTCGAGCGTGATTTCGGCGGTGCCGGCCAGTGTTGCGCGCTCATCGATCCCCCGCAGCAGCCGATCGATCGCTGCAGGCTCGAACAGGCTCGGTGTGCCGCCGCCGATAAAGACCGTTTCGATGGTGCGTCCCGCGACCCGCTCCAGTTCCCGGTCGAGATCGGACAACAAGGCTGTGACATAATCGGCCTCCGGCAGTGCCGACGGCCGGCCGTGCGAGTTGAAATCACAGTACGGACACTTGCGCAGACACCACGGGATATGGATGTACAGGCTGAGCGGCGGGTTGCTGAGCATCGAGTCGCGGCAGGGGACATGGAGACCCGCAAGCTTAACAGATCACCGGCATCGGCGCGGTCCTGCCGACGCCTTCCCCCGCGGCTGCGCCTCGCGGCCGAATGCCTTATTCCCTTTGTTTTTGTGGATCGTTTTTGTATCTTACGCGCGCCATGACCAACCTAGTTCAAGTCGAACAGCTGTACCGTTACTACGGGGATCACTGCGCCGTCCAGGACGTCACATTCACGCTCGAGAAGGGTGAGATCCTGGGTTTTCTCGGTCCGAACGGGGCCGGCAAGACCTCGACCATGCAGATGATCTGCGGCAATCTCGCGCCCACCTCCGGGCAGATCGTCATCAATGGCGTTGACCTGCTGGACCAGCCCAAGGAA
Source organism: Methylolobus aquaticus (assembly GCF_054172105.1). Taxonomy (NCBI): domain Bacteria; kingdom Pseudomonadati; phylum Pseudomonadota; class Gammaproteobacteria; order Methylococcales; family Methylococcaceae; genus Methylolobus; species Methylolobus aquaticus. The sequence goes on from NZ_JBSYXP010000003.1 coordinate 257,718, forward strand.
GCCAAGCGCGCGCTCGGCTACCTGCCGGAAATTCCGCCGGTCTATCGCGAGTTGACGGTCGACGAATACCTGAATTACTGCGGGCGGCTGCACGGGCTGTCACGCGAGCGGCTAAGCCGGGCCTGCGCCCAGGCCAAGGAACGCTGCGGGCTCGAAGACGTGGGTGCGCGGCTGATCGGCAACCTGTCGAAGGGCTATCAGCAGCGCGTCGGCATCGCGCAGGCCATCCTGCATACACCGGCCGTCATCATCCTCGACGAACCGACCGTGGGTCTCGACCCGATCCAGATCCGCGAGATCCGCGAGCTGATCGCCGAACTGGGCAAGGAGCACGGGATCATCCTGTCGACCCACATCCTGTCCGAGGTGCAGGAATCATGCACCCACGTGCAGATCATCCACCGCGGCCGGCTGGTGCTGAAGGACACCATCGAGGGCCTGGAGCTGCAGATGCGCGCTTCCAGCCTCTTGCTGACGACCCGCCGCGCCGTCGATGCGGACCGCCTGCGCGTCGTCGCCGGGGTGCAATCCGTGGAATCGGTGGAGGACAACGTCTGGCGTATCTTCCACGACAAGGGCACGACGCCGGCCGAGGCGATTGCCGAACTGGTCGTGACCGGCGGCTGGGGGCTGCTGGAGCTGACGCCGGAGCGGCGCTCGCTCGAAGAGGTGTTCATCGATATGACGCAAACCGGTGCCGCCGGTGTAGGGGAGGACGTGACGTGATGGCTTTGACGATAGCCGGGCGTGAACTGCGGACGATGTTCCTGTCGCCGCTGGCCTGGTCGATACTCGCCGTGATCCAGATCATTCTCGCCTACATGTTCCTGGCGCAGATCGACTGGTTCCTGATGATGCAGCCGCGGATGGCAGGCATGGAGGATGCGCCGGGCGTCACCGATCTGATCGTGGCGCCGCTGTTCGGCAATGCCGGCGTGATCCTGCTGCTGGTGACGCCCTTGCTGACGATGCGGCTGATCAGCGAGGAGCGCCGGAACCGCACACTGAGCCTGTTGTTCACCGCACCGGTTTCGATGACCGAGATTGTGCTCGGCAAATATCTGGGCGTGTTCGGTTTCCTGATGATCATGGTCGTCATGATCGCGCTGATGCCGCTGTCGCTGCTGGCCGGCGGCGGGCTGGACGGCGGCAAGCTCGCGGCCTGCGTGCTCGGCCTGGTCTTGTTGCTGGGCGGTTTTGCCGCCCTGGGCCTGTATATCTCGGCTCTCGCGAATCAGCCGACGGTCGCGGCGGTCAGCACATTCGGCGCGCTGCTGCTGTTGTGGATCGTCGACTGGAGCGGGAATGCGGTGCAATCGGCAAGCGGCGCGCTGGAATACGTGTCGATGCTGCGACACTACGAGAATCTGCTGAAGGGGCTGGTCAACACCAGCGACCTGATCTATTTCGTACTGTTCATCGCGACTTTCCTGGTTCTGAGCGTGCATCGCCTGGATAACGACCGCCTGCAACAATGAAAATCAGCCGTAAGCTCCATACCGAGATTCGCCTGCAGAATCTCGCGTTCAGCCTGTTGTTCCTCGCCGTCGTCGGCCTGCTGGCCTGGCTCAGCACGCGCTATTCGACCCAGTTCGACTGGACGGCCGGCGGTCGCCACACGCTGTCGGAGGCCAGCCGCAAGGTGCTGGACCTGATCGACGGGCCGGTCAAGATCACCGCCTACGCGCGCGAAAACCGGCAACTGCGCGAACAGATCGACGACCAGATCGGCCGCTTCGTGCGCGCCAAGCCATCTCTCTCGCTGCAGTTCGTTAATCCGGACACGCAGCCGGACAAGATTCGCGAACTCGGCATCACGACCGATGGCGAATTGTTCGTCGAATACCAGGGCCGCAGCGAGAAGCTGCCGCAAGCCACGGAAACGGCCCTGACCAATGCGCTGCAACGCCTTGCGCTGGCGAAGGACCAGCATGTCGTGGTGCTCGAAGGACATGGTGATCGTTCCATCGTGGGACGGGCGAATCACGATCTGAGCCAGTTTTCGGAAGAACTCGGGCGCAAGGGCATCACGCTGTCGGCGCTGAATCTGGCCGTCACGCCGGCGATTCCGGACAACACCTCCGTGCTGGTAATTGCCGGGCCGAAGACCAACCTGCTGCCGGGTGAGGTCACGCTGATCCAGAGCTATGTGAACGCCGGCGGCAATCTGCTGTGGCTGGCCGATCCGGGTGAGCTGCACGGTCTGGCGCCGCTGGCGCAGCAACTCGGCATCAAGTTCCTGCCGGGCGTCGTCGTCGATGCGTCGACGCAGCTGTTCGGCATCGCCGACCCGACCTTCGCGCTGGTGGCCGAGTATCCGCCGCACGCGATCACGACACAGTTCCAGAACGTCACGATGTTCCCGGCGTCCGCGGCGATCGAAAAGCCCGACGCGCCCGGTGCTCCCTTCGAGGGCGAGGCGTTCCTGAGCACGCTGGCGCGTTCGTGGACGGAGACCGGCAAGATCGAGGGCAAGATCCAGTTCGATGCCAACCAGGGCGAGAAGCAAGGGCCGCTGGCCATCGCTTACGCGCTGACCCGCTCCGTGTCGAAACCCGAGGCGCCGAAGCCGGCCAAGCCCGATGCGAAGCCGGAGGACGCCGCGAAGCCGAAGCTGCAGCGCATCGTCGTCGTCGGCGATGGGGATTTCCTGACCAACGCGTACCTCGGAGAGGGGGGCAACCTGGAACTCGGCATGAACATGATCCACTGGCTGGCGCAGAACGATCAGTTCATCAACATTCCGGCCCGCACGGCGCCCGACGCCGCACTGAACCTGCCCCAGACGGCCCTCGGCGTGATCGCCGTCGGCTTCCTGATCGTGCTCCCGCTGGCGCTGATCGGCGCCGGGGCTTTCGTGTGGTTTCAGCGGCGGAGAAGCTGATCGATGAAAAGCCGGTTGCTGTTGAACCTGGTGCTGGTGTGCGTGGTCGCTGCGCTGGCCCTCGTGGCCGTATTCGAGCCGGGCAAGGACAAGCCGAAGAGTAATCCACTGACGTCGATCGAGGAGAGCGGCGTCGAATCCTTTACGCTGCGCAATCAGGAAACGATCGAGTTCGAGCGCAAGAACGGCGGCTGGTGGTTGAAGTCACCCTTCGTGGCGCCGGCGAACGAGATCCGCGTGCGCCAGTTGCTGGACGTCGCGCGCTCCGACACGGATGCGCAGTATCCCGTCAGTCTCGACGATCTGCCGAAGTTCGAGCTCGACAAGCCCAAGGTCTCGATGACCCTGGGTGACACGACGATCCTGTTCGGCGGGTCGGATCCGATCGACATGCGGCGCTACGTGCTGATCGGCAGCACGTTGTATCTGGTCCGCGACGACTTCTTCCATCACCTGAACGCCAAGGCCATCGACTATGTCGACAAGAAGCTCCTGGCTGAAGGGGCGAAAATCACATCGATCACGATTCCCGGGTTGAAGGCAAAGCTCGATGAGGGTGGCCACTGGCTGTTCGAGCCTCCAGTCGGCGATGCGCCGGCGGTCTCCGCGGCCCTGCTGAATGCCTGGCAATCGGCCCGGGCCATCGATGTCCAGCGGTGGGACAAGCCGGAAGGGGGCGAGCCGATCCATATCGGGCTGGCCGACGGCACGGCCGTCGAGTTCACGCTGGTGAAGCGGGAACCCGAACTGATACTGGCGCGAAAGGACTGGGGCCTCAAGTACGAACTCGTCGGTGCCGTTGCCAAGCAACTGCTGAACGAAAAGGCGCCGGACGAGCCCGCCAAGGAGCCCGAGGACGACGAGGCCGCGCCGGACGACGAGCACGACCACGATGCCGAGGGGCACGAACCGGGCGACGACGAAGCCGAAGGATCGGACGCTTCAGATCCCGAAGAGGCCGATGCGCCGGATGCCGGAGAGGGTGAAGACGCTGGCGAGGGTGAAGCCGCTGGCGACGAGCCGATGGACTGACCAAGCCCTCGAGCCTTGGGAGTGAGTCCCCCGTCAGAGCAGCGTTTCATCCGTCAGTGGGCCGCGAGCAGGCGCGATCTTGGTGGACACGCCGACGGTATGGAGTCGCCGCTACAGTGTTCCGGCAAATAATCGATGGCCATGCGCCGATTAGGAGGCGGAAGCGTACACGAGTGGCCGCGCGGCCTTAGGCGAAGAGATGGCCCGCGCGTTGCCGATACGCCTTTTGCTAGGTGACGGCCGCCCATAATGCAGAATGCCCCGAGGCGCCCCCGCACGTTGCTGTCCGGGAAACAGGCTGGCTTATCGCTCCGACGCGGTGAGGCACGCGTATGGCAACCCGGCCACGCTTACCGTCAGTAGCCCGTCGGATCGAGGCGCCGGAAAGCTCCAGACGCCTCGATCATCCCGGCATGCGATGGCCGGGCGTGCGGCCTGTTTCAGGCGGGCCCGTCCGTTCAGATCATCCTCACTACCGTGATGCTCGGCTTCATCTGAGTACGAAGACGTCATCTTTGGCGGCGAACCATCCCTGTCCCGAATACCCGTTCAAGCGCACTGTCCTCTTGCCAATGAGCGGCATTTGCCCAGGATTCGGCTTCCCCCCGGACGGGAAGATCGACGAACTCTTCACCGAGAGCACCAGGTCGGGGTAGCCGTCTCCCTGATAGCATTTCCCCGAAGCGCTGACATCCTTGATCGTCCAGGATGCTGCGGGGATTCCCTCAATCAGAATGCTCGCCGGATCAATGGTAGCAACATTGAGCGCTGGCGATCCGAGAATGGCGATGGCCAAGTCCTGTGGCACCCGGATGCTGTTCGTGCAGGATCCAGGTACCGCATCCACGGCGTATTCATTCGGATAGAATTCCAGCGGCTCTTTCGGGGCCAGCGGAATGTGCAACAGGCCCTCGTAGTCCGGCGAGTAACGCCATAGCCGATAAGCGCCTCGAGGAGTTGTGACAACATCGCCCTGAGAAGCGCCGCTGTTGACGTCGAGATATTCCCAGACCTTTTCGCCCTTGTGCGTGATCTCGAAAAAATACCCATAAGGTCCGTTGTTGATCAGCGTGTTGCCATTGGCCAAACGCTGCGCCGACGAGATGAACGGGGCGACGAATGGCGGCCGAGGCGGTTCGCCTTGCACGGGTTCGGCGTATTGCCAGATGGGCTTCCTGGGTCCATAGGCTAAGCCAGGAAACGGCTGGCGATAGGAGCCGAAAGCTCCAATGGGGGTCTTCACCTCTATGACCGAGGATTCACCCCAGTCAGTGCCGTTATTGAAGATCAGTAGATTGCCAGCCCCGGGAAATCCCTTCGGTATCCATAACACCCTGTGTTGGAAGGACAACTGCTGATCGCCCCGGTCGCTGGAACTCACAAACGGCTGGCCGGCGTTGTATGCATAGGGGTTTCCCCAGCGATAAAGGAAGTCACCGGCCGTTGTTCTTGCCTGGTCGGTCGTCAGTGCATGGCTGATGATTCGAACTTCGTTTTGCAGCGAGGCGCTCAGGGCGATCTCGTTGCGCTCCGCATTGAATGCGATCGCGTTATAGCGCCCGAAAGTCCATGCACCTTGTATGAAATTGCCGCAGACTCCCTCGGCCGGATCCACATAGGCTATATCGGCTCGGTGCCGATTGGGTTCCTGGGTGGCGGAATTGTACATGTGATCCCAGGTGTTCCATCGCCAGACCACTTTCCATCCACTTTTGAAGCCAATCTTCCGGTTTATCGGGGCAACTTCCCATAGGTTGTCTACCCTCAGCTTTTCGAGTATCGGCGCTGGTGGTCGCGGACAGGCATCGGTAAGGGCCACAGGAAACCCCGCCGTTTCCGCTTCAGCTCGGGTCTTCTCGATGTATCCGGGCAAAAGCAGGTTTCCGTTCGGGAGTTCGACCACCTCATGGTGCCCGTACCAACGATCGGGCCCCAGGGTGCGGCTATCGATCTTCCAGGCGATATTGCTGTCCTTGTCCAGGGCCGCGATACCCCAGTCGGCGGTAAGAACCAGCTCGCCGTTCTTGCGAAGAAATACTTCGCCACCGGGGCGGACGCCCTCCGGTTTTGGCAGAAGGTCGTCTGGTATGGTCCATTGATGAACCGGATTCCCCGCGTTATTGAGTAGGTAAATTTCGGTTCCGCCAAGCGGTTTGTATAGGTTATACCCCTCGTATGCTCGCGTGTCCCGCTTGATCACACCTAGAGTCCGTGTGGCGTCGGCCAGACCCTCGGTTGAAACCGCAATTAGTCCGCACAAGGCCGCCAGGGACAACAGGTTTCTTAATGTTGAGCTTCTGGTATCCATCTGAAACTTCCCCTTAAAATCAGCATGATTCGATACGACTTCGCTGAGGCTGTGACCCGTCGCAAGGAGCCGGTGGATAGGTCTTGCTGGCGATGGGCCGAATGCCCAGCATCTTCGCTGATAGCCGTCAGACTCAGATGAATCGAGTGTGTCCAGAAGTCGCTTGTGGCCACGCCCGGCACTCTGATGCCAAAGGGTCAGCGCCCGTGGTCGTGAATGTTCGGATGCAGTGCGGCAAGGTACCTGGCGACTCGGCCGCCGATTTTCCCTCGACCGTGATGACACTGCCTGCTGCACTCACCGAGAACCACGCTGGTTATGCTAGCGGTGAATACACCAGAAAATATATGGGGAAAAGCGCCGAGTCAAAAAGGCATAAGCCGCATAGAACTAGCCTTATGTAATAGGCCATAAGGAATAGAATATCAGGTGCCGAACGGTGGATTTCGCTCTGATCAGACTTAGCGTCGTTAGGAGGTGACGAAATTGCACGGTCGGGTATGGTTGCCGATATGCTCAGCGAGGTGTGCGAAGACGAATGGTGAGTGGCCGAGGAAATGGCCTAAAGGCGGAATTTCCCTTCGTTATAGGTGCAGGGATGCGGAGATCGCTGTCGCGAGCGCTTCGAACTTACCCACGAATCATCACGGGTACCGCGAGGATAGCCCTCAGGGGTGAATCGATCCACGGATGGCTTCCGCCATGGCACGATTGAGCTGACTCACACAACGGCTTTGCGCGGCAACCATCACTCCATAGTCCGTCGCCGAGGCCGGCAGTCGGCACGTGAAGGCGCGGCTTTCGCTCACGCCCTGTTTATCCCGTAGCGTCCACAACGCATTCAGTCGCGCCGTGCCGGTGGGATCGACGTATAGATCCTGGACGTCGATAGCTACCTGGAAGTCCGGTTTCGTGTCGCGCGGCCACGGATGCATCACGATCCGCTCGCTCGGGATCTGCCGCGACAGGTTCTCGGCGGAGACGCGCGCCAGCGTGACGTCCAGTCGCTCGGCCCAGCGGTGGTCATCGGACAGCTTGTACTCCTGGGGCGAAACAGCCGTCACGATAGGATCCCGGTCGAGGTAGGCCGGGATCCGGATCGGGCCGAGCCCGACCAGGGGTTCCGTTCCGAGCGGGGTGGCGCGCGATTGCCCGGCCTCGACTGCCGTCAGCATGTAGAACTGCGGCGGTGCGCTGTTGCGAAAACACCCGGTCAGGGCAGGGAGCGCGAGCGAAAACGCCAGCAGGTGAACGCGGCCAGTACTCATATCAACTCCGTCAGTTCGGTTTGCCGTAGATCAGCGAGTCGGGATGGCGCTCCAGCGTGTCGCTCAACTGGCGTATCGAGCGCGCGGCGTCGCGCAGTGCCGCCAGCGACTGCTGCAGCGTGGAATCGCTGCCGGTGGTATCGGCGACGTTCATGGCCGCATTCCGCGTTTCGTCAAGCACGACCGTGGCCTTGACCAGCGCCTGTTCAGCGGCCGCGAGCACGGGTTTCGTATCGCCACGCAGATCGGCCATCAGCCCGCCTGCGGCTTTGACGGCTACATTCGCCTCCTTGACCGTCTGGCCGACGTCCTTGATCAGCGGTGGCAATTGCCGGTTCAGATCCGCCAATAGCTTTTCCGATTCAAGCAGCGTGCGCGCCAGCGCCTCCCGCGACTGCGTGGTTTCCCTGGACGCCAAGATGGTGCGCATGTCGGTCAGCGTCGCATTGAGGTTCTGCACCAGCGTGTCGACGGGCAAGTCCTTGACCTTCTGTAGCGTTTGCTCCAGCGCGTTCTTGACCTCCTCGGTCGTGGTCGGGACGGACGGCACCTCGGGCAGGTCCTTGTAGTTGAGCCCCGTGAGCGTCGGCGCGGACGCACGGTAGAAGTTGAGGTCGACATACAGCAGCCCGGTCAGCAGACTCTGGGTTTCCAGGCGCGCCCGCAGACCCGCGTCGATCAGCGCCTTGAGCCGCTGATGACGTTCCTCGTCCGAAAGGGCGGGCTGAATCGGTTGTCCGGCGGGATTGACGATCGTCCCGGGGACGATGTCGAGCACGACCGGCTTCACGAGCTTTTTGTCCTTCATGTCCATCTGCAGCACGATGTCGGCGACCGTGCCGACCTGCACGCCTTGCACTTTCACCGGAGCGCCGATGTTCAGCCCGTTCAGCGAGGAGTCGAAGTAGACGACCCACTGCAGCTTGGGCTTGAAAAACTCTCCCCCGCCGAACACGAGCAAGGCGGCGATCAGCAGGCCCAGCCCGACCAGCAAAAAGCTGCCGATGGCCATGGGGTTGACGGGTTTGCTCACGGCGTGACTCCTGCGGCAAGGGCGGTGTCGGATCCGGACAGGTTTTCGGCGCTGCCGTCGTCCCGGGTCAGAAAGCGGATGACTTTCGGGTCCTTCGATTCCGCCAGCAGTTGCTTGGGCGGGCCGGCGGCGATCGCGGTCTTGGTCTCCGGGTCGAGAAAGACAGAGTTGGTGCCGATCGCGAAGATGCTGGGCAACTCGTGGGTCACCATGACGATCGTGGCGCCGAGGCTGTCTCGGAGGCTCTGGATCAGATCGTCGAGCAGCTTCGCGCTGATCGGGTCCAGGCCGGCGGAGGGTTCGTCGAAGTAAAGGATCTCCGGGTCCAGCGCCATCGCACGGGCGAGCCCGGCCCGCTTCTGCATGCCGCCGCTGATCTCCGACGGGTAGTAATCCTCGAAGCCCGCCAGGCCGACCAATGCCAGCTTGTAGGAGACGGCCCGGCGGATCTGCGTCCGGGACAGCGGGGTGAACTCTGCCAGCGGCAGCGCGATGTTCTCGGCCAGCGTCATCGAACTCAGCAGCGCCCCGCTCTGAAACAGCACGCCGATGCGCCGCATGATCTGCTGGCGCTCTTCCGCGTTCGTCTTCCAGAGATTGCGGCTGCCGTAGAGGATTTCGCCGCGGGCCGGCGGTTGCAGGCCGATCAGGTGCATCAGCAGTGTGCTTTTGCCGCAGCCGCTGCCGCCCATGATGATGAAGATGTCGCCGCGGTTGATCGTGAAATTCAGATCGCGCTGGATCAGGAAGTCGCCGTACGCCATCGTCAGCTGGTTGACGGTGATGATCGGTTCGCCCATCGTCAGATGCCCAGTCGGTCGCAAATCAGCGTGATGATCGAATCCGACACCACGATCAACACGATGCTGGTGACGACGGCGGAGGTGGCCGCGTCCCCGACCGCGGAGGCGCTGCGCCCGCACTGCATGCCGCGCATGCAGCCCGCGAGCGCGATCAGGATGCCGAACACCGTGCATTTCGCGAGGCCCACGGCCAGATCTGTCAGATGCGCGGCCTCCTGGGTGCGATTGAGGTACTGCGTCACGGAGACGTCGAAGAAGCCGATCGTGATCATGCCGCCGCCGATGATGCCGAGCAGATTCGCGTACAGGCACAGCACCGGCATCACCAGGATCAGGGCGAGCATGCGCGGGAGGACCAGGAACTCCAGCGGGGCGAAGCCCATCACGCGCAGCGCCGAGATTTCCTGGTTCACGTTCATCGTGCCGAGTTGGGCCGCGAAGGCGGCTCCGGTGCGACCGGCCATGATGATGGCGGTCATCAGCGCGCCCATTTCCCGCAGCATCCCCAGCGCCACCAGATCGGCGATGTAGATCTGGGCACCGAACAAGGCCAGCTGCACCGCACCGACGAAGGCGAGGATCAGCCCGACCAGCAGGCTGATGAGTGTCACGATGGGAACGGCCGACGGCCCGCATTCCTGGATGTTCAGCCACAGGTCGATCTTGCGGAACCGGGCCCGGCCGACCGCCAGCGCCGCGAACGACAGCGCGGCTTCGCCGAGGAAGCGCGTGAAGGCTTTCGCATCGTCACGAATGCGCAGTGCGCTGCTCCCGAGGTCCGCCAGCCATGCCGTCCGGACTGTGCCGCGGCGCGCTCCGGCGCGCTCCGGCACGGCATAGGCCAGATCCAGCAAGGCCCGAATGCCTTCGGGCAGTTGGCTGCCGTCCACCTCGATGCCCTGCTCGCGGCAATGATCGACTATGGCCAGCAGGAAGATCATCAGCACGCTGTCCCAGCGCCCCAGATCCGCTGCGGTCAGACGCACGCAACGTAGGCCGGGCGGCTGGTCGAACTCTGCCAGCACCGCACTGGGATCGGTCTCCGCCGCGTTGGCGGCATCCCAGTCCCCGGACAGCGCCAGTTCAAGGTCCGTGCTGCCCGATCTCGCGATGCGCCAGCGTGGCGTCGCCATCGTGTCCTTCATGTAGCGGACGTCATCCGGGCGGAGTCACTCGCGGTTAGTTCAGGCCAGCCGCCGTGCTCCCGGGAGGAAATTGCGCAAACATCTTCTGAACGCCTTCGCCGAGGGAGCGCTGCAGTGCCGCGGGATCGTTGGAGATGATGTCGGAGGCCGTGCCACGCCAGATGGCGTTTCGAGACTGCACGTCATAGATGTCGACAATCAGTGTGCCGACCGTGTAGGTCACGACCCGCGACGTCGTCATGACCGGTCCGCCCCAGCCCCAACCATGCCAGCCCGGTCCCCAGTTGTTGTGGTGGGTTTCCACACGCTGCCGGTCCTGGGTCGTCGTGCTGGCTGCCAGTACGGTCTGTGCCTGCTGCACCGGCACTTTGCGCCAACCCCTCGCGAACAGTTGCCCATCCACCGCGGTGACGATGCGGCCGTTCAGCAACGAGTTCCCCGAGTCCGGCAGCCGCTTCCAGGCATAGGTGTTGAACCGGGAGAAGTTCACGGCGCGGTCGTAGTCCGTTCGCACCTCGACCCGGGCGCATCCGCCAAGCAGCAGCACAAAGGACAGCAGATGGCAGGCATTCCAGACATTGCGCATGGGTGTGACTCCTTCAGGTATACGGGACGCAGATAGACAGGGCGAAACGGCTAGATTGTCGCATCGTTTGGCGGCTTCGCGGCAACGGCCGTGACGGGGTGACAACACCGGGGTCGGTCTTTATGCTGTTTGCACCGGGAGTGTGCGTCGCTACGTAAAACTTCCGATCGCCGCGTTTCCATCCCAGACCTGCCTGCGGGCCCGCCTTGAGCCGATGTTGTATCGAATCCACTGGTTCCGTCCATGGCGCTTGACGCTCTGCTGTCTGCTGCTGCTGCAGATGCCGGCGGCCGCCGCCCCGCAGTTCCGCGAAGACTTCCAGACGTGGACGAACATCACCGCCAACGGCAGCTTCGGACTGGTCGACCCGTCTATCTCGCGCTTCCGCTTTTGGCTCGAGGGGCAGGGTCGCTTTGGTAACGACAGCACGACGCTGAGCCAGGGTATCTTGCGACCGGGTCTCGGGTATGCGCTGAGCGACACCGCGAGTCTTTGGCTCGGTTATGCCGTGATTCCGACGATGGAACCTTTCAGCAGCGTGGACTTCAACGAAAACCGGATCTGGCAGCAACTGCTGTGGACGCCGAGTACGCCCTTCGGGCCCATTACGAGCCGAACCCGTTTCGAGCAGCGGTTTACTCGGGCGCCGGATGTCTCGTACCGATTCCGACAGATGGTCCGGATGGCGTATCCGCTGGATTTTGCACCCGGATTCATGCTGGTCGGTTGGGAGGAACTGTTTCTGAACGTTAACTCCACCGGTGCGATCACGGCCGGGTTCGACCAGAACCGGGTGTTTGCCGGCATCGGTTACGCCGTCGATGAGAACATCAGGGCCGAGGTCGGCTATATGAACCAGTACATCTATCGCGACACCACCGAGGATTTGATGACCCATGTCTTGTCGCTGGGGCTGTTCCTGAACTACTAGCACGCGCCAGGGCCTTCTGCAACTCGTCCAAGCCCGGCCGGCAATGCACGCCGACCGGGTCGAACGCAGCGGCTTACTTCGCTGGCTGGAACGGCAGGGCAGATTTGTGCACGACGATGCGCAGCTTGCCGTCGGCACCGCGTTTGAACGCGAAGAACTTGTCGACGACCGTTTCGCCGCCCTTGGCATCAGTCAGGAACACGTTCCCCATCGTGGCCGCGAAATCCCCGTCGATCAGCACGCCGTCGCCGCCGCCCGAATTCGTGTAGCGGCACGCGACCCAAGGCTTCAACGCAAACCCGGTGTCATCCGGATATTTTGGGTTCCCGCCGATGAAGTAGGCTGCGGCGCCTTCCTTGGTCAGACGGAACGTCTGATCGCCGAAGGTCAGCGTGGGCTTGAACAGCACCATGCCGTAGTCGTAGTTGTATTGATTAGTCAGCACAGCCGTGGCAACGGTCTTGTAGTCCCCGCCGGCCGCGTAGGTCTTGGCGATATTGACCAGCGAATCGCACCAGGCCTGCTGGGCGTCGTTGACCTGCTGGACGGTCAGCGGCGAGCGGGCGGCTACCGGAGCCGGTGCCGGTGCGGTGATCGTCGGTTTGGTCCCCGGAGCGCTGCAGCCGGCGAGCACCGCGCTGCAGATCCCCGGAGCAATCCAGCCAATGAGACGGCGTTTATTCATGGTCCTGTATTCCTTTTGATGTCGGTTTTCGCAAAACGGTGTGGCCTCGGCCGGAGGATGATGCTCTTGCGACCTATCACGGTCAAGTGACGGGCAGGTATTCGGTCGGACCTTGCGAAAAGCGGTACGCGCCGGTGCGTTCGGGCGCTCATGCCGGAGGCAGCCCCGGTGCCTGACGATGCAGCGGGCACGGGCCTTCCCTCGCAGGTCCCGGATCCGTACACTCCGGTTTCCCGCTTTTCAACCGGAACCCGACCATGCGCCTCTATCGAATGCTTGCGTGTATCCTGGCACTGACGGGCCTGCTCCTGCTGAGCGGCTGCCAGTCGCTCGTGACCGGTCGAAGCGGGCCGGAAGCCGCTGCCGAAATCGATCGAAGCGTGGACGCGGCGTTGCAGCGTCTTTACGCGACGACACCCAAGGCCAGAGAACTGGCGAAGCGTGCCAGCGGCATCCTCGTCTTTCCCGGCGTCGTCAGGGCCGGATTCATCGGGGGCGCGAAATTCGGTACCGGAGCGCTGCGCGAGCGGGGCCGAACTTCGGGGTACTACAACGTCGTGGCGGGTTCGTATGGACTGCAGGCCGGCGTGCAGTCCTACGATTACGCGATGTTCTTCATGACTCCGAAAGCCTTGGACTACCTCAAGGAAAGCCAGGGCTGGGAGGTCGGCTCGGGCCCCACGCTGGTGGTGGTGGACAGCGGTGTGGCGAACGCAATGACGACGACGACGCTCAGAAGCGACGTCTATGCCTTCATCTCATCCCAAAAGGGTTTGATGGCCGGCCTGGGCCTGCAAGGGTCCAAGATTACCCGCTTCGAACCCTGACATTGGCGGCTTGCGCTGCAGAGAGGTGCCGTTCGTAAAGTGTCTTCGACGCTCGCGCCGGACCTCCCGCTGACTCCCGACATCGCAGGGCTACCCTGCCCGATCAGGGCTGATTGCATCACAACCTCACCAACACGAATGTTGTTACCCGAAACATGCGTGTGCTAGGCTCGTCACTCTTCTCCAAAGGCTCGCCAACTCGGGAATCGTGGTGTCCTGTTTCGCTTTGCTCGAAACTGCACTTTGCAGCCGCAAATACACGGCATGGAATGCGTCGGAATGAGAAATCCACGAGTCGCGCGGTCCCATCTCGCCAGTCATCCCGTTCTGGCCTCGGCAGCCCGGTTGGTCGGCGGCCATGTTCGTTGATTCGCAAGGCCGTGGCACCCTGACCGGCACCGCCCCGTCGGCAGCGGCTGCCGAAGGGTGGAACGCCGAGTTGGGGCTTTGCTTCGCTCCCGGCAACGGCAAGACCGTGATCGCGCGGCGACGGCATGTCGGCCCCCTGGTCGTGCAACGGCCTTTTTATCCCGAAGGTCCCATCTGTCATGTCTACCTGCTGCATCCGCCGGGTGGTGTGGTCGCCGGCGATACCTTGGGCATCGAGCTCGCCGCGGCGCACGGCAGTGCGGCACTGGTGACCACGCCCGCCGCCGGCAAGTTTTACCGCAGCGCCGGTGGTCTCGCACGCCAGTCGGTTGCGCTTCGGGTGGCGAGCGGCGCGTCGCTGGAGTGGCTGCCGCAAGAGACCATCTTCTACCAAGGCGCACGTGTCAGCGCCCGCGTTGCGATCGAACTGGAGGCCGGCGCCCGCTTTCTCGGCTGGGACGTCGCGGTTCTGGGGCGGCCTGCCGCGGGCGAGGGTTTTTCGGCCGGTGAAGTCGGGCTCGAATTGCGCATCACGCAAGCGGCCGAGCCCCGCTATCTCGAACGAACGCTGTTGAACCCGGAAGCCTATGCCGCCCCATGGGGCCTCGGAGGCCGTTCGGCGTTCGGGACGCTGTTCGCGACACCGAGCACCGCAGCGCATCTCGAAGCCGTCCGTGAACTGATCGGCGATCAACCCGAGCGCGGCGTGACCCGAATCGGCGACCTGTTGATCTGCCGGGGGCGCGACATGAGGGCCGATCGCCTGCGAACTTTTTTTCAGCAGGTGTGGGCTCGAGTGCGCGAGGACGTGATCGGGCACAAGGCCTGTGCACCGCGGATTTGGGCAACCTGAACGGAGGAGAAAGCATGCAACTGACACCACGCGAGAAAGACAAGCTGTTGATCTTCACTGCCGCATTGTTGGCGGAGCGGCGCAAGGCCCGTGGTCTCAAGCTCAATCATCCGGAAGCCGTGGCCTATATCTCGGCCGCCATTCTGGAAGGGGCCCGCGACGGGCGCACGGTCGCCGAGTTGATGGACTACGGCAGGACGCTGTTGACTCGGGACGACGTGATGGACGGCATCAGCGAGTTGATACCGGACGTACAGGTCGAAGCCACGTTTCCCGACGGGACCAAACTGGTCACCGTCCATGACCCGATCCAGTAGGAGGCCCCCATGATTCCCGGAGAAGTCATCACTGCGGACGGCGAGATCGAGATCAACGCCGGCTGCGAAACCATCACCCTGCTCGTCGCGAACACCGGCGACCGCCCGGTGCAGGTGGGTTCCCACTACCATTTCTTCGAAACCAACCCGGGGCTGCGCTTCGATCGCGCGCTGGCGCGCGGCTACCGGCTGGACATCCCCGCCGGTACCGCGGTGCGCTTCGAACCCGGCCAGGAAAGGGAAGTGCATCTGGTCCCATTCGCCGGTCGGCGCATCGTTTATGGCTTCCGCCAGGACGTCATGGGACCGCTGGAGGTCGCCCCATGAGCAAGATGAGCCGGCAGGCTTATGCCGACATGTTCGGACCGACGACCGGCGATCGCGTGCGCCTCGCGGACAGCGAACTGTTCATCGAAGTCGAAGCGGATCTGACGATTTACGGCGAGGAAGTGAAATTCGGCGGCGGCAAGGTGATCCGCGACGGCATGGGGCAGGGTCAGGCCGATTCGCTGACCGCCATGGACCTGGTGATCACGAACGCGCTGATCGTCGACTATGGCGGCATCATCAAGGCGGATGTCGGGATCAAGAACGGCCGTATTGTTGGTATCGGCAAATCGGGCAATCCGGATGTCCAGAACGGCGTCGACATCGTCATCGGGCCCGGCACCGAGATCATCGCCGGCGAAGGCCAGATTCTGACTGCCGGCGGTATCGACACCCACATCCATTACATCTGTCCGCAGCAGATCGAGGAAGCGCTGTGTTCCGGGGTCACGACCTTCATCGGTGGCGGCACCGGGCCGACGGCGGGAACCAGTGCCACGACCTGCACGCCGGGCCCGTGGCACATCCACCGCATGTTGCAGGCGCTCGATGGCTTTCCGATGAACTTCGGGATACTCGGCAAGGGGAATGCCAGCTTGCCGGCCGGACTCGAAGAACAGATCCGGGCCGGCGCGATCGGCCTGAAGCTCCACGAAGACTGGGGTACGACGCCGGCTGCCATCGATTGCTGCCTCTCGGTGGCCGATCGTTACGATGTACAGGTCGCCATCCATACCGACACCCTGAACGAATCCGGCTTCGTCGAGGATACGTTTGCGGCGTTCAAGGGTCGGACGATCCACAGCTTCCACACGGAAGGGGCTGGCGGCGGTCATGCGCCGGACATCATCACCGCCTGCGGCTTGCCGAACGTACTGCCGGCGTCTACCAATCCGACGCGTCCCTATACGATCAACACCGCGGACGAGCATCTGGACATGCTGATGGTGTGCCACCATCTCGATCCATCGATCGCGGAAGACGTCGCCTTTGCCGAATCGCGCATCCGGCGCGAAACCATCGCCGCAGAAGACATTCTGCACGACCTCGGCGCCTTCTCGATCGTGTCTTCGGATTCCCAGGCCATGGGCCGCGTGGGCGAAGTCATCACCCGCACCTGGCAGGCGGCGCACAAGATGAAGGTGCAAAGAGGCGCGTTGAAGGAGGACTCGGCCCGCAACGATAACTTTCGCGTCAAGCGGTATGTCGCGAAGTACACGATCAATCCGGCACTCAGCCACGGCATCGCGCATGAAGTTGGTTCGATAGAGCCCGGCAAACTCGCGGACCTGGTCCTGTGGCGTCCGGCGTTCTTTGGCGTCAAACCCAGCCTGATCATCAAGGGCGGCCTGGTCGCGGCGGCCCCGATGGGCGATATCAATGCGTCCATCCCGACCCCGCAGCCGGTGCATTACCGCCCCATGTGGGGCGCTTTCGGTGGAGCCACCGCGGCCACATCGCTGATCTTCCTGCCGGGTGCTGCGATCGATGCGGGCATACCGTCCGCGCTGGCCCTGCGCAAGGGCGTGGGCCTCGTACGCGGCACGCGCACCGTCAGTAAGAAGGACCTGATCCACAACAGCTACACGCCGAAAATGGAGGTCGATCCGCAGACCTACGAGGTCCGCGCCGACGGCGTCTTGTTGACCTGTGATCCGGCCGACGTGCTGCCGCTGGCTCAGCGCTACTTCCTGTTCTGATCATGTTGCAGCTCAACGGTGTGGCAGAGGCCGGCGCGTCGCATGATGACACGCTGACACTGCCCTTCGAAACGCGCCGCAAGAGCCGCTTTTCCGCTGTCACCGACGGCGGGAAAGCGGTGGGAGTTTTCCTGCTGACGCGCGGTCAGTGTCTGCGCTCGGGCATGGTATTGACCAGCCAGGAGGGCATCAAGGTGCGGGTGCAGGCCGCGGAGGAACCGCTTTCGGTCGTGCGCTCGGACGACGCTCTGCTGATGGCTCGGGCCTGCTATCACCTGGGTAACCGGCACCTCTCGCTGCAGATCCTGGAGGGCGAGTTGCGTTACCTCGCCGATCATGTGCTGGATCACATGGTCGAGGGGCTGGGGCTGCGCGTCGAGCATCGCTCGCTGCCGTTCGAGCCGGAAGCGGGCGCTTATCAAGGTCATGATCACTGATCTCGCCCTGTTGCGCTTGCTGCAACTGGTCAGTCCCGGGTTGCCGATCGGCATGTACAGCTATTCCCAGGGCTTGGAGCGGGCGATCGATGACGGCTGGGTGACGAATGAGGAAGAAACCGGCCGCTGGATTGGTGGCATCCTCGAGCGCTGTCAGTCACGCGTCGACCTGCCCATCGTTGCGCGCCTGCACGACGCCTGGGCCTGTGACGATAGCGATGCCGTCGAGCACTGGACACGGACCCTGATCGCGCATCGGGAAACGGCCGAGTTGCGGGAGGAGGACCGGCAGACGGGTCAGGCGTTGGCGCGCTTGTCCGAATCGCTGGGTTTGGCTGAATCACAAGTCTGGTCTCGAAAGCCGGAGGCGACCCTGGCAACCCTGTTCGCCATGGCGGCGGTCCAATGGGGCGTCCCGAAACGGGAAACGCTGATGGGCTATCTGTGGAGTTGGCTGGAAAACCAGGTGCTCTGCGCGGTCAAGCTGGTCCCGCTCGGGCAGGTCGCGGGTCAGCGCCTGCTGCGCGATCTGGCTGACCAACTGCCGGCCCGAGTGGATGAAGCCCTGGCGCTGACCGATGACCAGATCGGCGGCAGCGTCTTCGCGTTCGCGCTGGCGAGCAGCCGGCACGAGATGCAGTACTCCCGATTATTCCGTTCATAAGAGGTCAACGATGGGTAAGCAGGTACTTCGACTCGGCATCGGCGGTCCGGTGGGTTCCGGCAAAACCGCTCTGGTGGATGCGCTCTGCAAGCGCATGCGTGAACGGTTCGACATCGCCGTGGTCACGAACGATATCTACACGCGCGAGGACCAGCAGTTCCTGATTCGCAGCCAGGCGTTGCCAGAGGACCGCATCCTCGGCGTCGAGACCGGCGGTTGTCCCCACACGGCGATCCGCGAGGATGCGTCGATGAACCTGGCGGCGGTCGACGAGTTGTGCGAACGCTGGAAGGATCTGGATTTCGTGATGGTCGAGAGCGGCGGCGACAACCTTAGTGCGACCTTCAGTCCCGAACTGTCCGACCTGACCATCTACGTCATCGACGTCGCCGCCGGCGACAAAATCCCGCGCAAGGGTGGGCCGGGGATCACGCGCTCCGACTTGCTGGTGATCAACAAGATCGACCTGGCGCCTTATGTCGGTGCCTCGCTCGAAGTGATGGATCGTGATGCCCGGAAGATGCGGGGCGACCGTCCGTTCGTGTTCTCGAATTTGAAGACGGGTGAGGGACTTGCGGCGATCGAGGACTTCATCATCACGAAAGGCATGTTGCAGCCACACGGCGCGGCGTCATAACGGCCGGGCGTCACAGCGCCGCGCCTCGGATCATTGCGGAGGGGGGTGTACGCACAATGAAACGAAGGATTCTTGGCGCCTGCTGGGTGATCGCATCGGGTGCCGTCGCAGCTCAGGACATTGCCCCACGAGCGGCCGACAATGGCGCTCATGCCGCGCCCTACACTGCCGGATCAGGACTGGAATCGCACTCGCTGCCCGGTGAATGGATCGAAGATATCGATGACGCGGAATCTGACCGGCTCGGGCCCACGCCGGTCGATGACGTGAAAGTGCTGATGGACGGCTTTCGCCTGGGCAAGCTGTTCGGCGATACCGGCATCCGCTCGTTCGGCTGGATCGAAAGCGGCTACACGGGCACGACCAGCGGTGGCGGGCTATTGAACGTGCAGCCGCGACAAAATCGCTTCGGCGATGCCGTGTTGCTGAATCAGATCGGTTTCGTGCTGCAGAAGCCGCTCCGTCAGGACCAGTTCGACGTGGGCTTCAACGTCCGCTACTTCATGGGTGCCGATGCCGCGCTGGGCCAGCCCAAGGGCGGCATTGACAACCCGCCGGGAAATCCTCGCTTCGGTTACGATTTCCGCGACTTGTACGTGTCCGCGCACTTGCCGGTGCTGACCGAAGGCGGCATGGACATCAAGGTCGGCCGCATGAATACCATCATCGGCTACAACGGCTTCCTGGCCCCGTACCGCCCCTTTTATTCCAGCGACTACCAGTTTTTCTATTCGCAGGACGGGGCGTTCACGGGCTTCCTGACGAACCTGCACGTCAGTCGGCAACTCGAGGTCTGGAACGGCATGACCTTTGGTGCCAATACCTTCTTCAGCAAGCGCAGCGCGAACTCGATCTGCTACATCGGCCAGGTGAACTACTGGCTGACCGAGGAAAACCGCACGCGGCTAACCGGCTCGCTGCATGCCGGCGAAAACGCGATTTTCGCCGCGCCCGGCATGGCCGGTGACTTCGATACCGTCGTGGAGCTGCGCGTCCAGCACAACTGGAGCGAACGGTTCACGCAGGTCGTGCAATCGAACATGGGCTGGGACGCCAACACACCAGTCGGCACCGGTTCCTGGTACGGTCTCTACACCATCGGCATCCTGCATCTGATACCGACCCTGGATTTGCAGGCCCGCGCCGACTATTTCGCCGACATCAAGGGTACGCGGACCGGCATCGACACGCAGTACGGCGCGCTGACGCTGGGCGTCAACTGGCATCCGGTGAAGTATCTGGAGATCCGCCCCGAGATTCGCGGCGACTTCGCCGGGGATCGTGCGTTCGGCGGCAATGGCGAAGCGCGCTACCAGAATCAATTGACCGGTGTGGTCAGCGCCCTGATCAAGTTCTGAACCGCCTCGAAGATAAGGTCAGGCAAAGCGCCCAGGACTCTCCGGAAACTTCGAACCAGAGCCGTCCCGGCTTGGTTTCAGTCCATCCCTGTATCGCGGGAAGCGCTGCCCTATCGGCCCGTCCGGAACAGCCGGGATTCAAGGGCTCCTAGCGCGAGCACCAGCCACGTCGTCAGCACGAAGGGTAGCGTCAGCGCGGGCAAGCCAAGCAGCGGCACGTATTCGGTGATCGGGATGCACAGCATGATTCCCAGCAGCGGTGCGATCAACGACGGACGCCACAGGAACAGCGCCAACGCAGTCAGGGGCGCGTTGTAGCCGTATAGGCCGAGAGCGATGCCCTCGGTCGGCGCGTTGTGGAACACCGCCCCCAGCACGCTCAGCATTGATGCCGTCAGGACCCAAACCGCGTGGCGCCAGTCGCTCACGGCAATCCCGAGCAGGAAGAGTAAACCGGTGCCGGCATTCGCCTGGAACTTCACCTGTCCGACACCGCGAACGATCGCGGCGAGCAGGGAATCGGCCTTCGGACCAGCCACATTCTCGACCTGCGGCAGATCGAGAGCGACCCCCAGATAGAACAGCGCCCACGTCGTCACGATGAAGGCCAGGGTGTAGGTCGGAAACGGAAGCTGACGCTGCAGCAGGCGCGCCAGCAGAGTGGTGGCGACGCAGCCCAGGACCATCAATACGAGGCTCGCTGGTCCCAGTTCGAAAAAGAACAGAGTGGACAGCCCGACCAGGGCGGCATTGAAACCGTAGACGCCGGCCTGCAATGCGTCCCGGTCGAAACCCATGGCTTTGGCTGTGACCGCCCCGATGGCCGACCCGGCGACGGCGGCAACCGCCATCGGTGGCGAACTCAGGGCGATCCCTGCCGTAAACAACGCGCCCGTAGCGGCGTTCTCCTGAAAGAAGACCTGCCCCACTCCGCGAAACACTGTCTTTACTGCCGAGATAACATTGACCATGTCTGCCCCCGCGGCTTGTTGCGCTGCACCATCGATCCTGCTCGTCATCGAGCGATCCGCGACGGTCACAATTTTGAAAAAAGGCTAATTGAGACAATATTTTGTGTGAATGCGACAAAAGCTGTCAATGTGAGGCGTTCGTCGACCGTCCCGATCCGCGGATAAGTGCCGGCAGGATCACCCGGCGGATGGGGTGTCAATGCCCGTATCTACGACTTCGGCAGTACGCTCGACGGGTTCCAGGCCGTTCGTTGTCGTTTGCTTCGGCGTTGACGCTCGGGTACAGTTCTGGTCGTATGGCAGCCGCGAGGACCGCCGCGTTCTTGTGCCGCATCCCGATAGTCTGACCCGAGAAGGAAACGATTCTATGAAAGTGATCCTGATACCGGCCCTGATACTGGCAGCCTTGGTGAGTGCCGGTTGCGCGACGAAGACCAATCCCTCGCAGGATTGGGCTGCCGCAGCCGAAAATGCCGACTCCGCCGCCGGCCACGAAGCGTTGGCTAAACACTTCGACGAGATTGCCGCAACAGAGGAAGCTAACGCCGAAGAGCAGCGGCGTGCCCTGGCCGACTATCAAGCCCGTCCTCATCGTTACGGCCGTCGCATCAAGGACTTGCGCGCGCGTTCGGGCGCAATGCTGCGGGATTTCGAAGCGGGCGCAGCGGATGCCAAGGCGATGGCTGAACTTCACCGTCAGATCGCAGCCGAAATGCACTGATCCTGCCGTTAAGCGCATACCCGCCAAACGCCGGCTCGGGGCAACCCGGGCCGGCGTTGTCGTATCCGGATGATGGAGTGGATACCGTCTTGGTCCTACGATTCCATCACGCCGAACAGTGCCAACTCGTATCCGACGAGTGCGCCATAGATGCCCAGAAAGCCGACGAAGATCCACTTCACCCGGAAGCGTGGATGTAGTACCGGGAAATTCTTGTGGATCATAAGCATACCGACCGATGGTACGGTCAGCAGATACTTCGTCAGCAGGAAGGTGGAAACGCCCAGAGAGAGCGCATAGGCCATCACCGGATTTTCTTCGGTAGCCCCGCCGCCCAGCAACCGGAGCGTGAGCAGGCCGTCGAGCAGCGTCAGCACCAACAGCGCCGCCGCGGCCCAAAGGGTTTTTGTGCCGGGGTGATCGACGTAATAACCGCCGCAGGCATCGGCGGCCCGCCGGACGTGCCGCCGGCGCCCACGAAACCAATAGCGGCTGATCGCGGGTGTTGGACGTCGTCGCCTGTCGGCGAGCGCCGTTCGTTGCCATTCGAGCCCTTCGGATTCGCTAGTCACTTGCGCTGCTCCTGCCGGACCGGATAACCCTCAGAGGGTCGGGGCCACGGCGTTCGGGATGGGGGGCGATTGCGAAACACGCCCTTACTCTGCCATATCCAGATCGGCGTGCCCAGATGGAAAGGCCGCGGCGGTGCAGCCTTTCCATCGTCGGCGGGCGGCGTTCCTCAGGGTATGGGCGTCATCTCGGGCTGCTCCGGCCGCTTCTGATGATTGATTGGCGTTGTCGCGGGTGCTGCCGCACCGGGTGGCGCGACTTCCTTCAGTCGGGTCTCCAGGCGCGAGAAGGCGCGTTCGAGGGTCGTGTCCATGACGACCACGTTCCCGAGTGACAGGATGATGCGGGTGAGTTCGGGAATGCGCGTGTCCGCTCGCGAAACCAGATAGACTGGCTGGACGTAGAGGATCGAGTTGCCCACCGGTAGGATGATGATGCGCCCGCGGATGACTTGTGAGCCTTTCTGATCCCACAGCGTGAAGGCCTGGGCGACTTCGCTGTCCTGGTCGATCAGCGCGCTGACCTGCGAGGGGCCGTCGACCTGCACGTCCTTGCTGAACTTGTAGATGACGATGTTCTTGGAATAGGGAATCCCGCACTCGTCGTTCCGCTGTGCGCCGCCAATGGCCAGCACGCTCAGATTGCCGCGGCCGATCGGCGTCATCGGGCTCAACAGCACGAAGTTGTTCATGTCGGCGCAGCTCTCCAGGTAGGTCGTCAGATAGTAGGGCTTGACGATCTGGTCCTGGACCTTCGCCATCTCCATGGTTTCGGCCTGTTGGTAGAACAACTCCGGCTCGGTCTGATGGTAGCGCGCGAAGATCTTCATCTGGATCGCGAAACTGTCGCGCGGGTAGCGCAACTGATCACGGAGCAACGGCGGCATGTCGTTCAGATCCTTGAAGACGCCCGGGTACGCCCGAGCGTAGGCCCGCACGTGTGGATCACGCGGGTCGGCGATGTAGTACTCGACTTTGCCGTCGAACGCGTCGACCACGATCTTGACGGCGTTCCGTATGTAGTTGAAGCGCTGCTCGGTTGTGTCACCACCGAAACGGAACTCAGAGGCCTTGGATTCGGGATATTGGTCCGAGATCGTGTAGGCGTCCTGGATCCAGAACATGCGCGTCGGTGTGACGATGATGTACGGGTCGTTGTCCAGCTTCAGATATGGCGTCAGCGTCCTGATCCGCTCGACGATGTTCCGCCGCATCAACAACTGGCTGTTGCCATCGATGGCCACGGAGAAGAACAGCTTCTCATCGCGGAGGTAGATCGCCGCCAACAATTTGCGAAACAGGGAGCTGATCGGGATGCCGCCGGCGCCGGTATAGTTCTGGCTCGACATCTCATCGAAGCTCGACAGGCCGACGAGATCGAGCCGGTTCGGGACGATGGCGTAGTCGAGCTTTTCGAGGCCGTAGTAGATATCCGGTTTGTCGATGCTGAAACCCACGTCGGAGCGCAGGTTCAAGTCCCGAAGATACCACTGCATCGGCACCCCACCGTCCTGAGCAGTCGGTGTGATGACGGCGCCGAAACCGTGCGTGTAGCGAAGGTGGAGGTTCTCCCAGGTCAGGGCGCCGGCCGGCAGGCGGTCGGTATTGACTTCTCTGGCTGCCAGATTGACCTGTTCCAACCGTCCGTTGAGCTGGTATCGGGCCGCGTCGACGTCGCTGAAGTGGTAGTAGGGGCGTATGCCCTGCATTTGCTGGTAGACGTCGTCGAGGAATTCGGGATCCCAGACAGGGATGTTATGCAGTGTCTGGCGGATGTGCGGGTCCAGTATGTCCCACAGATCGGTTGCTGCCGTGACGTCGATGGTTTCGACATCCGTCAGGTCGTAGGCATCCAGCGTCGCTGCGATATTGGCACGCATGAACTCGCGCTCGGCCTTGACCGGGTTCGGCTTGACCACGAAACGGTTGATCAGGTCGGGAAGGACATCGAACTGGCGCAGGCCCCAGGCTCCAGCGAACACCATCGCGCAGACGCCGGACACCATCAGGCCTTTCCCGCCCCGGTTCAAATAGAAAACGAGGGCGACGACACCGGCGATCAGGCTCACGATCATGACCCAGATCAGCGGCAGGTAATAGCGAATCTCGACGAAACCCGGGCCGTAGAACACCGGTTCGTGGGCCGTCGCGTGCAGCAGCGTGTAGCGCTCCAGCATGAAGCCCCAGGCGAGAATCAGGCCCGTGATGATCCCCAGTCCGCTCAGGTGGATCCGCGCACCCGTCGACCACGGCCGCGCGGCCAGTGCGGTGATCCGGTGTTCCATCCAGTACAGGCCGGCGATGCCCAGCGTCATGATGCCGAAGGCGAACAGCAACTCGCGCTGGATCAGCTTGAAGATTGGCAACTCGAACAGGTAAAAGCTGATGTCCTTGTGGAACACCGGGTCGCTTACACCGGAGTTCGGGCCGAAAAAGAACAGCAGAGCCCGCTCCCAGTCGTCATAGAACGGCCAGGCAATCGCAATCGCCAGCATCACGGCGAGGGGCGTGAATACCCGTAACGATCCGGTCTGGAACAAGGCCAGCATCCGCCGGGAACGCCGGCCCTCGCTGGTGTCGGTCAGATCGTCCAGCGTACCCTGGTCGACGCCGAGGTAGCGCGAGGCGGCCAGGAAGTTCAGGAACAGGATCAGAAAGAAGAAAACCGTGACGCCGCCGGACAGGATGTAGCGATACAGCAGCCGCAGCCAGAAGTAGCCACCGAAGTCGAGCGCTTCGAACCACCACAGATCGATCAGAAAACCGGTCAGCGCGACGCCGGTGCCCAGCACCACGACAGCGAGGACCGTCGCGATCGAAAAGACGGTGATCAGCACTCGTTTCCAGTTGCGCATGACGTTTCCAGTAAAGGGTGGAGTCGATGGTCCGGCGAGATGCCGGTCGCGCGGTTGTCATTAATCACCGCGGAAGCCATGGGCCGCGCCGCCAGGCAGGGGTGGTCAGCGCGGAATCATACCGCGAGAAGCCTCGGCGACATAGTCACGGTGGGGGTATGCGGGGCGCGGCCGCGGGTCTCCCTTTCAGCGGTTCGGACGGCGTGGCCGACCGTGACGACGGACGCGCAGCAGAATCGGGCTGCGCAGGCTTTGGGGTGGGAGGGTGTTGCTTGCGCACAACCGTTCTTTGGCGGTCGATGCCGCGAAAGAGCCGCAGTTCCGATTCTCGGGAACCGCTGATGACTGCTGTCACCGGGTCGGCAGGGACGTTGGCGTGCGATGCGTGGGGGGTGCGACTTGCCGGCTTTGCGCGCCGGCTGTCGGCGATGGCGGGCGCGCGGGGTTGCCGTTGTGGCTTGAGCGAAGCCTGCTACCGATGTCCGGTTTGCTTGTCGTCAGCGGCGGCGCTTGGCCATGCGACCGGTGCGCGGACGTTCCAGATTGACGCGCAGGTTGTTACCGCGCAGCAATTGCCCGTCCAGTCCGGAAATGGCGGCGCGCGCCTCATGCCCTTCCATCTCGACGAAGCCGAAACCCCGGCAGCGATGAGTGAACAGATCGCGCGGCAATTCCAGGGCGCGGACGCGGCCATAGGCGGCGAACAGTTCGGCGAACTCGGCTTCGGTACAGTCGGAAGGCAGGTTTCCTGCGTAGATTCTCAGCATGATGAACTCCTATAGATTCAGGCGGTGGGCCCACGGCGATTGAGTTGCGCGGTGGGGTGGAGGTAGCGGCGTGTACCGTCGAGTTGTGGCGCTTCTAGGACGCTTTGTGGTCGTTGAACACTTCGTCCCGCCAGGTTGGCCCCAGTCGGCGCTCGATGTACTCTCGTATGAGCTTGCGCACCATCTGTGAAGGCGTGACGTCCTCTTCGGCGCACAGGCGCTCGAAGGTCGCCTTCTTGTCGGGATCAACCAGCAAGGTCAGTCGTGCAGTACGATTCTCGATCGTGCTCATATGTGTTTCGTATTAACATCTGATTAGAATTTACTAGACACTGAGTGATGATAATATAAGAAAGAGATAGACATCAAATCTTAATGCCTAAGGCCGCAAAACGAGGCACCCGCCACCTTATGTCCGATTATTTGAGCTTGTTGCCGGTGCTGGTCGGGTTGCCGCCCAGCGGCTCCTCTTTCTGATTTTCGGGGGGCTACCGTCATGCATCCGTTCCTCGGTGGATCCGCGCCCAGTGTGCCGAACTGACCGATAACTGGCGCCACGATGTCGTTGCCGGATTCCTGGTATTCCTTGTCGCCTTGCCGCTGTGCTTCGGTATCGCGATGGCATCGGACTTTCCGCCCATGGCCGGGATCATCAGCGCGATCGTGGGCGGCCTGCTGGTTTCCCGGATGAATGGCTCGCGCCTTGGGATCAATGGACCGGCCGCGGGGTTGTTCACGGTTCTATTCGCTTCGGTTCACTGGCTGGGCGACGGCGATGTCTGGGCCGGCTATCGTTACACCTTGGCCGCGATCGTTATAGTCGGGGGATTGCAAATCGTGTTCGGCTGGTTCAAGGCCGGGCGCTGGGCAACATTCTTTCCGGCCGCGGTGGCCCACGGCCTGCTGGCCGTCATCGGCATCATCATCATTGCCCGCCAGATACATACGCTGATCGGCACCCGACCCGATTTCGAAACGCCCTGGCAGAGTTTTGTGCATCTCCCTCACAGCCTCCTGCACCTGAACTCCGAGATCCTGCTGGTGGGCGGTATCGGTCTGGTCATTCATTTCGTCTGGCCCTTGCTCGGCAATCGCGGCCTGGGCCGGATGCCTGCACCGCTGCTGGCCATAATGACCGGCTATCTGTTGGGGCGGGCTTTCGACCTGAACCGGGCCGAGTTGTACCTGGTATCGCAGGGTGAGGAGAGCGATCTGCTCCACCGGCACGTGTACGTCACCGCCACACAGTTCCTCTCGGACATTCCCGATCGTTTCGTCGACAGTTTCGCGACCCCGGATTTTTCGAAGTTAGGCACCGGGGCGTTCTGGATGTCGGTAGCGAGCCTGCTTTTTATCGGTAGCCTGGAATCGCTGCTGGCCGCCTCGGCCGTGGATCGGCTGGATCCGGAGCAGCGCCGCTCCGACCTCGATCGGGACCTTGCCACCATCGGCATCGGCAACGTGGTGTCGGGTCTGATCGGCGGAATCCCGATGATCACCGAGATCGTGCGGAGCTCCGCCAATATCGGCTATGGTGCGCGAACTCGCTTCAGTGAAGCGGGCTCGTTCCCCACTCGCGTAGTCGGGACGACGGCATCTCGCCGATCGGCAACGCCCTTGCCGGGACGGCATCGATGGCGGTTCACGACGGGCGTTGCGACGGCGGTCAGCGGGGTCGTACCTAAGCCGGGTCGGTCCCCGTTTCCATGGCCACCCCCACGTGTCTGTCCGCAACGGAGTGCATGGAGGGCACGGGCTCATGACGAGGCGTGACCCCAAGCGCGGCGCCGCCCGCGTTGCGGAACCCAATACCAAGTCGCAGCGTCGTCCGGTGCTCGATGAGGACGCCGAGCGCATCGCTCTGCATTTCGATCGGCGTTCCGTCCAGAGTGTCATGTACCGGAGCGACCCGGATCGTCTGGTCCTATGCTACACGCGCCTGATGATGGCGTTTCTGCTGTTCCAGCCGGCTCCCCGCGATCTGGTCATCATCGGCTTGGTGGGCGGCTCGCTGTCCAAGTATTGCTATCGGCATCTGCCGCGCACGCGCATCACGAGCGTGGAGATCAACGAACGTGTGATCGCGCTGCGGGACAAGTTCTCGATTCCCCCGGACGACGCCCGGTTCCGTGTCGTGCATGGCAACGGAGCCGACTTCATCGCAGATCCGCCGCACGCTATCGATGTGATCCTGCTGGATGGTTTCGATATTGTCGGTCTGCCGCGCGAACTGGGCAGTCAACATTTCTACGACGGCTGCGCCGCTGCGTTGCGAGACGGTGGGGTTCTCGTTGCCAACTTCCTGGAGTCCGACGAGGGGATCGATGAGTACCTGGACCGGATGAGCACCGCGTTCGATGACCGGATGCTGACCGTCCGGTCAGACGACCGCGGCAACCGGATCGCGTGCGCGCTGAAGCGAGTGCTGCTCCCGCCGCGACTCAAGGTCTTCGAACGAGCCGCCGAGCTCGAAAGGGAACATGAAATTCCATTTCGCGTCATCGCCTCACAACTGCTTTCGAGCCTGAAGCCGGGTGGATCAGGGTCCCCGGGGAGCAAGGGAGATGCCTATGACACGGGCCGCGAGTGACGCGCCCGACGGGAGTCGGAGCGCGCCGCCGCCTGCAGGCCATTCCGTTCGCTAGCGTCGGCGCCTCACGGTCGCCGGCGCCAGTCCGCTGCGACGACGGTGCGAGCCCGAAGCTCCGCAAATCCGCGAAACTCGGCAGTGGTCCGGTCTTGACGCAAGAGCGGAAGCGCCCTGTGTAACAATGACGGATAGTACCCGTGTCGCGCGTCGTCATGAGGCCGGATTCGGAACGGTCAACCCACAGGTGGCAGGCATTCGCTAAAATGCTCGCAACTGTCGTTGAGATTTGATATCGAGTGATCGGTTCCGCCAAGCAAAGTCCGTGCTCTTCCCCAGCCCACCCGCCTGCGATCGCTCCGCAGTGCTGTCGGCTTGAGTCACCGATGCCCCTGTTTGCCTGCGCCTCCGCGTCGTTTCCGTCGCGCGCATCCCTATGAATGCGCATCCCTATGAATGAGAGAGACCTGCCGTTGCCAAAGCGATCGCTTCCTGCTGCCTCCTTGCCGCTGAATGTCTCGTCTTCTCGCCGTCGACGGGCCCCTCCGCTAACGCGGTTGCGGGCCGCATTGTTGCTAAGCGCATGGGCCGCGGCGAGCGGCATGAGCGCGGAAAGCATTACCGGTGAAACGCCGGTCGTGCCCTACGATCCGACACTCAAGCTCGCCAAGGTCGTCGATGCCTCGTTCGAGAACTATCCGCAGCAGGCGCTGATTCAGGCCTCGGAACAGGAAGTCCAGGCTTTGCAGACCCGGGCTTCGAGCTGGATCGCCGGATACCCGCTGATCTTTTTGCAGTACATCGACGACACCATCATGTCCAACCAGGGCCTCGTCGAGGTGCAGAGCGGCTACCAGATTCCGATCTGGATGTGGGGCCAGAAGGATGCCAGTCAGAAGGTGGCCGACCAGGCGGCGCAAAGCACGGCGGCCTTCGGCAAGGCGGTCAAGCACGAAGTGGCGGGGCTGGTGCGCGATGCCTTGTGGAACATCAAGCTGGCCGAGAACCGCTATGACACGGCGCGCCAGGTCTATGAGGTGGCTACGCGGCTGGTGTCTACGGTCGCGCGCCGGGTCGAACTGGGAGATCTGTCCCGTTCGGACCTGCTGATGGCCGAAAGTGATGCGCTGGAAAAGAAGACACTGGTGGGGCAAACGGAGCTGGATCTGATCAAGACCTATCAGGCTTATACCAATGTGACCCGCCAGCAAAAGGTGCCGGTCGAGTTCACCGAAAAGCAGAGCGCGACGGATGCGATCGTTGAATCCCATCCTTCCGTTTCCGCAGTCAATGCGATGATCGAGCGGGCCCAGGCCCAGGTTGAATGGACGCGGATCTACAAACAGGGCAATCAGCCTAGTGTTCTCGTCGGCACCAATCACGCGCGCACCTTCGACGGCGAGTCCATGAACAGCGGTTCGAATCTCGTGGTCCAGATCCCGATTGGCGGCGACGACTGGAATCAGCCGTTCGTGGCCGAGGCCAATCTGGCGCTGAACCAGAAGATCGTCGAACGCGACACCCTGATGCGCGAGTTGAACAAGGCGCTGGCCGCGATCCGCCGCAGCATCGAGACGGATCGCGCGCTGCTCGAGATCGCCGAGCGCCGGCGCGAGATTGCCGAAACCCAGATTCGCATGAACCAGCTCGCGTTCGAATCGGGCGAGATCGAGTTGATCAACTTCCTGAAGATTCAGTCCACGGCGCAGACGACGATCCGCGATGCGCGTGAGCGCGCGATCCTGTTGCAGCGGGATCTCGCGGTCTACAATCAGGTCGTCGGGGTCACCCCTTGATTTTCGCCCGGCTGGTTCTCGCCCTGACGCTGGTTGCCACCGGCGTCAGGGCTGATGATCTGGTCAGGCTTTCCGACGAACAGATCGAACACCTCGCCATACGGACCATCGTGCCGGAGCGCGTCAGTTCCCTGCCGCTGGCCTGGGCCCCGGGCCGCATCGTCGTGCCGCCGCAGAACGAGTTCCTCGTCAGCGCGCCTCAGGCGGGTCTGGTCAGCAAGGTCCACGTCGCGCTGGGGGCCTCGGTGCGGGCCGGGCAGGTGTTGGCCGAGATGCAAAGCCCCAGTCTTCTGGCCCAGCAGCGCGACCTGCTCAATGCGGCGACGGAATTCCAGCTGGCCGAAAGGCAGTTGCAGCGCGATCAGACCCTGTTGAGCGAGGGCATCATTTCGCGCATCCGCTGGCAGGAAACCAAGAGCCGTTTCGACAAGGCGCAAACGCAGCTGCGTGAAGCCGAGCAGGTGCTGACCTTGTCCGGGTTGCCCGCCGATGAGCTGAAGCAGCTCGAAGCGACGCGGCGGCTCAG
This sequence comes from Methylolobus aquaticus, assembly GCF_054172105.1. NCBI lineage: Bacteria > Pseudomonadati > Pseudomonadota > Gammaproteobacteria > Methylococcales > Methylococcaceae > Methylolobus > Methylolobus aquaticus. The sequence goes on from NZ_JBSYXP010000003.1 coordinate 288,674, forward strand.
CGACACGCTGAAGCTCCGTTCGCCGGTCGACGGTGTGTTGCTGGAGCGCATGGCGGTTGCCGGTCAGCGCGTCGACATCCTGACGCCGCTGTTTCGCGTCGCCAATCTTGACGAGCTCTGGCTGGAAATCAGCGTGCCGCAGGAGCGGGCCAACGAAATCCGTATCGGCGACCGGGTCACGCTGGATAAGCCGAAGCTCAGCGGCCGGATCACGCAGGTCAGTCGCAATATCAATCCGAACAGCCAGAGCGTGTTGGTCCGTTCGGTCATTGAGAAGCGCGCCTCGGGTGTCCTGGCGGGGCAGAACGTCAACGTGCTGATCTCCCATGCCAGCACGGACTACATTGTCCGCTTGCCGACGGCCGCGCTCGTCAATCAGGAAGGCCGGCAGTACATGTTCGTCCGGGCACCGGGGGGCTTTGCGGTTCGGCCCGTTGCCGTTGCCGGGGTCGAGGCGCGGGATGTCGTCGTGCATGAAGGCCTGAAGAAGGGTGACGAAGTCGTCGTCCAGGGGGTTGCGGCGCTGAAGGCGGCGTGGTTGGGGATGGGCCCGGGAGGCTAACTTGACGCGGCTGATCGAGTTCGCGCTGAGCCAACGCGTGCTGGTGCTGGCGCTCGCCGTGCTGCTGGCGGGCGCCGGCTACTTCGCCGCCATGGAACTGCCGATCGATGCCTTCCCGGATGTGTCGCCCACGCAGGTCAAGATTATCGTAAAGGCGCCCGGCATGACACCGGAGGAAGTCGAGAGCCGGATCGCGGCGCCGATCGAAGTCGAGTTGCTCGGTATTCCGAAGCAGGTCATGCTGCGCTCGCTGTCGAAGTATGCACTGACCGACATCACGCTCGACTTCGCCGAGGGCACCGACATTTACTGGGCCCGCCAGCAGGTCGCGGAACGGCTCAACGGCGTATGGGGCTCCCTGCCCGACGGTGTCCAGGGTGGCATCGCACCGATGACCACGCCGCTGGGCGAGATGTTCATGTTCACCGTCGAGGGTGGCGATCTGACCCTGATGGAGCGGCGCAACCTGCTGGACTGGGTGATCCGGCCGGCGCTTCGGACCGTCCCCGGTGTGGCCGATGTGAACGTGCTCGGCGGTCTGGTGCGCAGTTACGAGGTGATTCCCGACAACGCCAGGATGACGTCCCGCGGCGTGACGGTCGATGAACTGATTTCCGCGTTGCATGCGAACAACCGCGATGACGGTGCGGGACGGCTCGGCGAGGGTGAGGAGACCCTGCTGGTCCGCGTTCAGGGCCGCATTCGCAGTCTGGATGATGCGCGCGCGATCGTTGTCGCCCAACGCGATGGGATTGTGATCACGGTGGGGGACGTGGCGGAGGTCCGGATCGGTGCGCTGACCCGCTACGGCGCGGTGAGTCAGGACGGTGACCGGGAAGTGGCCGAGGGCCTGGTGCTGAGCCTGCGCGGAGCGAATGCGCGACAGGTCGTGGCCGATCTGCAGGAAAAGATTCGCGAGATCCAGCCGGCGCTGCCGCCCGGGGTTCGTCTCGATGTGTTCTACGATCGCGGCAAGCTGGTCAATCGCGCCATCGGCACGATGGTCAGGGCCCTGGTCGAAGCCACTGTCCTCGTCGTCGTGCTGCTGGTGCTGTTCCTGGGCGAGATCCGGGCGGCCTTGACGGTTGCGGCCATCCTGCCGCTCGCCGCGCTGTTCACGTTCCTGCTGATGCGGCAATTCGACCTGACGGCGAATCTGATGAGTCTCGGCGGTCTGGCGATCGCGATCGGCAAGCTGGTCGATCCGGCCGTCGTCGTGGTGGAGAACGTTACGACCCACCTGGCTGAAGGCGATGAGACGAAAGTGCCGCGTCTGCATCTGATCTACCGGGCCATGCGCGAGGTCGCGGCGCCGGTCGTCTCGGGTTCGATCATTATCGGCATCGTGTTCGTCCCGCTGCTGACGCTGGAGGGGCTGGAAGGCAAGCTTTTCCGCCCGGTCGCGTTCACGAACGTGTTTGCCATGGGCGGCTCGCTGTTGTTGTCGCTGTTCGTGATTCCCGTCGTCGCCTCGTTCGTGATGGGGCGGGTCGCGCACGGTGAACCCTGGCTGGCCCGCAAGCTCCATCAACTGTACGAACCCATCCTCGTCAAGTGCCTCGCGCACCCGCGCGTGGTCATTGCCTGCGCGGCGCTGCTGCTGGCCGCGACAGCACTGGCCTACTTCCAGATCGGCAAGACCTTCATGCCGACCATGGACGAGGGTGACATCATCGTGCAGGTGGAGAAACTGCCGTCGATTACGCTGGACCAGTCGATTCGGATGGATCAGCGCATCCAGAAAGCCATCCTGGAGCACGTCCCGGAAGTCACCCGCATCGTGTCGCGCGTTGGTGCCGATGAGATCGGTCTCGATCCAATGGGTCTGAACGAGACGGACACCTTTCTCGTGCTCAAGCCTGAGGAAACGTGGGGCGTGGGGAGCAAGGAGGAACTGATCGACAAGATCAGGACCGTGCTCGATACGCTGCCCGGTATTGCCTATGGGTTCACGCAGCCTATCCAGATGCGAGTCACGGAGATGCTGACCGGCGTGCGCGGCGACGTGGCGGTCAAACTCTACGGAACCGAGTTGGACGTGCTGAACGAAAAGGCCGAGGAGATCGCCGGTGTGTTGCGCAGGATTACCGGTGCATCAGACGTGTTCACGGCCCGCAATGCCGGCATGCAGTATCTGCAGGTGCGCATCGACCGTCTCGCCGCGGGGCGCTTGGGCCTGGATGTCGACACCGTCGCGGAGGTGTTGCGGGCGCAAATCGAGGGGCTGCGCCTGGGTATCGTGCAGGAAGGCATCCAGCGCACGCCGCTGCTGATCCGCGGCGCCGGCGATCCCGCCCATTTTTCGACTTTGCAGGTGTCGCTGCCCAATGGCGATCGAGTGCCTCTGTCGGCGATCGCCCGCATCGAACGCGTCGAGGGCGTGGTGTCGATCGCGCGGGAGCGAGGGCAACGCTATTCGGTCGTTCGCTCGAATGTTCAGGGGCGCGATCTCGTCGGTTTCGTGGATGAGGCCAAGCAGGCCGTCGAGCAGCAGGTTCGCCTGCCGCAGGGCTACTACCTGACATGGGGCGGGCAGTTCGAAAATCAGCAGCGCGCGGCGGCGCGCCTGACACTGGTGATTCCGGTGTCGATCGGGCTGATTTTCATGTTGCTCTTCGGAACCTTCGGGTCGGTGCGGCAGGCCGTGCTGGTGCTGTCGAATATTCCTTTGGCGCTGATCGGCGGGGTATTCGGTCTGTGGATTTCGGGCGAGTACCTGTCGGTGTCGGCCTCGGTCGGGTTCATTTCGCTGCTGGGCATCGCGGTACTCAACGGTATCGTGATGGTGAGTTACTTCAACCGCTTACGCTCGATCGGCATGGCCATGCACGAGGTCGTGGTGATCGGCGCGGTACGCCGTCTGCGTCCGGTCCTGATGACCGCGAGTATCGCTGCGTTCGGACTGCTGCCCTTGCTGTATGCGACCGGGCCTGGCTCCGAGATTCAGCGGCCGCTGGCCGTGGTCGGTGTCGGTGGCCTCGTGACGTCGACCATGCTGACGCTGATCTTGCTGCCGATACTGTACCGCCGCTTCGGCGAAGCACCGCGGGTGCCGAATGACTGAGGGTTACCTGTTGCTCTCGTTGACTGTTCCGCCCAAGCTCGAAGAGTCGCTAATCGACTGGCTGCTGGACTTTGATTCTCGCTGCGGATTTACAAGCTACCCGGTCAACGGCCATTCGGGCCGGCCGGAAGGGCTGACGCTTCCGGAGCAGGTCAGTGGCCGCAAGCAGAATGTGCGTTTCGAAATTTGTCTGCCGGAAGCGGAGGTCGACCGACTGATCGAAGCGCTGTGCCGTGATTTCTCGAACACGGGCGTCGTCTATTGGGTCACGTCGGTGGCCCGCTTCGGCCGAGCAGAGTCCGCGGGCGGCGATGTACGCCCGGCGGCGCATACCGCGCTTAACGCTGCGAGCAGCGACTGAGGTTTCGGGCCGGCGCGGGAGCGGTCGCGGCGCATCAGCCGCGGCCTTGGACGTCAGCGCGAACCGGTCGGAGGAGCGCCTGCGGTCACGGCGCCGCGTCCCGACACCTGATCCCAGGCTTCGTCCTCGGTGGGGGCATCGGCGGCATATTTCTTGACGAGGTATTCGACGAAGTCGAGCACCTGCCTCTGATTTTCGCGCGACAGCAGGGCGGATTGCCGGGAGATTTCATCGACCAGGTTCGTTGGCATTTGCGTCCCTCACGTTGTTGTATCCAGCCTTCTCGATGGGCGGGCGCCGGGGTCTCATCCGTCAGCGGCGAGATCCAGTTTGACGGGAATGCGGCCGTCCTTTTCGCCAGTGGAAGCGGGCTTGTCCAGGTGCACCCGGTTGCGATCCACGCCCTTCTGGGCGATCAGTTCCTTGATGACGGCCTGACCGCGCCGATCCCCTAGGGCTTCCAGCGCATTCGGCGGCAGCGGGGCGGACTGCACCAGCCGCTCGAACAGCAACTGATAAAACTGTGCGTCCTCGCTGGCTTTTTCCATCCAGGAGGACAAGCCGCCGATCCGCTTGGGCTCTCGTCCGAATTGCTCCCGGAATGCAGTCTGAGCGGCCGCCAGCGCACCGGCGCCGCCGGCTTCGTCAGCCAGATCTTCGAGCGCCTTTTGTGACTTGGCGCTGTCGAAGGCGACCGGGCCGGGATCTTCCCCCGGCGCCACCTTGATGCCGAGGCGCTCGGTTACCGCCGTGCGGATATCCCACGACTTCAGCGCCTCTGCATCCAGCTTGGGGTCGAAGGTGCCGGTCACCTTGACGACGAGACTCGGCCGCGACCCCAGGCCGGCGGCGAGCTTCTTGAGCTTTTCGATCTCGGCCGGCGGGAGGCCGTTCTTGCCGGGGATGAAAAAGATCTCCCCCATATCCTGGTCCCCGTTGCCGAAAACACTGGCCAGGGCGGTGAACGGTGAGGTGACGACCTTGGTGATCAGCGTGGCAATGGCGTTCCAGATCACCGGCCCGTAAGCGAACTGCGGGTCGTCCACATCGCCCTCGATCGGCACCGATACGGTGATTTTGCCCGCGCTGTCCTTCAGCAGGGCCAGGGCCATGTCCAGCGGGAGCGACTTGGCCTTGGGGCTCACGACTTCAGCGCCGAGAGCAACCTGATCCAGCTCGATTTTGCCGTTGCTCTTCATGTGGCTGTTTTCGATCTTGTATTGCAGCTCTGCATTCAGTTTGCCGGACTGGATCTGCCGGCCGGCGAAGGTGCCGCTGTAGGGTGACAGCGACGACATTGCGACGTTGCGGAAGATCAGTGTGATGTCGCTGAAGGCCTTGTGTTGCATCAGATCCAGGGTGCCTTCGAGGTTGGCTTCCCCATACTCGTCGACGCGCCCGTCGAGTTTCAGCAGGGTGCGGGACCCGGGCGCATTCGAAATCCCGGAGATGGTCCCGCCGAAGTTCTGAATCCGCGTCTTGAAAGGCAAGACCAGCGACTGGTCGCTGAAGTCGAAAATGGCCTGTTCGACCTTGACTCGCTGCACCGAGAACGGAAAGGGCTTGCCGGCAGCTGGCTTCGCGCTCGCGGCAGGCTTGGCTGCCGGTTTGGGTGCTGGCTTGGCTGCCGCCTTGGTGGTCGGAGGGTTGCCGGGCTTGGGCGCTGCCCCCGGCCGCGGTGCGAAGATTGCGGCGACGTTGGTTGAGCGGTCTTCGAATATCTCGAAATTCGCGCCGGGTTGGCTCGCGTTGATTTCCCGGATCGCCAGCTTGTCCGGTGCCAGGCTGAACTCGATGCCGTTGACGTCCAGCTTCTCCCAGGAGGCGAAACGCTTTCCGGTCTTGGCTTCCTTGAGCATCAGGTCGGCCGAGCCTGCCTCCCCCTTGGCGGTCAGGCTCAATTTGCCGGCTTTCTGTTCGAAGGCGAGCTTGAGGTGCGTGGAGAGATTGCCGCTCTCCAGTTTCAGCGCGCCCACCTGGGCCACATAGGGTTGCAGACCGGCCAATGCCAGGCGGTCGAGGCGCACCTCGGCCTGGCCGCGTTCGCCGGTTGCCAGACCCTGGCCTGTGATGCTGAGGTCGCCCCCCTGCACCACATGGATTTTGCCGTCGAAAACGACCGGCGCCTTGCCGAAATTCGCGACATTCTTGAGGTGAAAGTCGGCAGGGCGCAACCCGATCGCGAAGGGCGGCGTCACGCTGCGATCCTGGTAGGCGGCCTGGAAGCCATTCAGGTTGACCGCGCCAACGGTGAGTTGCAAGGGCTTGCCCTCCGGCTTGTCGGCGATGTCGGCTGGTTTCGCAGATCCCGAGGCCTTGCCCTCGTCACGCGGCGCGAAGACCTCCAGAAGCCGGATCGCGCCCTTTTCATCCCGCTCGATGGCTGTTGCTCCACCGGTGAGTGTGATCTGCTGGATGCCGATCGTGTTCTGCGCCAGATCGAGTTTGCCGCCACCCACGGCGATCGATTCGAGGCTGGCCAGCGGTTTTTCCCGCTGCCGTTCGCGCAGCGCGATCTGCTTGATCTCGCTCTGCAACGCATCGATCAGAACCTTCGGCGCACCGGCCCCCGCTTCGATCGCGGCGCGCAGTCCGAGACCGAAGCTGCCGATGTCCATCGCGACCGGTGTCCTGCGGCTGTCGTCCGCATAATGCAGGCCGATCTGTTCGATCTTTAGCGCATCGACGTTGACACGCCAGGGTAGCGATGCGGTCGAGGATGCCGCGGCGGGCGCACTGGCGTCGGGTTTCTCCGGACTGGCTGACTTACCCGGGCCGACCGCCCGGACGGCTTTTCCGGGCTGCCTCACTTTTTTCCTGTCAACGGCCGTGGGCTTGGGAGCCGGGGGCTGGCTCGGCGAAGCGGGCACGGCGTTGACGGGCGTCGCAAACTGCTGCCAGTTCATCGCGCCACGCGCGTCGACGTCAGCCCGTATCGAACCCTTCTGGAGGGCGATCGCTGGCAGGCTTACGGTGCGCGCTGCCAGATCGACCGAGCCGTCGGAAATCCGGAAGGTCTCCAAGGCCAGCGCAGGGTCCTTGGCACCGACGGCTCTCAGTCCGATATTCCGGATTTCCGTAGTCAGTCCGCCTATCGTCACCTTGGGCTCGCCGGCACCGGCCTCCGCGGCCAGTTTCAGGCCCAATCCGAAGGTACCGATACTCGCGTCGAGTGGCATCTGGCGGCTGGCATCGATGAGTTGCAGCGCCAGTTCCTCGATCCGGAAGGCCTCGAGGTCGACGTGCCAGGGCTTTGCCGGGGTGGCTTCAGTGGCCGGTGCCGGCGGACTGCCGGCGGTCGGCGAGGCGGGCGTGGGTGAGGACGCCGGGGCGGCCGCCGGGGACGCCGCCGGCTTGACCAGTTGCTGCCAGTTCACTGCTCCCCGTTCGTCGATCGCCGCCTTGATTACACCCTTGCGGAGCGCGAACTCCGGAATCTTGACTGCCTGATCGGCGAGCGAGAATGTACCGTGACCCAACTGGATCTGCTCGAACGCGAGAACAGGCTCCTTTCCACCGACGGGCACGGCTTTGAGGCCGGTGATGGCGGCTGCGATCTCGTTCAGCGTCAGATCGATCGTGTCGCGGTCCATGCGGAAGCGATAACTGGCGCCCGCGGTCAGCTGGCCTTCCGGCGGTTCCAGTGCGACCCGATCTTTGACGAAGGGCCAGGGTGTTGCCAGTTTGAAGCCCTCCAGCTTAAGTTCGCCCTCCGATGCGATCGGGTTCAAGGACACCTGGCCGTGCCAGTCCAGCGCCGAGCCGTCCTCGAAGGCTGCCGTGAAGTGATGCGAGGCTTCGTTGTCCGGGAGCGTCGAGATCGCATCCAGCTTAAAGTTGATCGACTCCATACGTTCCGATACCCCGGGTTCCTTGGACAGGTCCGAGAATTCGACCGCACTGTCGATCAATGCGAAGTGGTCGACCAGCAGCCGCGGCAGTTCGGACTTTTCGTCCGGCGGCGGTTCGGGTTTCTCCGAGGGAGGGAAGGCATCGGCCAGTCGCGCGAAGTTCAGACGTGCGTCCGGGCCGATCTGCGGGTGCAACCGCAGCTTGTCGAGTTCGATCGCGCCAAAGGCAAAGGCGCGGCGGAACAGTCCGGACAGTTCGAAATCGACGAATAGTCGGCCGAGACTGACCAGCGGCTCGCCTTGCGGTTCGGTCAGCGCGACGTCGTTCAGTTCGAGCTTGAACAGGATCGGGTTGAACCGGACCTTGCCGAGCGTCAAGGGTCGCTGCAACTGCTCGGACGCAATGCGCGGTACGTAGCGCTCGGCCAGCCATGGCAGCAGCAGGAATCCGGTCAGCAGATAGCCGGCGACGAGTGCGGCGCCTATCGTCCAAAGCTTGCGGTTCCTGAGGAGGGTTTGCCAGTATTTCATTGGGGCCTGCTCGACGGGTGGCGCGATCGATAAGTCAGGACTTTGCCCGGTGCATCATCCTTGGGTCACCCATTCGAGGACGCGGCGGCGCACTTCGGCATCGGGGTCGTCCGGGAACTTGCGCGCGAAGCACTGGGGCAGTGCGGCCAGTTGCGGCAGGTCCTCCGTCTTGAAGACGTGTGGATGCCAGCCAGCGTAGGCATTGACGTAGGTATTCAGTGGACCGATGCGCAGCGGGGCGTTGCCAAGCAGCGTCTGGAAGCTGATTTCGGCGATGTCATTGAATTCGCGATAATGCTCGTAGACGGCAGGCTCCATGAAGCGTTGCACCAGATATTCGCAGACGCTGCGTCGTGCTCCGAACCAGGCTGCGCCGACCTTGGGGTAAAGGCCGGGTGCCGCCAGGTAGCTGCCGAACGCGCCGAGTGATGCCAGCTTGGTGATGGAGTAGGCGGCGAGCCCAAGCGGGTCGGTTGCGATGCGTTTGCTGCGTCGCAGGATCTGGACGCCGGCCACGGGTTCGGCCATCGCGTGTTTGCCAAAATACCAGTACCCTGCCTGGCGCAGCAGTTTGCGGCGCCAGGATCGATAGGGCGAATAGGCGCGGGGCGCGTAGGACATCATCGCGTCCCGGTCGGTCGCCAAGTCGACGAACTCGGCATGCGCATCGTCATGGCTGGCCGCGATGTGGGCCGCGAACTGGTGCAACGGCTTGATCGGCAGGCACGCGGGGCTCAACAGCTGGAAATAATCGAAGTCGACGTGCTGCAGGCAATACGCGAGCAACTGGATGACTCCCTCGGTAAACGCGAAAACCCCATAGCCGGTTTGTTTTGGATTCGGCACCATCCGCGCATTCTCGGCCTTGATCCGAAAGTGCATTTGTTGGCTGAAGTCGTGGTGGACCACGACGAGATGCGGCTGCAGCGCCGCGACCAGTTGCTCCACGGTCCCGATCTGCGCGACGGCCGACATCAGCCCGAAGATGATTTTGGGCTCTTTCTTCAAGGTCACGGCTTGCGCCGTGCCTGATGCATCCGTTGCAGAGGGTGCCGATGCGGCGGCCGAATCCTCAGGGAACATGGGGTTCGAGAAATCCTGGTTCTGCTGTTCGTTATCCCACAGCGAACGGTTTTCGGACCCACCTCGAAAAGCGTCCACTGCCTCGTAGCCCGCAGGCCTGAAGCCAGATCGGAATGGGGCGTTCGCCCTCGTCTCACACTCTCGAAGGTTTTTGCGTGACCCGGAACCGCTCGTGCTCCGGGATCAAAGCCGTTCCCTCCAGCGTCAACACTTTATCACGGCCGCGAATCAGTCTGAACTGCACGAGATGGAACACGCTCGAGTGGTCTCCGCAGCCATGTTGTTTCGGGCCGTGGGGCCGCCCGGTCGCCGCTCAGAATCCAGAGAAGCTCGAGAACGTCGATGGTGGTTCGGGTGTAATCCCCCGGCAGGAGGCCCGGGCTGCCGCGGCGATCTAGTGATCCTCGCCGCGGATCACGCGCCGATACCAGCCGGGATGGTGCTTGGCGGCCCAGGCGCGCGTGACGGTGCCGCGGACCATGGCGCCGATCGTCCCCTTGACCCACAGCGCGGCATAGATGTGGACGATGATGCCGGAGATCATCACGAAGGCACAAATGGCGTGCGCCAGGGCGGCGACACGGACTGTATCGATCGCGAAATAGGATGCGAACCACGGGCGCCAGATTACGACGCCGGTGATTAGCAGTGTCGGAATCGTCACGATCATGACCCAGAACAGCAGCTTCTGGCCGGCGTTGTAGCGATCGACTTCCGGCAGCCGGTCCTCATGGTTCTGCACGACGTCCTTGATCTGCCTGAGCCACTGCACGTCGTTCCGGCTCAGCAGATTGTGACGCCAGAATTGCAGCGCCAGCAGACTGAACGACACGAACATCACGACGCCGATGTAGGGGTGCAGGATGCGCGTCCACGTGCCGCCGCCGAAGAACTGCGTGAACCAGAACAGCGACGGGTGGAATAGCGCCAGTCCGGAGAAGGTCAGCAGCAGAAATGTGATGGCCGTGATCCAGTGGTTCAGCCGCTGACCGGCGTTGTAGCGGCGTAGCAGCAGGCTCGGGCGTGTCGTTGCGCTCATGCGGAATGCTCCTCGTCGTCGCCCTCGGCCTCGTTCGGCCCGACCGTCACGTAGTGGAAGAAGCCGGCCAGCGCGGTCAGGGCCATCGCCGCGGTCGCGAGCGGCTTCATGATCCCCTTCCAGACCGACACGACCGGGCTGATCGTCGGGTCTTTCGGCAGATCGTTGTAGAGCTGCGGCTGGTCGGCGTGATGCAGCACATACATGACGTGGGTTCCGCCGACCCCGGCCGGATCATACAGCCCGGCGTTCTCGAAGCCGCGTTCCTTGAGGTCCGTGATGCGGTCGTTGGCATGTTCGATCATGTCTTCCTTGCTGCCGAATACCAGGGCCTGTGTCGGGCAGGCCTTGATGCAGGCGGGTTCCAGCCCAACCGCCACGCGGTCCGAGCACAGCGTGCACTTGTAGACCTTGCTGTCCTTCTTCGACAGCCGCGGGACGTCAAAGGGGCAGCCGGCAATGCAGTAGCCGCAGCCGATGCAGTGTTCCTCGTGGAAGTCGACGATGCCGTTGGAGTACTGCACGATCGCGCCGGGTGATGGGCAGGCTTTCAGACAGCCCGGATCGGCGCAATGCATGCAGCCGTCCTTGCGGATCAGCCACTCCAGCGTACCGTTCTGCTCGGTCTCGGCGAACCGCATCAGGGTCCAGCTGTTCGCGGTCAGATCGTGGGGATTCTGGTACGAGCCTTCGTTGATGCCGATTTCCTCGCGCAGATCGTTCCATTCCTGGCAGGCCGACTGGCAGGCCTTGCAGCCGATGCATTTGGTCACATCGATCAGCTTCGCAACCTCGGTCGTCTGCCGCTGCTGCGGAGTCGGCGTCGTGGTGGCGGAGCGGCGCAGGATGTCGAGCGATTGCAGTGCCATATCAGACCTCCGTCCGGCCCGTGAGGATGCGCGTCAGCCACGATGCCTGGCGTGTCGCCGGTGTGAGTCCGGCCTCCGGCTGCTTCCGCTCCTCATGCCCTTGTCCCGGTTCATGGCTATGCGGCATGAACTCGCTCATGTCCTTCTCGACGTTGACCAGGAAGGCTTTGAATTCAGGGGTCTGCGTGTTCGCATCCCCGAGGTAGGGCGTCAGGTTGTTGCAGAAGTAGCCCTTGCGGGTCAGTCCCATGAAGCCCCAGTGCACCGGGATGCCGATTTGGTGCAGCGGCTTGCCGGCCACGGTCAGCGTCTTGATGCGCTTGGTTACCATCGCGACGGCCTTGATGAAACCGCGCTTCGAGCGCACGACGACGATTTCGCCATTGGCGATTCCCAGTTCGCGCGCGAGATCCTCGCCGATCTCGATAAACTGCTCTGGCTGCAACGACGCATTGATGCGAACGTGGTCGGTCCAGGTGTTGAACAGCTCGGTGATCCGGTAGGTCGTCGCAACGTACGGAAACTCCTCGCTGCCGCCGAGCATGGCCCGGTCATTCGGGAAGACCCGCGCCGCCGGGTTGTTGACGACCTTCGGATGCAGGGGATTCGTGCCCAGCGGTGTCTCGAACGGTTCGTAATGCTCCGGGAACGGCCCATCGGCAAGGCGGTCGGCGCAGAATAGCCGACCGACCCCTTCCGGGTTCATGATGAATGGCATCATGTCCGCCCCTGGCGGCACGTCGGCCTTATAGTCCGGCACATCGAGCCCGCTCCACTGGCGGCCGTTCCACTCGATGATGGTGCGCTTCGGATTCCAGGGCTTGCCGCTGGGATCGCAGGATGCGCGGTTATATAGGATGCGCCGGTTGGCCGGCCAGGACCAGGCCCAGCCCGGCGCGATGCCCATGCCGGTCGGATCGGCCGTGTCGCGGCGCGCCATCTGATTCCCGGCCTCGGTCCAGCAGCCGCTGAAGATCCAGTTGCCGCAGGCGGTGCTGCCGTCATCCTTCAATTGCGCGAACCCGGCGAGTTGCTGTCCTGCCTTTACCGCAGTTCGGGCCGGATCCGCGGGATCCGACAGGTCAGCCAGCGCATAGCCGCTGAATTCCCGCGCGAGTTCGTCGGGTGTCGGATCCTCGGCTTTCCGATAGGGCCAGTGCAACTGCAGGATCGGATCGGGAAAAGCGCCGCCTTCGGTCGCGTAGAGTTCCTTCAGTCGTAGATAGAAATCCGACATGATCTCGATGTCGGTGCGCGCCTCGCCTGGCGGCTCGGCGCCCTTCCAGTGCCACTGCAGCCAGCGCGAGCTGTTGACCAGTGAACCGTCTTCCTCGGCGAAACAGGTCGTCGGTAGCCGGAACACCTCGGTCTGGATTTCGGCGGGATCCACGTCGTTATGTTCGCCGTAGTGCTGCCAGAACTCGGAGGTGTCGGTGGCCAGCGGGTCCATCACCACCAGGAATTTCAGCTTCGCCAGACCGCCGGCCACCTTGTGCCGGTTGGGATAGGAGGCCAGCGGATTAAAGCCCTGGCAGATGAATCCGTTGACCTTGCCTTGAGCCATCAGGTCGAACAGGCGCAGGCTGTCGTAGGGCTTGTCGAGTTTGGGCAGCCAGTCGTAGCAGTAATCGTTTTCTGCCGTTGCCGCGGGTCCGTACCAGGCCTTCATCAGGCTGGTGTGGAATTTCGGCGTGTTGGACCAGTAACTCCACTGGCCCGGCCGCAGCGGCTTCAAGGTGCGTTTGGCCAGGTAACCGGCGCGGTCCGTTTCGTGGTCCCGCGGCAGCGTGAGGTAACCCGGCAGCATCTCGGTCAGCAGACCCAGGTCGCTCAGGCCCTGGATGTTGGAATGGCCCCGCAGGGCATTGACGCCGCCGCCGGACATGCCGATGTTCCCCAGCAGCAACTGGATCATGGCCATCACGCGGATGTTCTGCACGCCGACCGAGTGATGCGTCCAGCCCAGGGCGTAAAGGCTGGTCAGCGTCCGATCCGTCGCTGCGGTGGAGGCGATCAGTTCGCAGACCTTGAGGAAGGATTCCGCGGGTACCCCGGTGACGTCGTAGACGAGTTCCGGCGTGTATCGGGCGACGTGGGCCTTCAGTAACTGAAACACACAGCGCGGGTGCTGCAGCGAGGGGTCGATCTTGGCGTAGCCCTGTCCATCGAGTTCGTACGTCCAGGTCGTGCGATCGTAGCGGACTTCCGGATCGCTCTCGTCGTAGCCGCTGAACAGGCCGTCCTCGAAGCGGAAATCGTCCCGGACGATGAAGGATGCATTGGTGTAGGCCTTGACGTATTCCTCGTTGATGGCCCCGTGTTCCAGCAGGTAGTGGATCACGCCGTTCAGGAACGCAATGTCGCTCCCCGCGCGGATAGGGACATACAGGTCCGCCACCGAGGCCGTGCGGCTGAAGCGGGGGTCGACGACGATCAGCTTGGCCTTGTTGCGCGCCTTGGCCTCGACGGCCCATTTGAAGCCGACCGGATGGGCTTCCGCCGGATTGCCGCCCATCGCGATGATGACGTCCGCGTTCTTGATGTCCATCCAGGTGTTGGTCATCGCCCCGCGCCCGAAACTGGACGCCAGCGCCGAAACCGAGGGCGCGTGACAAATCCGGGCCTGGGAGTCGAGCATCACGATGCCGAGGGCGCGGCAGATCTTGTTGGTCAGGTAGCCGGTTTCGTTCGACGCGGCGGACGCGGCCAGGAAACCCAGTGAGGTCCAGCGGTTGACGGTCTGCCCCTGCTCGTTACTGGCAATGAAGTTGCTGTCGCGGTCTTCCTTGACGAGCTTCGCGATGCGCTCCATCGCCCAGTCCCACGAGACGCGCCGCCATTCGCTACTGCCGGGCGCGCGATATTCGGGATGTTTCAGACGCGAGGGGCTGTGCACGAACTCCAACAGTCCGGCGCCCTTCGGACACAAGCTGCCGCGGCTGACCGGATGGTCGGGATCGCCCTCGATGTGGATGATCTCGGCCTTGGCATTTTTGGCCTTGTCGCCGAGGCTGTACATGATCAGTCCGCAGGCAACCGAACAGTACGGGCAGGTGTTGCGCGTCTCCGTCGTCCGCGCCAGCTTGAAGGTTCGCACCTCCGCCAACGCGGCGGTGGGGGAGAAACCGAGTGCCGCGAGCGTCGAGCCACCGAGGGATGAGGCGCTCAGCTTGAAGAATTGGCGACGGTCGATGTTCATGCCTGTCCCCGCGGTCTTCGGCATAGGTGGAATGGCTATACGCTCGCCACTGTGCACGTTCCGGATTCGGAACTCAAGGGGGGCATGATCGCCCCGGGCTTCCGTGCGGTCCGGTACGGCTGGGCAGGTTTCAGGCGTCGTATTCGTCGCTGCTCGGGAACTCTGCCAGCAGTTCACGGACCAGGGTGAGGGCCAGAGGATAGTCGAAATTGTCCAGCAGCTGCGCCAACTGGTCGGCCCGCACGCCGAAGGCGCTCCGCAGGCCTGGTGCGCAGGTGGTGTAGAGCTGGGTGACCGAGGCATCGTCCTCGGCCAGCAGGGCTTCGAGCCGAAGCAACTGGTTACGGCGGAGGTTGCGTTCCGCAATGGATGCCTTTGGCTGGTCGCCTGGGTCGGAGAGCAGTTCGGGCAAGATCCCCAACAGGGTGTGATGCGCGGTTTCCAGCGCCGCCAGTGGGGCGTTCAGCGCAGCACCTGTCGTATTGGCCCGCAAGGCGGCCTCCAGATCGGCAGCGCTCCCTTGCAGCTCGGTCGCCCCCAACAGTGCCGCCACCCCCTTCAGCGAATGAACCAGATGCTCGGCCTGCTGCAAATCCCCGCCTTCCAGCAGGCTCCGCAGGCGCATGAGGTCCTGGCCATGCGTTGCGGCGAAACGTCGCAGCGCACGGTGGTAACGGGGCACATCGCCGCCCGTGTAACGCAGGCCAAGTTCCGGGTCGATCGGCACGGTTCGGCCGCAGGGCGCGGCGGCACCGCCGTCACCAGCCGAAGGGGGCCTTTGAGGCGTCGCAGATCCTGCCGCGTGCAAAGTCAGATACCCCGTGATGGTGGTGAACAAGGCAGCGGGTTCCACGGGTTTCACCAGCATGCCATCCATGCCGGCGGCAAGGCATTGAGCGCGGTCTTCGTCGAAGGCATTCGCCGTCATGGCAATGATCGGAACGGAGGCGCAATCGGGCAGCCGGCGAATGGCCCGCGTTGCGGCAAGACCGTCCATCACCGGCATTTGCACATCCATCAGAATCAGGTCGTATATGCGCCCGGACGCCATCTCTACCGCTTCGGCCCCGTGATGGGCGATGTCCGGGCTTATGCCCAGTTCATCGAGCAGGGCCGTGACCACCTCTCGATTGATCGCATTGTCCTCGACAACCAGCAGCGCCAGCGAGGTGTAGTCGGGTGCCGGAACAGCGGTGTCGGCCCGAGCGTCCTCGCTACCCTTGGCGCTGCCATCCGCCTGTTCCTGTGCCCGGCGAAGCGCGTCGTACAAGGCCGCCGGGGTGACCGGCTTGGCCAGGGTTACCCAAGGCTGATCCGTTGCCACCGCCGAAGCGGGGCGTTCCGGCAGATCGCCACGACCCAGTGAAATCAGTCGGGTGACAGCTTTGCCGCATTCGTCAACCACGGACCACGCTGCGTTGGAGGCGATGGGTTCCAACAGCTGCCGGTCGACGATCAACAGGTCATAGGGAGTCTTGGCCCGGTGAGCCGTCGCCATGGAAGCCAGCGCTTGCGAACTCGATGCCGTCGTGTCGACGGTGATCCCGAGATCGCGCAGTAGGCCGGCCAGCACGGTACGGACGTCCGGCAGGTCGTCGACGACCAGCGCACGCTGTCCGGTTAGGCGCTTACGCAATACCGCGCGCGCGTCTCCGGAACCTTCGCCCAGCCTGATCAGGCGGGTCGTGAACCAAAAGTTACTACCCTGGGCCGGTGCGCTCGTGACTCCGATCTCACCGCCCATCAGTCGGACCAGTCGCCGACTGATCGCCAGTCCCAGTCCAGTGCCGCCATATCGCCGGGTGGTCGAACTGTCCGCTTGCTCGAAGGCTGCGAATAACCGCCTCTGGTCGTCGGGCTGGATGCCGATTCCGGTGTCCCGGACCTCGCAGCGCAGCCACAGGGTGTTTCCACGCTCCGCCTGACGCTGCATGCGAACCAGGACGTATCCCGATTCGGTGAACTTCACTGCGTTGCCGACCAGATTCAGCAAGACCTGGCCGAGACGAACGGGATCGCCGACGAAGCGTCCCGTCAACTGCGGATCGATGTCGTAGACCACTTCCAGCATCCGTTCCCCCGCTTTTTCCCAGAACAGCGCGGTAATCCGTTCCAGCAATGAGGTCAGTTCGAACTCGGTTTGGTTCAGGGTAAGCTTCCCGGCCTCGATCTTGGAGATGTCCAGGATGTCATTGATCAAGGTCAGTAAATGGTTGGCCGCTTCGGTGACCTTCCCGAGTTGTCGTTGCGCTTCCGGCGCGACGATACGTCTTTGCAGCAGGTAGGTGAGCCCGACGATCGCATTCAGCGGTGTCCGGATCTCATGACTCATGTTGGCCAGAAAGGCGCTCTTCGCGCGACTGGCGGCTTCTGCGGCGTCCTTGGACGCGGCAAGCTCGGCCGTGCGCTCGGCGACCAGTTCTTCGAGGTGGTGGCGATAGCGTTCCAGTTCCGCGCTGGCCTGCTTACGCTCGGTAATATCCTCCTTGACGGCGAGATAGTGCGTGATTTGTCCACTCGGCTGGCGGACCGGAGAGATCCGCGCCGATTCCGTGTACAGCGTCCCGTCGCGGCGGCGGTTGATGAACTCGCCTTCCCAGGTCTCGCCCCGGGTCAATGCGGCCCAGAGTTCCCGATGGGTGCTCTTGGGCGTCTGCCCCGAATCCAGTAAACGGGGATTCTGGCCGAGCGCATCCTCGCGCGAGTATCCGGTAGAGTCGACGAAGGCCTGATTGACGTATTCGATACGCGCCTCGGTATCGGTGATGACGATGCTGTTGGGGCTCTGTTCGACAGCCAGCCAGAGCTTGCGCAGCTGTTCCTCGGCGGTGCGCCGCTCGGTGACGTCCTGAACGGTCCCGAGGGCGAAAATGGCTGCGCCGTGCTCGTCCAGCCGGACCTCGGCGCGTTCGCGTACCCAGCGGATGCCGTCACGGACGACAATTCGGTGTTCGATGTCGAAGGAGCGGCCCGACCAGACGCTGTCCCAGGCCTGGCGGACCGACGAGAGGTCATCGGGGTGGATCCGCGATAGAAAACTCTCCTGGCGCAGTTCGGTGTCGGATGGAACCTCGAGAATTCGGTAGGTTTCATCGGAACCGCGCATCTCGTCGCGCCGCAGGTCGAGCGTCCAGCTCCCCACGAGCGCGATGGCCTGAGCTTCCCGCAGCGCCTGTTCACTGTCGCGCAGACGGGACTCGATTTCCCGTCGCTGCGTGACGTCGCGCGCAACGCCCACGACACCGATCAGCTGTCCTTCACCGTCGTACATCGGCGTCTTGATGGTTTCGAAAATCCCGCGGTAGCCGCCGTCGGCAAAGGTCAGGGTTTCCTCTTCGACCTGCGCCATGCCACGCGCCATGGCCTCGGAATCGTTTTTCCGGAAGGCATCCGCGGTTGCGCGGTCGACGAAGTCGTAGTCGGTTTTCCCCACGATGTCTGCTTCGGGGGCGCCGTAGCGTTTCGCGAACGATGGATTGCAGGCCAGGTAGACCCCATCCGGGTCTTTCAGCCAGACCAGGTCGGGAATGGTGCGAATCAGACTCTTCAGCCGCGCTCGCTCGTATTCGACGGCACGACGCGCATGCGCGCGCTCGGTCATGTCGCGAAACGACCATAAACGGGCCGCTTGGCCGCCGAGTCGGAGTGGTCGGGTGAAGCGCTCATAAACGCGTCCATCCTTGAAGGCCAGGTAATCGGTCTGCTCGTCGTCACCACCGTACAACTGCTGTACTCCCGCCAGAAACGCCTCGGGATCGGCCAGTTGCTCACTGGCATACTGCAGCAGCGGTCCGTTAGAGCGGGCCGCGCAGAGTGCATCCGGCATCTGCCACAGATCGCGGAAGCGGCTGTTCATTAGCAGCACCTCGCCATCCACGCCGCAGACGAGCAGACCATCGGCCGTGGAATCGAGCGTGGTGCGCAGCAGGGTGTCGCTGCGGCTGACCGCATCGCGCTGTCCCATCAGTTCGGTGACGTCGCGGGCCAGCCCGAGCAGCGCCGGTTGCCCGTTCCACTCGCCATGGACGACACGGGTATCGACCAGGATCCTGGTCCCGTCGCGTGCCACCAAGGGTAACGAGCAAGTCGTGCGGTGCCCGGCGGCAATGTCTCTCAGCACGCGTCGCGCCTCGTCCTGCACGTCCGGCGGGTGGATCTGCCAGATGGGCACACCCAGCCATCCGGCATCCGGCGCGAGTCGTGTTGCGACCGGCTCGTTGTAGTGCACGATCCGGCCATCGCAATCGGTCACGAACAGGAAGTCCGACATCGCCCGAAATAGGCCTTCGATATTCTTGCGCTGGTGCTGCGCATCCTCTTTTGCCCGGATGCGCAGCAGCGCCAGCCTGATCGGCGGTACCAGCGTTTGCAGTGCGCTGACCGTTTCCGCCGGCAGCTCCCGGCAATGCCGGCTTCCCACGCAAAGGCAGGTGGCGGCTTCCCCGTCGATCCGGATCGGCAGTGCCGTTAGGCTGCGGAGCGCTTCCGCTTCCATGACCCCGGGCACGAACCGGTAGGCGTCCGCGCCCTGGGGCTCCGGGGCGAGGCTGCGCGTGAGCGGTTGGTTCCGCGCCACGGCTTCAACCATCATGGACATTGCAGAAGCCTCGACGTCCCGGTCGCGGATCGTCCCAGAGAGCCTGCTCTCGGCCAGCAGCG
Source organism: Methylolobus aquaticus (assembly GCF_054172105.1). Classification (NCBI taxonomy): domain Bacteria; kingdom Pseudomonadati; phylum Pseudomonadota; class Gammaproteobacteria; order Methylococcales; family Methylococcaceae; genus Methylolobus; species Methylolobus aquaticus. Next base: position 307,892 of record NZ_JBSYXP010000003.1, read on the forward strand.
TGCCATTCCCGCCGTCGATGCGGTACAGAACGCCGCAGTCGATGTCCGGCAACATCAGCGCGCTCTCGAGCAGCGCTGCCCACAACGCGGGTCGGTCCGCTTCCAAGGCCAGTGCCTGAGCAAGCTGGTGCTGGGCCCGGAGGGTGATTTCGGTATGTTTACGGGCGGAGACATCCGCCATCGTGCCCGCGGTCAACAACGGGCTGCCGTCGCTCGAGCGGTGCATGACCCGCCCGCGTGCATGAATCCAGCACCAGGCTCCGCAGGCTTTGCGGAGGCGATATTCCGCCTTGTACAGAGGGTTACCGGGTCCTTGGGCGGCTTCGATGCGGGCCAACAGATCAGGATGATCGTCGGGATGCATCAATTTCAGCCAGTCCTTGAACCTTGGCGGGGCCTGGTCTTCCCGGTAACCGAGCAGATCACAGCAACCGCGGCTCCAGCTGACGCGATCCGCGGCATGGTCATACTCCCAGATGCCCACTGCGGCGGCTTCGAGCGTCAGGCTGAGGCGGTCCTGCAGGCGGGCATTGTCCGCACGGAGGTCGAGGCGCTCACGGTGATCGTGATCCAGCCATTCGACCCCGATTTTCTCCAGCAGGCGGGCCTGGCTGACCACGCCCTGCACGACGTGGCGCGCATCCGTCACCGGCATGTGCCGCACTCGCAAGCGCGCCATGGCAGCCGCCGCGTCGGCGACGGAGGCGGAGGGCGACAGGCAGTGGACGGGCGTCGTCATGACCTGGTCGACTCGGAGCTTTCGTGGATTGCTGTCGCCGGCCAGCAGACCGGAGAGATCGCGCTCGGTCAGGATCCCGAGGAGGACATGCTGTTCGACGACCAGCACGTAGTCGGAGCCGGTGCTCATCATCATCTGCACGGCGTCGGCCAGCGTCGCTGTCGGTGACAGCTCGGCGGCGACCGGGTCCTGGACCGACTGCAGATCATCGATCTTCCGAAATACCTCCAGGCCGAGGTGTGTCCTGAAGTCGGTCGCGGTCGCGATGCCAACCGGTTCCCCGTCGGCAGCGGTCACCAGCAGATGGCGCACGCGATGCTGCCGCAGCAGCGCGTAGCCGGACCGGAAGTCGAGGTCGTGCGGGGCGGCGATGACCGGGTGGGTCATCACGCTGGCCAGGGCTGTTTCGGGCGGTGTCCGCTGATGCACCAGGCGGACCAGGTCGCGTTCGGTCAGGATGCCAGCGACATTGCCTCCCTCCATGATGACCAGCGACGAGACGCGCCTGTCCACCATCTGTCCGGCTGCGGCCCCGAGTTGACAGTCCGGTGCGGCGGTAACTATCCGCCGGCTCATGATGTTCTCTAGTGTGAGATCGTCGATGCCTGCCACCGGGGAACGCCTCCTTGACGCGCCCATGCCAACTGGAGTGACGGCCACAGTGCGGAGACCGCCTCCCGTGGGTGCCGAGCCGGTCGCTTGCGGCCGGATGACCACAGTGGCGCGACAGGCTCAGTTTTGCCGATGGCCCTGGCGTAGTATCGCTTTGGGCTTAGAACTCATCATACGGCATGATCGCCGCCGTTCGCGAGCGGGCATTCGGCCGGCCATCCGCGGTGCGGCGCACGTTCGAGGAGGAACGAGTTCCCTGGGAGGATCGATATCGCAGATGTCTGGCCGGGCGGGTCCGGCGGAACACCGTCCGCCCGGCAGATGGGCGGGGGGATCAGCCGGAGACGATGTGCACCGGGCCGTGCCGGTCGCAGTGATCGCCGCAGGGGTGATGCAAGATGCCGTCGACCAGATAGTCGATGTGGTCGCCGTGGGGGACGGCCTCGTGACCGCAACCGGGACCGTGCCGGTGTCCCGTGCCGCAGCAGGCTGCGGTCGTGTCGACGCAGCCTTCGGGGTTGGCGGAACTGACGTCCAGCCGGTGCTCGTCATAATGCGCGACCTTGCCGTCGACCATGTGCGGATGATGCAGATGGCCGTCATGCAGATAGTCCACGTGACCGGCGTGCTGGATCGCCGTGTGACCGCAGTGAGCGCCGTGCTGGTGCTCGTGATCTGGATGGCAGTGACAGGGGTTCATGAGTGTTGACCTTCTCGCCTGGAAAGTTGAGGGCACCCGCCCGCCGTCAGGCGATCACGTGTCGGACGTGATCGACCATGTCCGCGAGCATGTGACGAACGTGTTCATCAGCGATCGAGTAAAAGGCATTCCGCCCCGCCCGCTCGACACGCACCAGCCCCGCCGTTCGCAGCAGGCGCAGATGATGGCTGACCAGCGAGGGCGACAGGCCCGTCGCCTGCACGATGTCCGAGACGGGCCGGCGGCTTTGCTCGGCGCAGGCGAGCACGATCGACAATCGGGACGGGTCACCCAGCAGAGAGTACATCTCGGCCAGCGCCGCACATTGCGCCTCGCTCAGCGTCATAACTCTTCAACGTGTGAACACTTGTTGAATTGTCGTAAGTTTCCGGGGCTGCGTCAAGCGTGCCGGACCGGCGCCGGCCTCGCGTCCCGACGAGAGCTGAGAGGGATAAAGCCTCCAGTTGCCGGATGCGGGGCCGCCGGGCGCTACATGCCGAACGGAAACTCTTTGCGGTTCAGAACCCCGCTGCCCCGCACCGCCTGCAGTGCTTTGCCGTATTCCGCCAGAACGCGGAGGCCGTAGTCGAAACGCCGTCGCAACGCGCCATCCGCCTCCGAGACCGGTGTCTCCTCGTTCAGCACTTCGTTGACGTTGCGGACGATCACATGCTCGGAGATGTACTGGATGTGGGAGTTCTTGTAGCTGCTGGTCCGCAATTCGGCAATCGGATACGCGCCGTTCCGGGAAGCGGACACACCGACCAGCAGGCCCGGCTTGTGATAGAGGCAGCCGTCGCTGGCGAAAAGGAAGAAATTCTTCAGCGCGGCGGGCGCCATACCGCTCCATTCGGGCGCGATGATCACGGCGGCATCGCAGCCCGCGATGGCTTCGGAAACCGGCCGCCATGGCTCGATCATTTTCGGGTCCTTATTCCAGATACCTTCCTCCCATAGAGGCAGCGGTTCCTTGCCAAGCTCGAGCAGATAGCTCGAGAACCCGGGATCCAGCGCTGCGATCTGGCCGGCGACGAAACGGGCGACTTTGCCGGATTGGGACTGGGGGCGGTGGCTGCCGGACACGATGGCAAACTTCATCTGCGGTGGACTCCAATCAGGGGTGGCGTGAAAATGCGTGAACCGCTCGGGACACGGTGCCGCGGCGGCTGGCTGCCACCGGCGGCGCGGCCGTATGCCGGCCTCGGCAAGCGGGCGGACAAGCCGGCTGCCGGGGAGGCAACATACCATGAAAGCGATGACGTTCAGCGCCTTCGGCGGGCTCGACAGCCTCAGACGGGTCGACTTGCCATGCCCGCAACCGTGTTCGGGCGAGGTGCTGGTCGAGGTGGCTGCCCTGTCGGTCAATCCGGTCGACTGGAAGCTCCGCACGGGCGCGTTGCGCTGGCTCGGTCCGCTGCGGTTCTCGGCAATCCCTTGTTTCGATTATGCCGGACGGGTGACTTCGATCGGCCCGGGTGTCGAGGCGTTCGGAATCGATGATCGCGTGTTCGGCCTGTGCCGGCTGGGACAAGCCGGCTCTGCTCGTGCCGCGTTGCTGGCCCGACCGGGTCCATTGCTGGCGGCGACGCCCGCGAACGTATCCGACGAGGAGGCGGCCGGTGTGCCGCTGGCCGGCATGACCGCGCTGCAGGCCTTGAACACGCCGCGACGGCTGATGCCCGGCGAGCGGGTCATGATCGTCGGCGCTTCCGGTGGCGTCGGGCACTACGCAGTGCAGATCGCGAAAGCGCTGGGCGCCGCGGTGACCGCGATCTGCAGTACCCCCAACATCGATTGGGTGGGCACTCTCGGAGCCGATCGCGTGCTGGATTACTTTCGCGGCGACGTCGACCGTCCGGAGCCCGAATTCGACCGGGTGTTCGATGCGGTGAGTCTCGGCAGCTTCGAACGGTGGCGGCGCTGGCTGAAACCGGAGGGTGCTTATGTGACGCTGCTCCCGCGCGGGGATGTCCTGTTGCAGCGGCTGACCTTGCCGTGCTGCGCGCGGCAGCAGGCCCGGTCGATCTTCCTGAAACCTGAAGCCGGAGAGCTCGAGGGGCTGGCCGGATGGATGGCCGCGGGCCGGCTCCGGACCGTCATCGACCACGTGTTCCCCTTCGACGACCTTCTGACCGCACTGAAGAAGAGTCAGGCAGGACATGCACGAGGCAAGATCGTGATCCGCGTGGCGCCGGACTCCTGACCTGCTAGTGTTGGCAGTGCGTGCGAACCGGGGTCATCCGGACCATAGCCGTAGCGACTTCGTCCATCGCCGGCACACTCTGATTCTGGTAACAAGCCAGCAGCCGAACCGGCCTCGTCGCCCTAACGAGCGAATTGGAGGCTCCCCAGAAACGGCTCGAGTTCATGCCGATAGCGCTGCACCAAGGGTTGCTCCGGGGGAAGTGCCTTGAGGTAACGCTCGCTGTACCCGATGCCGATCAGCAAGGGGCGCGTCGGGTGCTTGCAGGTCAGTTCCGTGACGGTCATGACGAAAGTCTGTCCCCGCTGCGTGCGGCTGAGTTGACCCTCCCTCATCTCGTCGAGTCGGATACAGAGGGCGTCCGTAATCCGCTCCTCGCGCGCGACCTTACGTCGCAGCACGGTGCCTTGCGCGATTCCATTCGTCTGCTCCGTGAGCGTCTCGTTCGCCATGCGTTCCAGGTCGCCGACGCTGTCGATCGGTCCGGCCGGAGTGCCCATTCTGACCATTGCGATGAGCGTGTTTCGCGTTTCTCGCTCGGTCGGAGGCTTGTCGAGGTACCGGCCGCCGAATGGGTTCTTGAGGAACATGCCCCCCTTCCCTTGGTCCAGCAGCATGCACCAGTTCGGTCCTTGCGGGGGCAGCATGGAAAAGGCCTCAAAGTGCAGGCGTGGTGCAGAGTCCGGCAGTGATGGCAAGGGCATGTCGCTGCATTCGGGACCCGGGCGCGGGTATCCGAGATTCGAGCAGGCGGGGAGGGTCCAGCAAAGGCCGAGCAGCAGGGTGCTCCGGATGGCGAATCGACAGCCGCGCCTTGTCGTCGCGGTGACCCAGGGCGTCGGCGGAAATGACCGCGTAAGCGCCGCTCGTTGGCGCGTCTCGACAGGCTGAGTGCTCATCGGTCGCCTCGGTCTCGGTGGCGGTCCTGTCCGACCATCATTTCGATCGCTGCGGAAAGCCCTCGAACAATTCCTTCGTCATGCCCCGCAGTTCCTGCATGTCGAAATCCGGCCGGTCGAAGCCAAAGCGGGTATTCGCTACGCGGTTGGTCCATAGAATGTCTCCGGTTCCGCCCTCTACCAAAGCGATCTCCAGTTCGCTGGCACCTATCGGATCCTGGGGCAAGTAGCCTCCGGCCAAGGTCAGCAAGACCTTGAAGGCCATTTCCGTGGCAACGGATCCACCGGATCGTTTCCATCCCGCGAAGTTCACGAAGATCAGGCCATCGCTCCGGGCGAATGCGGCCAGGTCTTTCGCGTCCTGACCCAGCGTGCATTCGATGTTGCGATGGCGCGATGGCGTGCCGGGTCTCCCGGCCATCTCACTGCTGATCTGCGCATAGAGGCGGGAGATTTCGGCTTCGCGGAACAGCGCAGCGGAGTCCAGTCTTGCCCCTTGGGCTTGTTGTATCGTGGCGGCTTCGAATCCCTGGCGGGTCAGCTCCTCGCCGATCACCTGAATCAGCGCCTCAGCGACGCGAGGCATTTGCCCGCTCAGGCCCTCCTTGAGTCCACCCAGGTGAACCAGATACAGCCGGACATTGGGCGGAACGACCGCCACTCGCCGGATGCCCGCGCAGTGGGCCGCAAAATCCTGATGCTGTCGGACGAGGGAGGGCGTCGTCGCGCAGGCGCACAGGAGACTCAGACACAGTGCGGCGAGAGCGCACCGTCCAATCCACGAGCTGTGGTCGCGTGTATCCACCGTTGGCTGCTCCGTGCCGATGACGGGTGGCGAACACATCCGGCCTGTTCGAGGGCGCGGATTCCCGCCGGATCCAGTCTGTTGCCGCGAGCGTTGCAGGGCAATAGGCACGATTTCCCATGCCGCGATCCGCGCAGGATCGCCGCGGCCTGGGCTCTTGGGGATCAGGCGGGTCGGACGGACGTGCGGCGGAGGCGACGCACCCGAAGGGTCTCCAGGGCTGCCGCAGTGACCAGAAAAAGACCCATGACGCCACTCCCGGTCAGCAGTGGGTGCCAGCCGGTGGCAAGGATCAGTTCACAGTTCGCGAAATAGAGGCCTATGCCGTACAGGATGTAGCCGATGATGGCGCCGACGTCGTAGTCGACCGGGTAATACCGGCGGCCCAGCAGGTAGGAAATCGTGGTCATGCTGACGTAGCAGCTCAGCGTGGCCAGGGCCGAACCCACATAGCCGAGCTTCGGGATCCACAGCAGGTTCAGCACGATCGTCAGCACGGCGCCGAACAGGGCGACTCCCGCGCCGAGCAAGGTGCGGTCGGTCAGTTTGTACCAGATCGACAGGTTCACGTAGATACCGAGGAACAGGCTTGCCTGCAGCAGAATGGGTACGACGGTCAGACCCGCGCGGAACTCCGCACCGATGAAATACTGGAACAGGTCCAGGTACAACATTACGAGCAGGAACACGAACACACAGAAGATCACGAAGTAGCGCAGCACCGTGGCATACATCGCCTTGGCATCCTTCCTGTCGGCATGCGCGAAGAAGAACGGCTCGCCGGCGTAACGGAAGGCCTGGATGAACAGCGACATCAGCACCGACAGCTTGTAGCAGGCGCCGTAAATCCCGAGCTGCTGCAGGTTCGTCTCCGGGTCATAGGGCAGCGTGAATTTCAGTATCGCACGCCCGAGCATTTCGTCGACGATGCCGGCCAGGCCGATCACGACCATCGGCAGCGAGTAGCCCAGCATGCGCTTCAGCAGCGTCCAATCGATGCCGGCAAAGATGCCCCTGAACTGCGGCAGCAGCAGCAACAGCTTGAAGCCGCTACCCAGCAGATTGGCGATGAAGATGTAGCCGACCCCCATTTCCGGGTCATAGAGCTGCGCGAGGGGAGCGTCGGGATCGGCCGCATGCAGATCGTGCAGATAGACGATGAAGAACACGTTGAGCGCAATCGTGACCAGGATTTCGGCGATCTTGACCCCGGCGAAGCGCAGTGCCCGATTCTCCGCCCGCAATTGGGCGAACGGGATCGCCGACAGCGCATCGAAAGCGAGAAACCAGGCAAACCAGCGCAGATATTCAGGGTGTTTCTCATACAGCAGCAGGGTCGCCAGGTCGTCGCCGTAGGCGTAGGACAGCCCGACGAAGGCGAGATTGGCGATCAGCACGGAGTTCAGCGCGGTGCCGTAGACCTTGCGCGAATCATTCCCGGCCCGCTGGCGAAAGCGGAAATAGCCGGTTTCCAGGCCGAAGATCAGGATCACCGCAAAGAATCCCGCATAGGCATAAAGCTCCGATACGACGCCGTATTCCCCGGTTGAATAGCGGTAGGTGTAGAGTGGGACGAGCAGATAGTTCAGGAACCGCCCGACGATGCTGCTCAGGCCGTAGATGGCAGTCTGGGAGGCAAGTTTTTTCAGGGCACTCACGGGTTCCGATCCGTTTTTCCGCGGGACAGGCTGCCGCATTGTAGCGTGGGCAGAGGGGTGCGCTGCTCCGGCGGACGCTGGAAATCGCCTGCGGGGGCCAATGAACTCAACGGGATGCAGAGGGAGCAAGCGCGGCGGGCGAGCGAGCGATGACGGCGTACTCCTCGCGCTCGGGCGGATCGCCGTGTACGGCGAGGTCGAGGTAGTGCATCAGTTCATCGGCGATCGCGGTCGTGTAATGGTAACCGTCGATGAAGTTGCTGTCGTCGCGGGTGATCCGTGACCGGCGCAAAAAGTCCACCACCACGCTGTTCGGTAGGCGATGGGCGAGCGCCGCTGCCTGCCGCTTGCATCCGTCCCACAAGGCTTCCTGTTCCGAACCCGGCTCGGCCTGATGGAACACATGGTACGGCGCGAAGAACAGGATTTTCAGTGTTGTCGCCGGCAAGGTCTCCAGGGCGTCGGCCAACTGTGCCAACCCCGGATAAGCCGGGGTATCGTGGTAATTCTGCTTGCGCCACAGCCGTCCTTCGTGCGGGCCCTCGTAGATGCGCTTTCGCACCGATTCGGGATCGGTGTGCTTGTGCAGGCTCTTGGTGATGTCTTCGTAGCCATCCCGCCAGCGCTGATAGGGGACGAACAGCCCGAGCAGCGCACGGGCCTGATCGTATGTCGCCTTCAGACTCGTCTTGTTGAACGGAGGCAGATCGTTCCACAGGACGGAGTCGTAAAGCCATTCGGGCGAGGCTTTCCGCAGCTTTTCATTGGTGAATGGTCGCGAGATGTCGGGTTGGCACCACTGGCTGTCGATCCCGACTAGCACCGTGTGTACCGCGAGCCGGGACGAGCGGAAGCGCTCCAGCAGACGCAGCGACTCGAACGGTGTCGCCGAGGGCATGGCGAGATTGACGAACTGGCCGCCAAAAGCTGCTTCCAGAACCTGCGGCTTCATCAGCATCGCCGTGGACGTGCCGATGACCAGGCTGTCGAAGCCTGGTTGGCGGACCAGTTTGGCGTTCCAGTGCCGATGATCGCTCCGGACGGGATAACGGTCCCAGGCCGGCGAGAACGGAACCGAGTCGTAAGGGTCGATGATCAACATCAAAGCGTACAGGACGGCGATCGGGGCGAGCGCTCCGACGAGGGCCAGCCCGCAAAAGCGCCGCCAAGCGATCTCAGAACTGGAAATAGATGAATTCCTGTTCAACTTCGCCCCACGTACTGAACAACGCAATGAACACCGCCATGCCGAATGCTGCCGCGGTATAACCGCGCGGTTGCAGGCGCTGCGACGCAACATCCTGGCTGGAGGGTCCGAAGATGGCGATCGCCCCGGCGGTCGCCAACAGCGCCACATTCTCCAGACTCAGGGTCTGGCTGCCCGGGCTTCCCTGATGCATTGCACGCCAGAACTGCAACGTCGTGCCGAAACTGTCGGCCCGGAATAACGGGCAGGTCTCGAACCAGAACAGCATGGTCAGGGCCCAACCGAAGGCCGCGGGCAGTTTGCGGCGGAACCGTCGGTCGATGAGGGTATACAGCGCAAGGGCAAGGCCCTGAACGGCTCCCCAAACCGCGAAGGTCCACGCGGCGCCGTGCCACAGTCCCGCCAGAAACATAGTGATGATCATGCCGAGGAAACGGGGTTGCGGCAGCCAGTGACTGGTTGCGAGAGGCACAAACAAATAGTCGCGAAGGAAGCGCGACAGGGTCATGTGCCAGTGCTGCCACAACTCGCGGATCGATGTCGCCCGGTAGGGGCGGTCGAAATTGATCGGCAGCGTGTAGCCGAACATCAGCGCGACGCCGAGAGCCATATCCGTGTAAGCGGAGAAATCGAAATAGATCTGCCAGGAGAAGCCGATCGCGCCTATCCAGGCATCGCCGGTTCCCAAGGCGCCCGCTTTCGCCGCGCCGGCAAAGATGGGATCGACGATGCCGGCCAGGGGATCGGCCAGGAATACTTTCTTGACCAGCCCGATGGTGAACAGGCTGGTGCCTCGTCCCAGGCGTTGCCACAGCCCGTCGCGCCATGGGTCGAGTGCGAATTGCGGAATCAATTCGTAGTGCCGTACGATCGGTCCGGCGATTTCATGGGGAAAGAACGTCACATAAGCCGCGTAGCGCTCGAAGGAGTAGTGCAGCCCTCCCTTTTTCCAGGTGTCCACCAGGAACGAGACCTGCTGAAACGTAAAGAACGAGATCGCCAAGGGCAATGTAATCTTGGCCAGTCGGAAGTCCGTGCCCGCCACCGCATTGACCGTGTCCACGAAGAAATTGGCGTATTTGAAATAGCCAAGCAGCGTGAGATTGAAGGCCAACCCCAGCACCAAAATGGTTTTCCGAGCGCCGTGACTGTCGCCGGGGCGCGCCAAGGCGCGGCCAATCAGAAAATTGGCGGTGATCGAGCCGATGATCAGGCCCAGGTAGGCCGGGTTCCACCACCCGTAGAAGAACAGCGAGGCGAGCGTCAGCGTGTTGACCGCCCCGCGGCTCCAGCCGCGTTTCCACAACCAGAGGAACAGGGACAGTACGATGGGCAGAAACAGCAGGATGAATTCCCGCGAATTGAACAGCATGCAGTCGATTTACTATGCGCGGCCGGATGACGCCGTAGGGGCGACAACCGCTCGGAAGACGATGAGGAAAGGCCCGGTATTTTCCTCATTCGGCCTGTGGCTTACAAGTTTGGGGAAGACGGCGGGCGCTCACGCGGCCTGGAAGCCGTATCCGGCTCGGTGTCCAGGATGGGTCGCGGTGGCGGCTGGGCCCGGTATTCCATGGCCGGTATGCGGTCCGATTCGCCTGCACCTTCACTGACGGATTATCGATGGGCCTATCTCGCCACGCGCCACCTGCCGAATCCTTCCGGGTAGCCGCGGACGCCGTTGTGGCGCGGTATCGTCCGGTCGGGCGGTTCGCTCAGGGTTTCGTGCGCGGCAAACTCCGCCACGATCCCGTGTACCGCTACCTGTTCGAAGCCGGTTTGCCGCCAGCCGACGGGGCTGTGGTGGATCTCGGCTGCGGTCGGGGGATTGCGCTGGCGGTGCTTGCCAGCGCCTCGGCCCTGGCACTTTCGGGCGAAGCCCAAGCAACGGGGCCGCACCGGGTCGGTATCGAGCGCCGGGAGGCGCATGCCGCAGCCGCGCGCGCGGCGATGGATGGTGAAGCCGAGATCGTGACGGGGGATGTGCTTGCGACAGATTTTCCCTGCGCGCGACTGATCCTGCTGATCGACGTGCTGCTGTACCTGAACGCCGCGCAGCAGGATCAACTGCTGGAGCGCGCGGCAGCGCGTTTGAATCCCGGGGGTCTCTTGGTGATTCGCGAAGCCGATGCCGCGGCCGGATGGCGGTTTGCGACGACGGTCGCCGCGGAGCGGATCAGCGCCTGGCGCCGTTGCGAATGGCGGCAACGTTACCATTATCGCAGCCGCACCGAATGGGTGAACCGCTTGGGGGAACTCGGCCTCGCGGTGCGGACCATCCCCATGAGTGAAGGTACCCCGTTCGCGAACGTGCTGTATTGTGCCGAAACATCGAGCGGCAGCCATGGCGCGCCGGTGACGGACTGAACGGCTGTCGTATCAGGGCTAGCCACAGTGCTTTTGAAAAGCCTCGCAGGTTGAAGTACATCGAAGGAACGCTTTGGGATTGGAGGGCGGCTGATATGGCGTGTGAGCCCAACCGCTGTGGATTCAGGACAGAGGTGGGCCTTGGCGCGTCATGGTACCGCTCGGGTCATTTGCCGTTCCAACTGCGCAGAGCAGGACGTGCCTGCGCTCGCCTGGGCGCACCGAGCGTTTAACGGGAATGCCCGGAAGACTTGGGCTGGCGCATGGGGTTTAGCGCTCTACCCGCTGACGCCGCGGAACCGTGTGTGTCTGCGCCTCAGCGTCCCCAGACCAAGCGACGTCAGGACCATTGCGAGTGGCCGCGGCGGCGCTGCTAAGCTCTCTTGCACGGTCGCGGGACACAGTCCGTTTGCCCATGCGCAGGGTCTCGCTCGGCAATTCGTGAAACAGCGCCTGGTAATCGCTCGCGAACTGGGACAGATGCCAGAAGCCGACGCTCAGGGCCACCGAGGTCACGCTCGTGGTGCGTGGGTCGCCTTCGCGCAGGCGCTCCCGCGCCCGATTGAGGCGGACGATCTTCAGGAAGGCCATCGGCGTCAGCGCGTGCTTTTCCTGAAAGGCGTACTGCAGGGCGCGTGCCTTCAGTCCGGACAGCTCACACAGGTCCGGCAAGGTCAGCGGCTCCGAGTAGTGGTCGCGGATATGCGCCTCGACCCGAGCGACCGCCTGGCGTCGCCGCGAAATGCCCGCCGATTCCTCGATGCGTTGCTGATGTCTCCGCCCCAACAACTCGAAGATCGCACAGACCAGACCCATCTCCGCCACGCGGCGTATGGCAGGACGCTGAAAACACGCCGGATAGATTGCCGCGGCCTCCAACACCCAATGCCAGCGGCGACGGAGGCGCAGCAGATCGGTATCCGAGAATTGGAAGGCTACGAGTCGGCTCTCATGCTTGGGAACCGGAATCCCGAGAGTTTCGGCGACCTGATTCCAGTAAGTTTCCTCGACGAACAGAGACAGGACCTCCACTTCCGCCTGCGATGCCAACCCGAGTTCCTCACTGGCCGACCACATGACCAAATGCTCTTGTAGGCACTGATGCGAGAGCTGCGAATGCCCTTTGCGCACCGGTGCCCGGCTACGAAAGCACTGGAAAGCGAGCGAATCCGGGAGCACGCTACCGCTAAAGTGAACCGGTGTATTCAACCAATCGGACACGACTAACACGTGATCGAGCAATACGCCATGAATACGCTGCCCGAAGCGGCCACGCCCGGACTGGGTATAGCGCGCCTGCAGCGGCCGGATCAGGTGTTCGGTATCGGACGGTGTCGCCGAGACGAAGGTCCAGGTCCGCCCGGGATCGAGGCCGAATGGCGGTAAGGTTTGCGCGCTCAAATTCGGCCCCCTGATGAGGTTCGGGGACCCGGCAGTCGGCGCGACCAGAAGGCCCGGAACACCGGAATCAGCCTAGCCAGTCGCGTGATCGACCTTGCGGTAAAGCGGGGGATTTGCCCCACGGCACCCAATCGAATGGGGGAAAACACCCGCGCCGACCGTGGGTTGAGAAACTCCGAACGCGATAGTGGAACCATTACCCGTGCAGCATAGAACGTTATTGGGATCCCAAAGCCCCGAGGAAAAGCGCCACTTACGGTACCGCGGGACAGGCTTGAAGGGCACCCGGCAGTAGGTGGCCTGACCAAGAGCCAGTTTAGGTAAGCAATACGGGAGCCAACCAGCATGTATTCGAAACCACGGTTCTCCAAACAGGATGCTGCATTCACGAGAGGCCATGCGTAATTTTGTTAGACTCCGGGTCCGGCATTTTCGTAGCCTCTGTCTGGGATATCGGAGCACAGCGGATACAGGCGCTGCCCCAGGTTGTCTGCCCATGCCTTCCGAGCGGCAGACCGGTAGGAAACCCGTTCACATCGCGCAGGTCGGCAGTCGGGATTTCCGGAACAACACGCACCCCAGGCCGGCACTACCGTCGAACCACCACCTCCAAGGACTTTACCGCATGGATATGACCGTCTGGCTACGCGCGAGCGCGTTGATGCTGCTCGGATTTCACGGCGTGTTGATCGCTGCGCCGGGTCCGATTCCGCAGCATGCCGCGCATCGCGTCGACCGGACCGTGCTGCCGATTCCCGAGCCGAAATACGCCCCGATCAAGACGCTGGACGCGCGCAATGCCAAGCCGCCTCCGCGGTTCGAGGTCAAGGCCCCCGAGGGCGCGCCGAATGTCGTCATCGTGCTGCTGGACGACATGGGTTTCGCGGTGCCCGGAACCTTCGGTGGGCCGGTGCCGATGCCGACGCTGGACCGGCTGGCCCAGGGCGGCCTGCGCTACAACAACTTCCATACGACCGCGCTATGTTCGCCGACCCGGCAGGCGCTGAAGACGGGCCGTAACCACCACACCGGCAACACCGGCTCGATCATGGAAACGGCGACGGCCTTTCCTGGGGATACCGGTGTGCTGCCGGGCAGCGTCGCCCCATTGGCGGAGATCCTCCGGCACAACGGCTACAGCACGGCGGCCTTCGGCAAATGGCACGAAACGGCACCCTGGGAAATCAGCGTGTCGGGGCCGTTCGCGCGCTGGCCGACCCTGCAGGGTTTCGACAAGTTCTACGGCTTCATGGGTGGCGAGACCAACCAGTGGGCGCCGTCGATCTATGACGGGGTCACGAAGGTCGAGCCGCCTCGCAAGCGGGGTTATCACTTCACGGAAGACATGACCGATCAGGCGATCGCCTGGGTGCGCTACCAGCAGGCGCTGACGCCCGACAAGCCGTTCTTCGTCTATTACGCACCGGGCGCCACGCATGCGCCGCACCACGTCCCCAGGGTATGGGCCGACAAGTTCCGGGGCCGGTTCGATAAGGGTTGGGACCGCCTGCGCGAGGAGACGCTGCAACGCCAGATCGAACTTGGCATCGTACCGCCCGGCACCCCGCTCGCTTCCAAGCCCGAGGCCATCAAAGACTGGGATGCGCTCGGAGCCGATGAAAAGCGCCTGTTCGCGCGGCAGGCCGAAGTCTACGCGGGCTTTGCCGAACATACCGACCACGAAGTCGGCCGGCTGGTCGATGCCCTGGCAGCCCTGGGCGAACTGGACAATACCCTGTTCGTCTACATTTCCGGCGATAACGGCGCCAGCGCCGAAGGCGGCATGTCCGGCCTTTTCAGCGAGGGAACCTATTTCAACGGCGTACAGGAGACGGTTCAGGATCAACTCAAGCATCTGGACCAGTGGGGCGGACCCGAAACCTACCCGCACATGGCTGCCGGCTGGGCGGTTGCCTTCGACACGCCCTTCCGGTGGACCAAACAGGTCGCCTCCGATTTCGGTGGTACGCGCAACGGCATGGTGGTCCATTGGCCCAAGGGCATCCACGCAAAGAACGGCCTGCGCAGCCAGTTCCATCACGTGATCGACATCGCGCCGACGGTGCTGGAAGCGGCGCACCTGCCGGAACCGAAAGTCGTCAATGGGGTCAAGCAGGCGCCGATCGAGGGGGTCAGCCTGGCCTACACCTTCGACAATCCGACGGCCCGGGATCGGCATCTGACGCAATATTTCGAAATCTTCGGCAATCGCGCCATCTACCACGACGGGTGGTTCGCCGGCACGGTGCACCGGGCCCCTTGGGAAGCGACGAACCGGCACCCGCTCGACCAGGATGTCTGGGAACTGTACGACGCCCGGCATGACTTCAGTCTGGCGCGCGATCTGGCGAAGGACAATCCGAAGAAGCTCGCCGAGATGCAGCAGCGCTTTCTCGCGGAAGCGGTCAAGTTCAACGTGCTGCCGCTGGACGATCGCTTTCTGGAGCGCCTCACGGCCAGCGCGGTGGGCCGGCCGGACGTCATGGCAGGGCGGACCCGGCTGACACTGGGCGAAGGGATGACCGGCATGATGGAAAACGTGTTCATCGACGTGAAGAACCGTTCGCTGAGCATCACCGCCGACGTGCAGATTCCGGACGGCGGCGCCCAGGGTGTCATCCTGGCGCAGGGCGGTCGTTTTGGCGGCTGGAGCCTGTACCTGAAGGACGGCAAGCCGGCCTACACCTACAACTATCTGGGCCTCGAGCAGTTCACGGTGATGGCGCCGGATGCGCTGCCCGCCGGCAAAGCCACGTTGCTGCTCGATTTTCAGTACGACGGCGGGGGTGTCGGCAAGGGCGGTACCGGCGTGCTGTCGGCGAATGGTCGCAAGCTGGCGGAAGGTCGCATCGAACATACGCAGCCGCGTATCTTCTCGGCCGATGAAACCGCCGATGTCGGCGTGGATGACGCGACGCCCGTGGTCGATGGTATCGGCGAAGGCAGCGCGACGCGCTTCACCGGCAAGATCGACCAGGTCACCGTGGAGGTCCGATGAGGGTTCGTAAGGAGAGTAGCGAAATGGCGCGGCAAGGGAATCGAGCAACACCGCGGCTTTGCTGCGCATCCATGGTTTGCGCGCTAACGCTCGTCGCCGCGACCGGCCACTGCGCCGCGGATGAGCCTGCAGCCAAGGCCAACGCCGGCGAAACCAGCCCCTGGTCGTTCAACCTGACTGCCTACGCGTGGTTGCCCGGCGTCACCGGCAACTACAGCGCCGGGCCGCTGAGCAAATCGGTGGACGTCAATTTCATCGACATCGCGGGAAAGCTCAGCTCCGTACCCCTGGCCTTCATGGGGCGGTTCGAAGCGCACTACGAGCGGTTCGGCTTCTATCTCGACGGCAACTACATGGATCTCGATTTCAAGGACAAGTCGGGGCCACGGGGATTGGCCAGCGTCGGTCTGTCCACCCAACTGGGTCTGATGGACTACGGTGTCATGTACCGGCTGTTCGGGCCATCGCCGGCCGATCACTCGAACTGGCAGGGCATGGCTCATTCCAACCGCCTCGACGTCTATCTCGCCGGTCGCACGCTGTGGCTGACGAATACGCTGGACCCGAAGCGTCTCGGCCAGCGGACCAGCAACGCGACGGTGACGGCGCCATTGATCGGCGGCCGCTTCGGTATCGATCTCAGTCCGGACTGGTTCGTGATGGCCGACGGGAATCTGGGTGGCTTCGGTGCCGACGATGTCAGCTTCACCGGGACCCTGCAGGGCCTCGTCGGTTACCGCTTCCAGGTCGGCGATGTACCCAGTTCGGTCGAACTCGGTTATCGCGCGCTGCGCATCTCGACCGAGCCCAATCCGCGCATGGAAACCAACACGACACTGAATGGCCCGTTCGCCGGGTTCACGGCCCACTGGTGACCGGCGGGACCAGCGCTCCGTCGGCGGGATACACGATCGGAGTGCGCGGGTGTGGACGGCAGGCGGTGTATATGGCGCTGTGCCGCGATCCTGCGAACTGCAATGCCTTTGCGCAAGGCGCCGAGGTTCAGCAGGTTCTCCCGGCCACCTCGCAGTGAGCGCGGGTTCCGATTTTACCTTGCCTGATTTCGATAAGGAGGACCTCCCATGTGCCCAAAGATCCGGTCTCGCCGTTGCCCGGTCGCCCTGCTGATCGCAATGTTCTCATTCACCGCGTCCGCTCTGGCCCAGCAACCGTTCGTCTACCCGGCCAAGGGTCAGAGCCCGGAAAAGATGGCGCGCGACAAGGCGGAATGCCAGGGGTGGGCAACACAGCAGACCGGGTTCGACCCGATGAAGGACGCGACGGCGCAGCCCGCGCCTTCTCAGCAATCGCAGCGGGGCGGTGTGCTGCGCGGAGGCGCCCGCGGGGCGGCCGCTGGAGCGGCAATCGGTGCGATTGCCGGCAATGCCGGGGAGGGGGCTGCCATCGGCGCCGCGTCGGGTGGGCTCATGGCCGGAGCGAAGCGGCGGCAACAGCAAAAGGCCGAGCAACAAGCTCAGGCCCAGCAGGCGCAGGCGCACTCGGAACAGGTCGGCAATTTCCAGCGCGCCTACGGTGCCTGCCTGAAGGGACGCGGGTACAGCGTGGAATAATCCGGCCGCCGGCTTTTGGCTTCGGGTAACATCGGAATTCGAGCGCGACCCATCATCCCCCGTGATCCGTCGAGGTTCTGTGCAGCGCCTCGTGCCGTGCCTGTGGGCATTGCTGATATGGTCAGGCTGGGCCGCGTGCTTGCCCTTTCAGGACTTTCAGATATGGACGGCGATTACGGCCAAGGGCACGCTCGGCCTGGTGGACCCCGCGACCAACCCCATCCGCTTCTGGCTGGAGGGCCAGGGACGCTACGGGAACGATTCGACCACGCTGTCACAAGGCATCCTGCGGGCCGGTGTAGGCTATGCGCTCAATGACCACAGCAGCCTCTGGCTCGGCTATGCCTACGTACCTACGATGCAGCCCTTCACAAACCAAAGCCGCAATGAACAGCGCTCGTGGCAGCAGTATCTGTGGAGTACGCATAGCGAAAGCGGCCAATGGAATCTCAGGACCCGCCTCGAACAGCGCTACCGGCCCGATGATAATTCGAAGGTCGGCTGGCGATTCCGCCAGCAGGTCAAGTTTTCGCAACCGATCCCGGCCTGGGCGGGCTGGAGCTGGGTCCTCTCGGACGAATTGTTCATCAACGTGAACCGCACGAGCTACACCAATGAGGGTTTCAATCAGAACCGCATTTTCTTCGGCCTGGCGTACCGCTTGAGCGCATCGACGCACACCGAAGTCGGCTACCTGAACCAGTTCAGCAACCGCGACGGGGCGCCGAATCAGTTGCATCACATCCTGTCGCTGGCGCTCTATCTCGATGACTGAGCGACCGACACGCCCCTCTGCCCTTTCCCCAGACTTTCCGACCTGGCTGCCGTGACACACGAACCCGAACCGATCGTCTTTCCCCTTGGGGCTTCTGGCCCGTTTCATCGCCTGCAAGCAGCGCTCCGGCTGCTCGACCATGAGCGCCCGGCGATAGGGCGGCGCGTCCTGGCCTGCATCGCGATCACCTGGGTGCCGCTGGTCCTTCTGTCCTGGTGGCAGGGTCTCGCTCCCCCTGCGGATGCGGCCACGGCCTCGGTCATGACCCACATCGCGACCTACGCGCGTTTCCTGGTCACGCTGCCACTGCTGATCGTGGCGGAGAACTCGGTGCGTCCCCAGTTGGAGCAAGCCTTGAGCCATGCCGTAACCTCGGGCCTCGTACCGAAAGCCACTTACGGGCGTTTCGTCGACATCATGATGCGCGCGCTGCAGGCCCGTGAGTCGACGGCAGCCGAAGTGGTGGTCCTGGCGCTCGCGTTTGCGACCTCTCAGATCTCCGTGACCGTCGCGACCCATGGCCATCATGCGAGCTGGATCCATGTCGGACCGGAGCTGACCTGGGCGGGTCGCTGGTACGCCTGGGTCAGCCTGCCGCTGCTGCAGTTCATGATTTATCGCTGGTTCTATCGCTTGTCCTTGTGGTGGCGCGTGATGTTCGGGCTGTCGCGGCTCGATCTGAACATCCTTCCCGGCCACCCCGATGAGCGCGGCGGCCTGGCATTCCTGGGGGATTCGGTCCAGGCCTTCGCGCTGCTGGCCCTGGCGTTTGCCGGTGCCGCTGCCGGTTCGGTCGCCGATTTCGTGCTCAACGAGGGCGCACCGCTCGGTGAACTGAAGGGCTTCATCGCCGGGGCCGCGCTGGCGATCCTCGGTCTGTTTCTAGGACCGCTGTTCGCCTTTTTCCGGCCCGCGTACCGAGCCAAGGACGAGGCGCTTATCCGCTACGAAGCCCTGGCCCAGCAGCACTGGCAAACGTTCACCGACCGATGGCTGGAAGCGGCCCCGCGTGAGCCCGCGTCCGAGCACGGCCGCGAGCCGGAGTTTTCGCCACTTGCCGATCTCGCCACCCTCGTCAAGGGCGCGCGGGAGATGAAGACCCTACCCATCACGAAGGAAGGGGTGCTGCCGCTCGTAGTGGCCATCATCCTGCCATTCCTGCCGCTCCTCGCCACGGTGTTTCCGCTCGACGAACTCCTGGCCGGGATGGTCCACGTGTTTCTGGGCAAGGCGGAATAAGCAACGGCAAGCCCGCGAGGTCACCGCGGAATCCACGATTCAGACAACATGAGGAGCAACACTTGATCGCATCGCAGCCGGTCCCGATGGACGCGTCATTCCTAAACCGACTGGTCGCACTGAGCCTGGCGTGTGTCGCCTTGACCCTGGGGGGCTGCGCCACCCCGGTCGGTGTCGAGCCGGTCGACATTCCCACCGCCTACCGTATCCAGAACGAGAGTGCTCTGTCTGCCGAGCAACCCTCCGAGGCGTCCAAAACGGTGCTACGGCGACAGGGGCTGCTGGACCGGTTCGGCGAGCAACCCGAGGCCGTGCTGGCGGACTTGCACCGCAATCTGAAGCCCGCGGATGATGAGGATCGCCTGTTCGCGTTGGCGGAACTGTCCTTCCTGCAAGGTCAGCGCGCCGACGACCGTCGCTGGTTCCTCGCGTCGGCGGTGTATGCCTGGGCCCTGCTGTTTCCGGGCGATGGCGCGGGACCCCAGCTCGACCCGGCCGATCCGCGCTACCGGCAGACCTACGACCTTTATAACCAGGCCGTCGCCCACGGCTTCGCGGATGGTCGCGATGGCGACGAGGTCCACCTGAAGCCGGGTGTGTTTCCGCTGCCTTTCGGCCAATTGCGCGTGAGCCTGGATCCGTCCGGGATGACCTGGGGCGGCTATAGGCTCGACCGCTTCGTCCCGACGACGACGCTGGAAGTCCGCGGACTGCGGAATCGCTATCACAGTCCGGGTCTGGGCGCACCGCTGGCCGCGAGCCTCGCCGCCGGCCAGGCAGCGTCGAACCTGCCCGGCGCGGACCGGCTCGGTGCCCGCGTGAAGGTGCCCGTAACCGCCTTGCTGCGCCTCGAACATGCCCGGAACGATCTGGCCCGCGGCCAGATTGCGGGTCGCCTCGAGCTGTACGCCGCGGATCAGGTCTCGACGGTCTCCGTCGACGGACGACAGCAGCGT
Organism: Methylolobus aquaticus; assembly: GCF_054172105.1. Taxonomy (NCBI): domain Bacteria; kingdom Pseudomonadati; phylum Pseudomonadota; class Gammaproteobacteria; order Methylococcales; family Methylococcaceae; genus Methylolobus; species Methylolobus aquaticus. The sequence continues at coordinate 328,022 of NZ_JBSYXP010000003.1, forward strand.
CTGGAATCCGACCCCACCGCGGCGCTCGCCTTCCAACTGGAAGGCAACCCGATCTACGACCTCGAAATCGCCGGTTTCCTGCGCAACGGGGCCTTCCGCGGCTCGATTCCGAAGGATCGGGCACAGGACGGTCTGTTCACGCTCCATCCCTACCGGCGCGGGAAGATCCCCATCGTACTGGTGCACGGCACGGCTTCCAGCCCGGCGCGCTGGGCGGAGCTGGTCAATGAACTCGAAGGCGACCCCGAAATCCGGGAGCACTACCAGATCTGGGTGTTCTTCTACGATTCCGGTAACCCCATTCCCTACTCGGCTGGCCGCCTGCGGGTTGCGCTGGCGGACACGCTCAAGGAACTCGATCCCAAGGGCACGGATGCGGCGCTGCACCGGATGATCGTGATCGGACATAGCCAGGGCGGCTTGCTGACCAAGCTAACGTCCATCGACAGCGGTACCCGGTTCTGGGACCGCATCAGCGACAAGCCGCTGGACCAGGTCAAGGTCGATCCGGAGACACACGCCTTGTTGCAGCGCTCGTTTTTCTATACGCCGCTGCCGTTCGTCGAACGCGTGGTGTTCATGTCGACGCCCCACCACGGCGCTTTGCTCGCCACGGGCCGGGTCGGGGCGGTCGCGGCCTGGCTGGTCACGCTGCCGGTGGATTTGTTCAGTCGGGCTTCGCAGGCGGCCACGCTGAGCGGGGATGAGAAACTGGTGCAATTCCTGCGGCGGCCGCCCAACGCCATCGACAACATGAACCCGGATAATCCGGGGATTCAGATGCTCGCGGCGATCCCGGTCGACCGGCGCATCAAGGCGCATTCGATCATCGCGGTGAAGGGCGGTGGCCCCAAGGAAGAGGGCGATGACGGTGTCGTCGCGTACCGCAGCGCCCACATAACGGAGGCCGTGTCCGAACTGGTCGTCGACTCCGGGCATAGCGTGCAATCGACCCCCGAGGCAATAGAGGAAGTGCGGCGCATACTGATGGAGCACTTGGCGTCGCCGGCTGCGCCGCGTCAATGAGGCGGGGTCACGTGGCAACGACGGTGGGCTGGGTCCTGTGTGGCCTGGCCGTGGCCATTGCGCTTATCTGGAGCACTCTGGCGGTCTACTATCTGGCGCCGGGCCCGGAGTCCGCGCGCACCGTCGCCGCCGGTATTCTTGGCGTGCTGAGCGGCGCGGTGATCAGTGCACTGGTCGTGCGTCGCACCCGCTGGTGGGCCCTGGGCGGCTGCGGAGCGCTGTTCGCCGTTGCCTTGGCACTGTGGTTCGGCACCCGGGCCTCCAATGACCGCGACTGGCAGCCGGAGGTGGCCGTGCTGCCGTATGCGACTTTCGATGGCGATCTAGTGACCGTGCACAACATCCGGAATTTCGACTACCGCAGCGAAACCGACTTCACGCCGGCCTATTACGACCGGACCTTCGACCTGCGACGTCTGGACCGGCTCGACCTGTTGGCCTCGTACTGGATGGGGCCCGACATCGCGCATTTGTTCCTGAGCTTCGGCTTCGGCGAGGCACACCTGGCCGTCTCGATAGAGGCGCGCAAGGACCGCACGAAACCTTATGCGACCCTACCCGGCTTCTTCCGTCAGTACGAACTCGTATATATCGCCGGCGACGAGCGCGACCTGATCCGTGTCAGAACGAATTACCGCAAGGATCCCCCGGAGCAGGTCTACCTGTTCCGACTCACGGGGCCGATCGAGAATGCGCGCCGCATCTTCGTGGATTACTTGCGCGATATGAATACCTTGCGAGATCATCCGCGTTTCTACAATACGCTGACCACCAACTGCACGACGATGATCCTGGCGCACACGGCCGTGAACCCCGGCCATCTTCCGTACTCATGGAAGATTCTCGCCAGCGGCCATGCGCCCGAATATGCCTACGAAAACGGTCGTCTCGACTCAAGCATTCCGTTCGAGCAACTGATGCAGCGCGCTCATATCAATGCCGCGGCCCAGGCGGCCGACCAGTCTCCGGATTTTTCGCAGCGGATCCGGGCCGCGGCAGACGGCACGGCCGCCGGCCCCTGACCATCGCTCATCTTTTGCCAGTCCGGATGGCCCCTGTGTTCGTGAAGCGACAACCACTGCTGTTCATGACGATCGCGGTACTGCTCGACGGTTGTCATTCGTTCGGCCCCGACGGGCTGAAAGGTACGCACCCTCTCTATAACGAGGCGATCAACGCGAGCATGAACGAGCAGTTCGTGCAGAACCTGGTGCGTCTGCGCTACCGCGATCCGACATATTTTCTCGATGTCTCGAATGTGGCCGCGACGCTGAAGCTGGAAATGACCGGCGGTCTGGATCAGACCGCTTTTGGGCTCAGCGGCAGTGCGAGCGACATCCTGCAACTCAGCGCCAGCGCCGGCTATTCGACGCAGCCAACCATCTCCTATGCGCCGCTGCAAGGGGAGAGCTTCGTCAAGAGCGTGCTGAGTCCGATCCCGCTGGAAGCCTTGTTCGCCTTGGCGGAGTCCGGCTGGAACCCGCGGCGGGTATTCGGCCTGTGCGTGGAGCGGATCAACGGACTCGAGAACGCGCCGTCCGCGTCCGGTCCTACGCCCGATCTGGCACCCGAGCACGACGGTGGTTTCCGGCGGCTCATGCGCCTGCTGGACGAGGTCCGCGGCCAGCAACTGATCATCCCTCGTCTCGACTCGGAGGGCAAAGAGCCCCGGCTGGAAATCCGGTCCGACGCGAAACACGCCGACACGATTCGGGAGATCAAACAACTGCTCGGCCTGGATCCGACGCTCGAGAATTACCGCCTCAGCGGCGAATTTCTGCGGCACGACCCGGACACGGTCTCGATCCGCACACGGTCCCTGATGAGCATCTTTTTCCTGCTGTCGCACAGTGTCGATGCGCCGTTGTCCCACAAGTCGGCCGGGCTGGTGACGGTGACGCGCGGCCCGGCCGGCGCTGAATTCGACTGGCGGCACACGCTGGGCGGCAAACTGTTCCACATCCGGCAAAGCGAGGACCGCCCGGACCTCGCCTTTCTATCCATCCCGTATCGCGGACACTGGTTTTACATCGCCGACAACGACCTGGAGTCGAAATCCACCTTCATGCTGCTGACGCAGTTGTTCCGCTTGCAGGCGGGTGCCGCGAAATCCATTTCACCGGCGTTGACGATTCCCTTGCGTTAGAGTCTTGCGTTTCTCGTCATCGAGGCCCTTCATGAAGCATTCCTCTGCATCGCACCATCGCCGGCGCGGCGTGCGCTGGGCCGTGTGGTTGTGGCTCCTGGTCAGTGCCTGCGGGATCGTGCGTGCGCAGGACTTTCCGGATGTCGACCGGTATCCGCTGTCATCTGTGGATACCTCCAGCCCGCGGGCGACGCTGCACAGCTTCATCGATTTCATGAACCGCTCGTACGCGGACGGCTACATGGTCGTGCGCGCCTACCTGGCGTCGCCCCGGCTGTTTCCAACTCCGGAGGAAATGGCGACCATCCGTCTGGGACAGAACATGTTGCGGCTGGCCGAGCGGGCGCTCGATTTCAGCAGCCTGCCGCCGGCCACGGTCACGCAGTCGGCGCATCGACTCACGATCCAGTTGAAGGAAGTCCTGGACCGCATCCCTATACCGCCCTTTGAATCGATCCCGGATGCCGCCGCGATGGCGAACGCCGAGTTCAAGCGCTGGACCCTCCCTGGGACCGAGATTCGCATTAAGCGCATCGAAACCGGGATCAGGGCCGGTGAGTATCTGTTCGGTCCGGAAACGGTCAGCCGCATTCCCGAGTTCTACGAACGGATCGAGCACCTGCCCTACAAGCCCGGCAGTTCGGAGGGGCTGTACGGCCTTACGGCCTACAGCCCGACCGGTCTGGCCCTGGCACTGGAACCCTGGGTCCCGCCGCGCTGGTTTCTCGCCCTGCCGGAATGGGCCTTGTCGCCATTCCTCGAACAGCCGCTTTGGCGCTGGGCGGGCATCGTGGTCGTGCTCGGCATCGGGCTGATGTTCTTTCGACTGTCCTACCGGCTTCGCCACCGGTGGCGACATGCCGGAGGGCGCGGCGCCAACTGGAGCAGTCTGCTGCGCCCGATCACGTTGATGCTGGTCACTCCGGCCGCGGCCGTGGTACTCGACGAGGTGTTCAAGGTGTCCGGGTTCGTCGGCAAGGCGCTGACCCTGTCCCTGTGGACACTGTTCTTCCTTGGCGCCACCTGGCTCGTCTGGGTCCTCGGCTCGGCGATCGCCGAGGGGGTCATCGCGGTCGAGCGTCTACGCTCCAGCAGCATCGACAGTCAATTGATCCGGCTGGGCCTGCGCCTGCTGACGATCATTGCCGCGATCGCGATCCTGATCGTGGGCGCGGACCAGATCGGGCTGCCGGCCTATTCGGTGGTGGCCGGACTCGGTGTCGGCGGTCTGGCCGTCGCGCTGGCCGGACAGCAGACGCTGGCGAATCTCCTCGGTTCCGTGATCATCATGCTGGAGAAGCCGTTCTCGATCGGTCAGTGGATTAAGGTCGATGGCGTCGAGGGGACGGTCGAGGACGTCGGTTTTCGCAGCACGCGGATCCGTACCGCTTACGACTCACTCGTGACGATTCCGAGCAGCGAACTCGTCAGCAGCACGATCGACAACCACGACCGCCGCCGGCACCGCGAGGTCAAGACCGTCCTCGGGCTGACCTACGACACGACACCTGAGCAACTGGAAACCTTTGTCGCCGGGGTCCGACAGCTGCTGCAGGAGCATCCAGGCGTTCGCAAGGACTCGGTGCAGGTCGCCTTCTTCGACTACGGCCCGAACAGCCTGGATGTCCTCGTCAAGTTCCTCGTTCGCGCGCCGGACCGAGCGGCCGAGTTGGCGGAACGCCAGCAGGTGCTGCTGGCGATCCTGCGTCTCGCGGAAACCCATGGCGTCCGCTTCGCCTTTCCGACGCAGACCCTGCATGTCGAAAGCCTGCCGTCCGAAGCGGGTCGCCGCCCGCCGAGTTGAGCCAGGGCATCAGTTTCGCACCGGCGTGGAAGGCACCGGCTGTGCCGGACTGAGGGTCCCCGGTTTGGGGGTGGCTCCCGGCTTGAGTTGATCCAGATCGTGGCGCATGAGCCGGTCGCGGGCCAGATCGCCGGCGCGGTTACCCTCGACCACCACGTGCTGGGTGAAGACCGAGATCGGGAACAGCATGCTGATCGCCGTGATGACCCCGTCCGAAACGGTATCACGGGTTTGTGCCCGCGCCTCGACCAGGTGTTCCTTGGCGATGATCTCCGACGGCTGTACCGGCCATAACGGCAACGCCCCGTAGAGCAGGTAGAAGTTCTTGTACTCGGTTCGGTAGCGAGCGAGTTCATCCTTGGCGAGCAACCGGACCGTCTGGTTGTCCGGCGCCTCCAGTCGTGTCACGAAACAACCGTTCAAGGCCATCGCGAGGGCCGTCAGCATGCCGGCACGCCGCAGGTTTCGATAGGAACAGCGGGACATCGGACGCATCGTGCTACTCCTTGGCGGTCGGTGTCGCTGCGGACGTCGGTCCGGGATTTCCCTCGACGACCAGCGTGCGCCGCGGAAACCCGACGGGGCCGCTGAAGAAACTGATGAACCCGTCCGCGAAGGTATTGACCATGCGGATCCGGGCCTCCGTCAGGTGGTAACGTTCGATGATCGTCGCGGCATGGGTCTCGGGCTCGTGGAAGGGTTCGTTCCCCCACCACTTGAACCAGACGACCTGTTCGTCGCGGATCTGCGCCGGCTTCTTGGCCGGCATCAAGTTCACCTGCGCGCCGCGGGGCGCATCCAGGTAGATGTCGCCGCAACCGGACAGTAGCGCCGCGAACACCAGCAGTGCAGCGCTCAACCGGATGCCCGACGAGGCGTGAAATCCCTGGGGTATTCTTGTCATAGCGTCTTGTTCCCTACTCCGGTCACGGGTCTTTGCATCGGCGCGTCCCGCATGAATCGCGATGTTACCCGGCCGGCCGGGTCGTTGGAAAGCGAGCGCGAGATAAACTCCCGTCGGAGCCAGTCCCCCGATCGCCGACTGTCAAAGGGAACAGCCAGGCCCGGTCCTGCGTACCGTCACTCGCTTGCCTGTGCGCTGCATATAGCCTGTGCACCTGGGCAGAAGGGTGCCTGTGCGCCGCGTGACCGCCGTCGAGCGCCGGCGGGAGCGCTAAACGCGAAGCGCGTTTTGCAGTCTAATGAGCGTAACCGCTTCGCGCGTGCCCCACGCGATGAGGGTCTGCGATGGTATCCCGTCCGGCATACGCTTCGCCCGAAGACTACGCGATCGACACCGGCCTCTATGACTGGTCGGCGCGGGTGTTTCGGGTCATCCGAAAATTCCTGCGTGTCGATATCCAACTGCGTGGGAAAGACCGGCTTGGGCCCGGTGACATTTTTGTTTTCAACCATTTCTCGCGCTTCGAAACCTTCATTCCCCAGTATCTGATTTACGAGGCGACCGGCGCATTGAGTTGTGCCGTTGCCGCTCCGCAATTCTTCCGGGACGATGATCTGCTGTGCCGTTACCTGAGCCGGGTCGGCGTCGTGCCTACCGATCATCCGCGCCTGTTTCCGCTGCTCGCCACGCAGGTGTTGAGGGGGTGCAAGGTCGTGATCTTTCCGGAGGGCGGCATGGTCAAGGACCGCCGGGTCGTAGACAGCCGTGGCCACTACCGCATCTATTCGCAGTCGACCGGACGCTACCGCAAACAGCACACCGGGCCGGCCGTTCTGGCCCAGGGTATCGAGGCGTTCAAGGCGGCGATCCGCACTGCCTACGCGCGGCGGCAGCATGAACTGCTGGCCCGGTGGAGCGACGACCTGAAGCTCGACGGCATCGGATCCTTGCTGGCGGTCGCGATGAAGCCGACCTCGATCGTGCCCGGGAGCATCACGTTCTATCCGATCCGTTCGTCCGACAACTGGCTGCGGCAGTTGGTCGAGTTGTTCTCGCAGGGTCTGAGTCTGCGGCAGGTCGAGGAGCTGACTATCGAGGGCAACATCCTGCTGCGGGACACCGACATGGACTTGTGTCTCGCGCCGCCGATCATCGTCGATGACGCCGCTTTCCGCCGACCGGCATGGCTGGCCGACATGCCGCGCCCGGCACCCGTCAGCCTCGACGAAGTGTTCGAAGGCTTCGAGGCGCCGAGGGGGCTGGTTGCGCGCCTGGTGACGCGCCGCTTCAAGGAGTACGCAGCCGTCATCCGCGACCGATACATGGCGGACATCTACCGCTCCACGACGATCAATCTTAGTCACCTGGCGTCGGCACTGATCATGCAGGCGGTCCGCTCGGGACAGACGTCAGTCGAGCGGGGCTGTTTCCTGAAGACCCTGTATGTCGCGATCAAGAACCTGCAGGCCTGCCCCCACATCAATCTGCATCGCAGCCTGCTGAATCCGGAAGACTACGAAGGGCTGCTGCAAGGCCGGGGGGATCGTTTCGAAGGTTTCCTTGCCATGGCCACGACAGCGGGGCTGCTGGCCATGGAGGGCGAGACCTTGCGGTTCTTGCCCAAGGTCGCCGCCGAGCAGGATCGCGACGCGATCCGAATGGAGAATCTGATCGCAGTGTACGCCAACGAGGTGGCGCCGTTGCCGGAAGTCGGCGCCATGCTGGCGGAGATCCGGGAGCAGTGTGATCGGCTCTCGGATCAGGCGCTTGCACGGTGGTGCTTCGATGACGAATGCCGTGCGCTGCAATGGAGCCGGGACCATCGCCCGCAGCCCCGCGATGCCGCCGTAGACGCCGAGGAGACTGCGACCGCTGAGGCCACCCCGTTTCTACGCTTCCCGGAGCGGCCCGGCGATCTCGGAGTCCTGCTGATTCACGGGTTGCTCGCCAGTCCCGCTGAACTCGCCGCTTATGGTGACTACTTGCTGGGGCGCGGCTACACGGTGCTGGGCGTGCGCCTGAAGGGACATGGGACCTCGCCGCGGGACCTCCAGCAGCGCTCCTGGCAGGACTGGTATGCCTCGGTCGAGCGCAATCTGCGTATTCTGGGCGCCTTCTGCAGCCGCATCGTCGTGGTCGGGTTCTCGACGGGTGGTGCGCTTGGGCTCCTGCTCGCCGCGCGGCATCCGCAGACGATCAGTGCCGCGGTCGCCGTGGCGGTGCCGGTCAAGTTCAGAAACCCGGTGCTGATGCTCGTGCCGCTGGTGGCAGCTGGCAACGAACTGCTCAGCTGGGGCTCGGGTTCGGGCGGGCTGAAGCCATTCGTGGTCAATCCGTCGGAGCATCCCCACATCAATTATCGGCGTGTCCCGATTAGGGCCCTGGCCGAACTGAGGCGACTCATCGCCGAGTTGGAGCGCTCCGCGGACGCTATCGCCCAGCCGGTGTTGCTGCTCCACGGCGACGCCGATCCGATCGTTCTTCCCGACAGTGTGGAGCCGTTGCTGGACTGGCTCGGGAGTTCGGATAAACAGGTTGCCTTCGTGCCCGCGACGCGCCACGGCATACTGATGGAAAACATCGGTGGCGCCTGGGGTGTCATCGACGGGTTTCTGGCGGCGCGGGGGCTTGTGCCCCCGATACCGCATTGCATGACTGAGCGCTGATCGGCCGGTCGGCCTTTGTGTGGCCTGGTTAAGACTTACACGGAGGCGGGGTCGGAGCGCTGATGGGCCCGACGGCTACGCCGGGCCCGCGAGTCGACGAACTCGGATGAAGGCTTGGCTTGACTGCCGTCGGGTAATGCGTAGAGCTGGTCGATCAGCGTCTGGTAGCGGGCCAGTATTTTGTCCCTCCGCGCTTTCATCGTGTGGGTTAGCAGGTCGCTTTCCACTGTCCACGGCTCAGTGAGCCAGATGACCTTGCGGACCTGAGCGTACTCCGGGAATCCAGCCAGTCGTTGCGCCAGGCGCCCCATGAGGTGGTCCTGCCAGATTGGATCGGGAGGCGCTGCGGGGGCCGCCGGGTCGGCCAGGGTGGTGACCGGCGGGATCGCCTCCTTGGCCAGTACGACGAGCGCCGCCAGGCAGGGTTGCTTATCCCCGAGCACCAGCGCCTGTTCGAACAGGGGATCGGCCGTGATTGCCTGTTCCAGTTGCGCCGCCTGCACCTTCTCGCCGGTGGACAACACGATGATGTCCTTGATCCGGCCGACGATATGTATCCGGCCGTCGATGAGTCGGGCCAGGTCGCCGGTATGCAGCCAGCCGTCCCGATCGACGGCGCGAACGCTGGCGTCCGGTTCCTGCCAGTAGCCCTGCATCACCCCGGGACCTCTGACCAGCAGCTCACCGCCCGGTCGTAGCCTGACCTCGGTATCCGGCAGTGGGCGTCCGACACTGTCCGGATCGTTGTCGTTCAGGGCGTTGACACTGACGACCGGCGAGGCTTCGGTCAGGCCATAGCCCTGGATGATTGGGACTTCCAGGCCGATCAGCGTGTGGGAGGTATCCGCCGCGAGCGGGGCGCCGCCACAGACAACCAGCCGCAGCCTACCGCCGAAGGTCCGCCGCAGCCGGCGCGGGAGCAGTGCCCGCAGCAGCGGCCAGAGTATCATGCCGGTGGGATACGCTCTCCGGCCCTGACGGTGTTCGAAGCACGCGTACCCAATGCGGCTGGTCAGTGCCAACAGCCTGCGCCTGACAGGGCCACCGGACCGCAGGGCGTCGACGATACGTTCCAGCACGCGCGGCACGGTCACGAGAATCGTTGGGGACAGCGCCTGCATGTCCTCCCGAAGCCGCGCGGGACCGCGGCCAAAGGCCACGGCGGCACCGGCCATCAGCGGCAGGTAATACCCGGCGGTGCGTTCGAGCGTGTGGAACAGCGGCAGCAGCGACAGGAACAGGTCGTCGCGAAAAACCACTTCGCGTATCAGCCCGGCCGCGGCGTTCGACAGCAGGTTCCAGTGGCTCAGCATGACACCCTTGGGCGGTCCGGTGGTTCCCGATGTGAACACGATCGTCGCGAGATCGTTCGGGCCCCCGCTCGTGATCAATGGGTGGGGGTGATCCGGCAGCCGCTCGGCGAGCGTCTTGACCGGCAGCGTCTCGTCGGGCGGCGTGCCCACGCACAGCACGGGCGGCAGCCGATGCCGCAGTTCCGACAGGCGGGTCCATTGCGCGGCATTGACCAGCAGCAGCCGCCCATCCACGCGTTCCACCGCCCAGCGGACGAAATCCCGCGAGCTCTTTGGAGGCAGTGGCACGGTGACGAGGCCGATGCCCAGTGCGGCCTGATCGAACAAGACCCATTCCAACCCGTTCGGGAGCAGCGTGACGATTCGGTCGCCGACCCGCAAGCCTTCCGCTTGCAGCACGGTCTGGCGGCGGGCCGTTTCCCGGACGACGCTGTGCCAGTCGATGGCGCGCCACAGGCCGGCGTCATCGTCGAACCACCGGTAGGCGATCGCATCGGGCGTGCGGGCTGCGCGTTCCCGCAGCAGTCCCGTTAGCGTGCCGGCGGTTTGGGCCGGAATCGCGTCGGAAACCACCGTGACACGGGCGTCGAGGGGTTCGGTCATGCTGCTTACGCTCACGACCGTGCCAGTGCCGGATGCGGTGAGAAGCGTTCCCCATGCACGGCGGCCAGCCGTTCCAGGGTTTGCCGCACGTCGTTCTCGCCGCGTTGTCGCAGATACTGCATCGGTCCCCCCCGGTGGGGAATCACGCCGGCACCGAAGACCATGCCTGCGTCGATATCGTCGGCATCGCCGACCAGCCCTTCGCTCAGCACCGCGACGGCCTCGTTGAGCATCGGCAGCACGAGGCGATCGGTCAGGTCGTCCGGTGGCGATTCGGGACGGGAGTCGCTCCGCACCGGCCGGCCGCCGCGGTACCGGTAGAAGCCCTCGCCGTTCTTGAGCCCCTTCTTGCCGGCCTCGACCAGCGCCTGCAGTCGGGCCGGGACGCGCGCCGGAAACAGCTCACGGATCACGTCCAGGCATACATCCAGACCGACGAGGTCGCCCAGCGCCAGCGGTCCCATCGGCATGCCGAAAGCGGTGGCCGCATTGTCGATCAGCGTCGCTGGAATGCCTTCCGACTCGAGTAGCACGGCCTCCATCAGATACGGTAGCAGGCAGCGGTTCACGACGAAGCCGGGGCTGCTCCGGACCGGCAGGGGCAGACGGTCGATGGCCAGCGCGAAGGCGAGCGCGCGCTGGCGCACGTCCTCGCGGGTGTGTGCGCCCGAGACCACCTCGATCAGCCGCACTCGGCTGACCGGGTTGAAGAAATGCATGCCGACGAGCCGCGAGGGATCCCTCAGCGCCGACCCGATCATCGCCAGCGGGATCGCCGAGGTGTTGCTGGCGAGCATTGCGTCGGGTTTGAGCCGGCTTTCGACGGCCGCAAAAAGGCTGCGTTTCGCGTCGGCATTCTCGACGATCGCCTCGATGACCAGATCGGCGCGCGCGAGTCCGGCCTGGGCCGCATCGGGAATCAGCCGGTCCCACGCGGCGGTGCGTTCAACTTCGGTCCGCAGTTTTGCCGTGAACAACTCGCCGGCTTCGCGGACGGCGCGTCCCAGCGCGGCCGGATTCTGGTCCGACAAGCTGACCGTGTAGCCGCGGAGCGCCGTCCACGCGGCGATGGCAGCGCCCATCGTGCCGGCGCCGATCACGTGCACGTGATGCACCCCGGAAGCACTGCCCTTCGCATAGGCCTTGAGGCGGGTTTCCAGCGTAAACAGCCGCATCAGATTCCGCGCTGTCGGCGTGAACAGCAGGTCGGCCATCGAGTGCGCTTCGGCTGCCAGCGCCGCGGTCAAGTTCGCCGGCTCACGCGCCCAGACATCGATCAGCGCCGCCGGCGCGGGATAGTGCGCCGGATTCGCGCGCGCCGCCGTCTGTCGTTTGATGTATCCGGCCGCGATGCCGCGGAGTGGACGCGGCAGGTCGAGCCACGATTTTCGGTGCGGCCGCGGAGGCCGCAGTGCCAGGTCGAGCGCAGCCCGCCGCCACGCGCGTTCCGGCGCGATGCGGTCGACCAGGCCGAGGCGCAAGGCCTCCCGGGCACCGACCAGCCGGCCCGCCAGCATCAGACGCAGTGCCGGCAAGCTGCCGATGAGGCGCGGCAGACGCACGCTCCCCCCGAGACCGGGATGAATGCCGAGGCGCACTTCCGGCAGTCCGAGGCGCGTCCCGGTGTCGTCCCGGCCGATCCGGTAGCGACAGGCCAGCGCAAGCTCCAGACCGCCACCCAGGCAGTAGCCGTGGATCATCGCCACGGTCGGGCAACCCAGTCCTTCGAGCCGGGCCAGAATCGCATCGGCGCGCGCGATCAGCTCCCGCGCCGCTTCCGGACTCTGCAAGGCGGCGAGTTCCCGAATGTCGGCCCCGGCGATGAAGCCGTTCGGCTTGTCCGACAGCAGGATCAGCGCGGTCGGCGATGTCTCCCGCAGTGCCGTGAGGATTTCATCGAGCTCGGCCAGCACCGGCTGCGACAGCACGTTCGTGCCGGAGCCGGCCTGATCCAGATGCAGCCAGGCCACGTTGTGTGTATCGCGTTCGATCCGCCAGTTCATGCTCCACCCCCGCGTGCCGTGCGGCGACGAACGGTTGTCCGGGTCGTTCCCGCGGCTTTCATGCTGCCCGCGCTCGTCCGCTCGATCAGCATTGCTCCTCCCTGACCGCCGCCGATGCACAGCGCCGCGATGCCACGCCGGGCGTGGCTGCGGCGGAGCACGTCGAGCAGATGCAGCACGATGCGTGCGCCACTGGCGCCGACCGGGTGGCCCAGCGCGATCGCGCCGCCGTCGACATTGAGCCGGTCGGTCGGGATTTCGCCGAACGGCGCGGTGAGGCCCAGCACGTCGCGGCAGTAATCGCGATCGCGCCAGGCGGCCAGAACCGCCAGGATCTGGGCCGCGAACGCTTCGTTGATTTCCCAGAAATCGATGTCCTGCGGGGTAAGCCCGTGCGCGGCCAGCAAGGGCGGTACCGCATGCGCCGGCCCCAGTCCCATCTCGGCCGGGGAGACGCCGGCCCAACGGCAATCGACGAGGCGGCCGAGGACCGGCAGTCCGTAGCGTTCGACGGCCGCGTTCGATGCCAGCAACAGCCACGCAGCGCCATCGGTGACCTGCGCGCTGTTGCCGGCCGACACGAGACCGTAAGCCTCGAAAGCCGGCTTCAGCGCGGCCAGCCGGGCCGCATCGGTGTCGCGGCGCAGTCCATCGTCCTGCGTGTAGGCGTTCCCTGCCGCGTCGTAGATCGTCTGCACCTCGACTAGGCGGTGTTCGTCCTGCGCGGCGGCCAAGCGCCCGTGACTCGCGAGTGCGAGCGCGTCCATCGCCTCGCGGGTGATGCCGAAGCGGAAGGCCAGGTTCTCGGCCGTCTGACCCATCGAAAGCCCCGTGACCGGGTCGGTCAGGCCGCGCGGCAGCGCGAACGTCGGCTGCAGCATGACCCATCGGAACTGCGGCAGCAGGCGTATGCGGCGCCAGCCCCGGGTCTGCCGCCAGCGTCCCAGCCAGGCCAGCAGATTGCGGCCTGCGGACACGGGGGCCTGACTCATCGCTTCGACACCACCGGCCAGCACGAGGTCGGCCTGTCCGGACGCGATGCGCTGCCGCGCGGCGTCCAGTGCCTGCAGGCCGGAGCCGCAGTTCCGGCCCACGGTCCATGCGGTGACACCGTTGCCGCAGCCCAGGCGCAGGGACACGACACGCGCGATGTTGGCTTCGGCCGGACTGGGCATCACACAGCCGAGGATCACTTCGTCGAGCGCCGCGGCCGGAAAGGGCTGGCGCAGCAACAGCGGTTTCCCGGCCGCGACGGCCAGATCGGCGGCGGTGAAGGGGCCAGGGACGCCGCGGGCCTTGATGAAGGGCGTCCGGGCCCCGTCGATTGCCCATACCGGGGTGTCGTGCCCAGTCTGTCGTCGCATTTCGATTCCAGCGGCCATCACGCCTCCTTACCGAGATCCGGCGGAAAGTCGTCGACGCGCTCGGCTTCACGGGCAGCCCGGGAAGCCTTTTCGATCAATACGGCGTCAGCGGGTGTCAGGATGGAACTCGCGACCGCCTGCGCCACATTGTCGGCGCGGTCCAGTCGCCCCTCGTGCACGGCTCGTTGCAGCCGTTGCTCAGCGTCCTGCACCGCCATGCTGGCGGCAAACGCCCGTTCCAGCACCGCTAACGCGTCCTCCGCGCCGTTTGGCCGGTAGATGCCGCAAGTCAGTTGCTCGCGCAGCGGTCCGGGGTTCGTCAGCAGGTCGGCCAACTGCAGTGTCAGGCGATCGGCGGGTTCGGCACAGCGGCGTCCGAACGGGAGAATCAACAGGCGCAGCAGCACGGCCGCGCCGCGGTGCGGCAGATTGGCGATCACGCCGTCCAGCGCTGCTTCAGTCTGTGCCAGACAATGCCGGCAGCACCAGTCGACGAGCGGGCGTTCGGCTTCCGGTCGCCCGGCGTCCTCGAAGCGCTTCAGCACGCAGGCGGCCAGGAACAGGTGCGCGAACGCGTCGGCCAGGCGCCCGGACAGCATTTCACGCCGCTTCAGCGTGCCTTTCAGCGTCAGCAGGGCGACTTCCGAGGCCAGCGCGAAGGCGGCGCTGAGCCGGTTGATCGAGCGGTAGTGCGCCCGCGTCGGCCCCGACGGCATCCATCCGAACCGGCCCGCACCGAGCACGCGTCCGAGGGTCCCGAGCACGTAGCGCAGATGCGCGCCGAGCGCGGCAGCAAAGGCGGTCTCGCCGGCCTCTTCGCGGGTACTCGCGGCGGCATCCATCTCCGCGAGCAGGTACGGGTGGCAACGGACCGAGCCCTGGCCGAAGACGATGAGCCCGCGGGTCAGGATGTTCGCGCCCTCGACCGTGATCGCGATCGGCACGGCTTCGTACAAGCGGCCCAGCAGATTCCGCGGTCCCAGCATGATGCCCTTGCCGGCCAGCACATCCATCGCGTCGTTTACGACGACGCGCATCCGCTCGGTCAGGTTCTGCTTCAGCATCGCCGACACGACGGCCGAATGTTCGCCCCGGCCATTCGCCGTGGCGGTCACATGCCGAGCAGCTTCGGCCAGCCAGACATTGCCGGCGATGCGGCCCAGGCGTTCGGCGACGCCTTCGAAGCGAGCGATCGGGTGATGGAACTGGTGGCGCACGGCGGCGTAACTGCCTGCCGTCAAGGCACAGAGCTTGCCAGCGCCCACGGCCAAGGCGGGCAGCGAAATCGCCCGTCCGCCAGCCAGCGTTTCCATCAACATGAACCAGCCGCGTCCGGCATAGTCGGGGCCGCCGATGATCTGCTCGACCGGGATAAACACGTTCCGGCCGCGGGTGGGGCCATTTTGAAACACCTGATCGAGCGGCAGATGCCGTCGTCCGATCTCGACGCCGGGTGCATCGGCCGGCACCAGGGCCAGCGTGATGCCCTCCGCATCGCCCAGCAGCCGGTCGGGATCCCGAAGCTGAAAAGCGAGCCCCAACACGGTCGCGACCGGTCCCAGCGTGATGTAGCGCTTGTCCCAGTTCAGCAGGATACCCAGCCGTCCGTCGCGCCGGCAGACGATGCCGGTGTCGGGGATAGCCGAGGCATCCGAGCCGGCAGTGGGGCCGGTCAGCGCGAAGCAGGGAATCTCCCGCCCGCTGGCCAGTCGCGGCAGCCAGTGGCGCTGCTGCGCGTCGGTGCCGTAGCGCAGCAGCAGCTTCGCCGGACCGATGGAGTTCGGTACCATCGCGGTGACGGCGGCCGACAGCGAACGCGAGGCGATCTTGACCACGACCGCTGACTGGGCGAGTGGCGAGAATTCGCGTCCGCCGTAGACCTTCGGGATCGCGAGCCCGAAGAACCCCTGTTCTTTCATTAGCCGCCAGACCGGCGGGGGCAGGTCATGCAGATTCCGGGTAACGGCCCAGTCGTCGACGAGTCCGCACAAGGTATCGACGGGCCCTTCGAGGAAGGCCTGTTCTTCCGCGGTCAGCGTTCCAGCGGGCTCTGCCAGCCACGCCCGCCAATCGGGACGGCCCTGAAACAGCAAGGCTTCCCAGCCGACGCTTCCGGCCTGCAGCGCCTCGCACTCGGTTGCGGACAGGGACGGCAGACCGCGACGCACCGTCGCCAGCCAGGGGCGCACGAAGATCCGGGACAGCAACGAGCCATGCGGTTTGGGGGCTACACGGGAGTTGACGCGCGGCCTGTGGATGGCGGCCATGGACTGCACCTCGGGCGCAGTGATTGGATACTCACAGTAATTGGACTATTCCCAATTTGGTTTGTTCTGCTCATGGCCGAGACGGGGGGCGCTTGAATTTCAGCTGGGTGGAAAGGCAGCGGGCGATCGACGTCAGTGCGACGCGGTGTGCCGAGGTGCTTATCATCGGCGGCGGGGTGGTCGGATGCAGCCTGGCGGCGCATGCCGCGCTGCTCGGTCTGGACTGTGTGCTGGTCGAGCGGGCCGATTTCGCGGCCGGGGCGAGCAGCCACTCGACGGGCCTGGCCCATGCCGGGCTGCGCTATCTCGCCCAGGGACGGATTGGCTATGTGCTCCGGGAGGCACGGGAACGACTGCAGCTCGAGCGTCTGGCGCCGCATTGCGTGCGGCCGTTTCCGTTCCTGTTTCCGGTCTATCGGGACGATGCGTACGGTCTGCGTCAGGTGCGCTGGGGCACGGCCGTGTATCAGGCGCTTTATCGGCTCGCCGCCCTCGGAACCGGTGCGGGTATCACGCGCCGAATGCGCATTCTGGATCGGGACGAGGTGCTGCAGCGGGTAACGACGCTCGCGTCAGACGGTCTGCAGGGCGCAGCGGAATACTTCGTCGACGCGCGCCTGGACGATGCGCGCTTCACACTCGGCTTTGCGCAGCGCGCGGCCGAGTTGGGTGCCAGGATGATCACGCGCGCAACCGTGGTTTCGTTCGATGAACCCCGTCGAGGCTCGGCATGCGTGCACCTACGCGACGGCATCACCGGGCAGCAGTTTTCGCTGCGGGCGCGCCTGATCGTCAACGCTGCCGGCGCGTGGATCGATCAGATTCGGACACTGGCCGGCCTGAAACAGCCCCTTTTGCGGAACAGTAGCGGCATCCATTTGATCGTCGATCGTCTGGCGGACGATCCGCTGATCTTCTCGACCCGCGTTCCGGGCCAAGTGTTCTTCGTGTTGCCGTTCGGCCGCCGGTCGCTGATCGGCACCACCGACACGCCGCAGCCGGGCCCGCCGGATGCCGTCCGGCCGGGCACCGCGGAAATCCTTCAGTTGATCGGCGAATTATTCCGCCGATTTCCCGCCACGCGATCGACAGACGGTTCGGACGCGCGGGCCCGGCGGGACTATCTGGCCACTCACGGACATGGCCTGCGCTGGGGCATCCGGCCGCTGCTCCGGGCCGACGGGCCGACCCTCCACGTCTCGCGCGCGCATCGCCTCGTTAAGGACTCGGCCTGGCTGTGGTCCCTGCCGGGCGTCAAGTTGACCGCGGGACGGCAGGCCGGGGAGCAGGCCGCGCGTGCGGCCTGGCAGGCGCTGCGAGCGGGCACGCCGCCGGCGCGGCAGCTGTCCGCTCTGCCCGGCGGCAACTTCGCGGACATGCCGACCCTGCTGGCCGAGGCCATGCAACGGCACGGCACCTGGCCACACGATCAGCTGGTCCACCTGACCGGTCGTTACGGAGCAGCGTATGCAGACGTGGTCCGCTGGGCTGATGCAGAACCGCAAGGCCGCGAGCGGGTCCTTCCGGATGAGCCTTGGATCCATGCCGAGGCCGCGTACGCGGTGCATCAGGAGATGGCGCTGTCTCTCAACGATTTTCTGTGGCGCCGAACACGCTGGGCAGAGTTGCGCGACTTGCCCGATCCGGTCGTCGACCGTATTGCCGCCGTTCTCGGGCGACACCTGCAGTGGTCGCCGGCAACGTGCGTGGCGGAGGTTGAAGCCTTCCGCGCGGAGCGCTCGCTCCGCGCGGTGCCATTGAACGCCATCGGCGGAGGCGCAGCGCCTCGGGTGGCAACCTAGGAACCATCCGAACGACGGCCATCCGGGTTTTGTTCGGAGCCCTGGCGCCCAGCTGTGATCGCGCCGCCGCGTTCTCCGTCAATCGATATCGTCCGGATTTACATGGAGTCGGCGTATCCCTGCAGGCGTGGCATGAATGCAGGGTGTCCCTAGAGCTGGTCCAAGCGCGGCGGACCCTGCCGCCCCAGCCACGCGCGCCGGAACCGGGCTTGTGTTTCGTCGGCGTCCTCCCGTTTCCCCGCCTGTCGATAGGCCTCGGCCAGGCCGTACAGGGTCCAGCCGTTTTGCGGTGCCTGCTCGAGGCTTTTCCGGAATGCCGCGATGGCCCCCTCGAGATCGCCGGATTGCAGCTTCGCGGCGCCCAGTGACTGACGCACCGGGTAGTACCAGAACGGGGGTTCGAGGTAGGGGAGTTGGTCTTCGAGCGCAATGGCCGCTTCGAACTGCGAGACCGCGCCCGCCAGGTCGCCCCGGTGCTGCGCGCGGCGCGCCCTCACCACGTGCGCAGCCAGTTCGAGCACGGACTTGCCGGGCACACCAGCCGCTTCCAGAGCATTGAAGTCGCCGCTCCGGGTCAGGTCATCGATAGCCGCCGCGGCGGCTTCGGCGGCGGGAAAGTCGCCTTGTCGAACTGCGGTGACGCCGCGCAGGTAAAGCCACATCGCCTTGACGTAGGGTAGGCGGTCGCCGGGATCGGCGACTTTCGCGACGGTCCCCGCATCGCCGAACTGCGCATGCACGAAGTACGGCGCCGCCATGATCGGCTGCACCCATGCCGCATCGGCCATCCGTCCCTCCGCCGCCATACGCGCCAGCTTTTCCGCCGCCTGCAGCGCGGTTGGACCGTCGCCGGCCATCTGCGCCGAGACCATCAGAAAATGCACGTTGTGCGGATAGTAGCCACCGGGATAAATGCCCTTGGCACTGGCCTGGGCGAGGTAGCGCTCGTCGGTTGCGACCGCCGCCTGGTTCGTGGCGAGGGAATCGCGGTAGCGCCCGACCCGGAAGAAGATATGGCTGGGCATGTGGACCAGGTGTCCGGCGCCGGGCATCAGGCCAGCCAACCGCTCGGCATGGGGTTCCGCGCGGCCCGGGTCGGTCGAGGCCTCGACGATGTGGATGTACAGGTGGATGGCCCCGGGATGCTCGGGATTACGCTGTAGCACGCGTTGGAGCATCGCGACGATCTGCTCGGTGTGCCCCTTGGGCTTGGTGCCGCCGTCCTGCCAGTAATCCCAGGGCGACAAGTCCATCAGCGCCTCTGCCGCCAGCACGGCGATGTCGTCGTCATCGGGATAACGCGCGGTCAACGCAGCCATCGCGTCGGCGTAGGCGCGATCCAGGACGATCCGATCGGCCTTCGGGTCGGCGGAATAACGAGTGGACAAAGCGGCAATCAGGGCTTGCTCGCTGGGGCTGGCCGTCGCCGCGCGCGCTCGCGCTTGCGCTACGGCGGTTAGCGCCGATGCCCCGTCGGTCGGGTTCATCGGCGCATTGATGTTCGGGCCGAGCACCAGGGCCTCGCCCCAGAACGCCATCGCGCAGCCCGGATCGTGTCGTTGCGCCGCCCGAAAAGCGCGCCGCGCTTCGGCATGGTTAAACGCGTAGGCCAGCCGCAGTCCCTGGTCGAAGTAACGCTGGGCCAGCGGGTTGGCGGTCGTGACCGGATGGGTCAGTCGCCCCAGGTCGTCCCACAGCGGCGGATCTCTCGCCAGCGTCGCGTCGCTGTCGGTGCCCCCGGGCACGTCGCGGCCGAACGGCCCGGTTTCGGTTCGAGCCTGAGCCGTATCCGCAATGACACCGCTCAGCACCAGTAGCAGCGCGGCTGTTCGGGGGCCGTCCCAATTCCCAAGGTTCCGCGCCGTGGCCACGTCAGTTCCGGATCGTTGCCGACGCGTCGCCCTGCGGCCGCGAGAGCCAGTTCGCCACGAGGAAGCTCAATGCCACGACCGCAACGACGCTCCCGCCCAGAGCCAGTTCCTTGCCGTTGCCCCACGAATCGACCGCCGGAACGAAGTATCGCGCGGCGCCAAAGGACGCAACGCCCAGGCTGATGCCCGCCACGGTCAGACCCATGACCCGCGAAGCCACCAGGGCGATGCGATCGGCGCGGTTGATCAGGCGGGAAATCCACAGCCCGTTCGCCGAATCCGCGATCAGCATGCCCAGCGTGAATACCGCCCCGAGTGTCAGTGCATGAATCCACCCCCCGTACTGCGTCGCGGTCAGGGCGAACAGCGAAGCCTGGCTCAGCGTATCGAAGGACAATGCGAACAGCGCACCGATCAACGCGATCGGAAGCGGGCTGCCGCTGCGCTGGAAACGGCCCAGCAGCCGGCTCTTCAGTCCGACTGTCCGGACGTGGAGGTGGTGCGGCGTCGAGAGCACCGCGCGCAGGTTCGCGATACCCAGCACCGTCAGGAACGCAATGGAAATCCAGGCGCCGGTGTCTGCCGCCCAGGCGGGTACCTCCCAGCGGTTCGACAACGCGCCGACCGAGACCGAAATCGCGATGACGACCGCGCCGTGTCCCAAGGAGAACAGCAACCCGCACCAGCGGGCCAGCCTCGGCCGTAGCGGCGCGTTATAGCGGGTCAGACCGTCGATCATCGCGAGATGATCGGCGTCGACCCCATGCTTGAGACCCAGTGTGAAGACCAGCGCAATTAACGCGGACCAATCGGTGGGCATACGCTACTTCCCCAATGAATCTAGGCGGATTGACTGCGCCCAGGCCGTGTTCGTTCGTATGGCCGCCGTCAGGCTGGCCCTGGACCGTGCAGCCGGTGTTCGTCGACGGCCGGCGTCCCGCGGTAACGTAACACGGCACCTGCCGGGGTGCGAGTCCGTTGCCGCCGATCAGGCCTTCAGCATGCCCTGCAACTCCATTGCATTCCGTTGCGCCTGATCGCTGAAGTTGTTGTTGAACAGCACGTGAACCTGGCCGGTCTGGTGGGAAAGCTCGCGGATCGAGTCCGCCAGTTCACGCAGTTCGCTTTCGGCGTAGCGGTAGTTGAAACGGTCCGCGGCCGAGGCCAGGCCCTTGGCATTCCACGTAAGCGCGTTGCGGCCATGCAGCCGCACGACCGCAACGGAGGCGGTGACTTCCCAGACGGGCGGAACGCTGGACGCGAAACCCTGCGGCTCGTCGGCGATCACGTGCGCGAGGCCGTGTTCGCGCGCGAAGGCCAGGACCGTGTCGCGGTGCGGGGCCTCGAACCATGAACGATGCCGAAACTCGACCGCGATCGGGATGTCCGCGAGGCGCTGCCGACAGGCCAGGACGTGCTGCAGGTTGGACGCCCGATGCACGAACCAGGGCGGAAACTGGAACAGCACGACGCCCAGTTTGCCGTCGTGGCGCAGCGGCCGGATCGCCTCGCGGAAACGGTGCCACAACTCGTCCAGCAGTTCCCCGGGCAGATCGCGATAGTAGAGATTCTTTTTGTCGACCGTACCGAGGGCCTCGCGGATATCCCTTGGCAGCGCTGCCGGCGGCGTCTGATGCTGGGTGAAGAGCCGGAAGGCCTTCACATCGAACACGAAGCCGGGCGGTGTCCGGGCCGACCACAGTACCGAGTTGCGAGCGGAAGGCATCGCATAGTACGAGCTGTCGACCTCGACCAGCGGGAAATGGGCGGCATAGAACCGCAGCCGTTCCTCCGGGGTTCTAACTGTTGCCGGATAGAACAGGCCGGAGTCGATCAGTGTCTTGTCGGTCCAGGACGCGGTGCCGATCAGGATGCGGTTAGCCATGGCGGGTATCTCCACGGGTGGGGGGGGCGACCCACCGAGCACCGAAGCCGGCCGAACGCGCAGGCCGGAGCGCGGGCCATTCGTTGCGTCGTGACCCTTTGCTTCCGGCGGGCGATCGTCCGGCACGCGCGCATCCCCAATAGTTCACCGGTTGTCGGGCCGCTCCGGCGCATGCCGTGCCTCGACAGAGGGTGGCTTGCGCAGGCCGAAGTCGGCGGTTCATCCGCGCCATCCGAGCGGTCGAGTGAGTTGACAACGCCTCCGGCGACCGGCATTGTCCCATGTCGGCTCCGGCAACAGTGCTGCCACGAACGACCCACTGCATATTTTCGTTCGATCGTCATGCCCGCGACGACACGGCGGCTGCCATCAAGCGGGTTGTGATGATCCGGGGGGATCATGCATCTTTCGACAGGCCGGGCGCTTGCCGCCGGGGCGTTCAGTCCGGGATATGGTTCGTTCGGGTTCGGCGACCCGGGCCGACACGAAATGCTCTTCGCTTCGGATCCGGTAATTCGGCCATGAAGCTCGATGCGCTTCAGCGGCTTGGTGCCCTTCCGTTTGTCACTATCGCAGCCAGCCTCATCGTGCTGTGCGCGGTTGGCTTGGTCGCGGCGCTCGATCTGCTGCTCAAGGGCAGCGTGCTACCCATCGACCTGCTGATCGGCGGTCTGACGGGGCTTTTGATCGGCCCTGTTTTCGTCTACATCCCGTTCCAACTCGGCCGCCGCGTGCAGACCCTCAGCGGCGAACTCGATGAGGCGAACCTCCAGCTTCGCTGCGAGGCCGAGTCCTTGCGCCAACTGGCATCCGAGCTTGCGCGGGCGAATCAGCGGCTGGGATTCTCACAGTCGTTGGCCCGAATCGCGTATTACGAAGTGGATCTCGGCTCCGGCACCGTCACGGGCTCGCCGGAACTGTTCGCCCTGTTCCCGATCGGTGCGAGCCAGACAGCGACCCTAGGCGGCTGGCGCGAGCAGGTTCATCCCCATGACCGCGGTCGATTCTCCGACCTGATCGAGCGTTGCGCCCATCTGGCCGAGTCAGTCGAACTGGACTTTCGCGTACTCGGCACCGCCGACACCGAACGCTGGTTGCACCTTTATGGGGAACTCGCGCCCGGAGATGGAAATTCCGCCGGCAGTGTCCTCGGGATCGTGCAGGACATTAACGAACAGCGGCGGGCGGAAGCGCTGCGCCGGGCGAACGAGCGGCTCATGACCGACAACGCGGCGCTGGCCGAAGCGGACCGCATGAAGGACGAGTTCCTCGCGACGATGAGTCACGAACTGCGCACCCCCCTGACCGGCGTGTTGAGCCTCGCCGAAGCGCTGCAGGAGGAAGCCTATGGTCCTCTGAACATGGAGCAGCAGGAGAAGCTCGGGATCATCGAGAGCAGCGGCCGGCATCTGCTGAGGTTGATCAACGACATCCTGGATCTGGCGAAAATCCGGTCCGGTACGGCGGATGTGGTGAGGGAGGACTTCCTGCTGCGCGAGGCCTACCGACCGGCACTGGCGACGATACAGCGCCTCGCGCTCGAGCGTGGGGTCGACATCACCGTTCCGGAAGATGCCCAGATCTGGGTGCATGGCGATCCGCTCCGTCTGAAGCAGATTCTGCTGAACCTGCTGGGGAATGCCATCAAATTCACGCCGGGTGGCGGCCGAATCGGCCTGGAAGTTCGGAAGGAAACGGGGGGCGGCGAGGTGCAGTGCACCGTTTGGGACACCGGTGTCGGCATTGCGACTGAGGACCTCCCCAAGCTGTTCCAGCCATTCGTGCAGCTCGACAGCCGGCTGGCTCGTCGTCATGGAGGGGCAGGGCTGGGACTCTGTCTGGCACAACGGCTCGCGGAGCTTCAGGGTGGGCGCATCACCGTAAGCAGTCGGCCGGGCGTCGGCAGTCGCTTCACGGTGCATCTGCCGCTCGCGAGTGCGCCGGCCGCCGAGTCGGGTGAACGCGTGGCGGAACCGGCAGCAAATCCGGCCCCTCCAGGGCGCGGAAAAGTGCTGCTGGTCGATGACGATGAGATCAACCGTGACATTTACCGCGAGTACCTGGAACTCAAGGGTTTCGCTCCCGTGCTCGCCGAGGACGGCCAACAAGCCCTGGCGCTTGCGCTAGCCGAGCGGCCCGACGTCATCGTCATGGATGTCCAGATGCCGGTGATGGACGGGCTCGAGGCCACGCGCCGACTCCGCGCCGCGGATGATCCGTGCCTGGCGGAAACACCCGTGATCGCGTTGAGCGCCCTGGCGATGCCGGGCGACCGACAGCGCTGCATCGAGGCCGGTTGCGACGTCTATCTGTCCAAGCCCGTGCGGCTGGACGAACTCGTGCGCACGCTGACCGTTCAGTTGAAGCGCCGCCGCCCAGCCGCCGCTGAAAGCAGCCCGGCCCGGTGAGGGCGCGCTGCCGCGTTTCGGGGCGGGTTAAGCGCCCAGCACCAGGCTGACGTTGTTTGCGACGACCCAGGCATAGAAGCTCACGGCAGTCCCCAGCGTGGCGGTGATCCAGCGGCTTTTCATCTTGTGCCGGTCGAAGAACAGGAAGGTGATGAAGGCCAGACCGGCCAGCTTGAGCACCGTGATCGACAAGCCAAGGCCGAAGAACGACGCGCAGGCGTTCAACATGGGGTTCACCTCGTCCACCAGGGACTGATCGAGTCCGAGGTAGGTCACGATGCCGTCGGCGATCTGCAGCAGGCCGAACAGAACGATCAGGGTGGCCGTCACGGCAACCGAACACCCCGCCGAGGTCCGGGTGCCGCTGCGCGGGGAGACCGATCGAGAGCAGCGATCCAGGGTGTTCGCGGTGCAATCAAGCGCGCCGCACCAATTCAACGCGGAAGTGCACGGCGGTGGGACGAGGAGGCGGTGCGTATCGGTGGGTGGGGGCGCCATGCGGTGAGGCAGGGCGGTCAGGGGATAGCGTCGAGTCGGAGGGGTGTCTTCGGGTCGTATCGGAGGCTTCATTTGGCTCGCATGACTTAGGATATCGCCAATTGTCAAGCAAGCCTTGCGCCAAATGCTTAGGCATGGGTACCGCACGAGGCGTGAAAGCCCGAGCTGACGGACCCGGGCGGCATTCCGCCGCCCGGCGCGGAACGCGGCAGGAAGGCGTCCCTGCCGGCATCAACATTGTCAGTTCCCCCCCCATTTGCACCGCAATTTCCGCCAAATGCCCCAATCGGGCGGTACGTGTCCCGTCCGCGCATGCCGCACGGGAGGCCCAGCGTTCAGAACGCCAGGACCGTTTCCACGAAGCCGTAATTCCCCTGATTGCCGGTGTACTGCGCGTTCAGGATGCTCTGGCCGAAGGCGTGACCGTAAAAGAGGTTGACGGTCACATGGTCCACTGGCTTGACGCTCAGCATCATGTGCGCGGTGTAGGCCAACTGGTCGAAGCCCCCGGTCGGTGCCCCGTTGTAGCCGAAGTAGGTGTTGCTCGTGGCGCCGCTCCCCGAGTAGACGAGATCCCGGCTCTGGTTGACGGTCAGCCAATGAAAGTCGACCCGAAGATTCACTTTCGGGTCCGGCGCAAAGATCGCCTGCAGGAACACGTCCTGGTTGTTCATCATGTTGTAGAACGGAAACTGCGCGTAGAGCCAGGCCGTGGGCAGCATCTGAAAGAACGTCTGGTGCTCTCCATCGTTGGGATTCGGGTCGCCGGAGGCGCTGTTGATACCGGCGCGGATCCAGGGGGTGCTCCAGAGTTCCGAGAATTGGTAGCCGAGTTCGACGCCGTAGGCCCAGGCGTTCTGATCCAGGTTTTGCCATTTGCCGACCTGACCGTAGCCGAAAAAGCTGCCGTCCAGGTTGCCGGACCCGAGGGGCAGGAGGTGCGCACCCGCCGCACCCAGCGTATGAATCTCGATCGGGTCGCTGCGGGTCGCGGCCCGCACCGGGGCCGGGCGGTTATCGGTCGCGACCAGCCCGCGCGTGTCGCTGTAGTAGGTCCAGAACACGCGCGCCAGCGTATTCCCAACGGCTTCCGAGTCCTTCAGATTGGCCGTCAGGCCGGCGACGTTGATCCCGCTGATGTCGTGCATCCCGTTGATCTCGAAGCCGCCGTAGGTCGGCAGGAAGGCGAATCCGCCGATCTCGTAGTCGTCGGTCTGATAACCCAATTGACCGCCGCCGAAGCTGCGTCCGACGTGGGTGTACTCGAACGGTCCGATCAGCCGCTGCGCCCAGCGGAAGTCCTGTATCCACTTCAGGCTTTTGTTGCGGGCGACTCCCTGTCCGGCGTCGAAGTACAACTGGCGTCCGCCGGTGATCGAGAAACCGTCGGACTTGAACTTGGCGTAGCCCTGGCGCAGGAACGCGCTCTGCTGCGTCGTGTGCGGCGTTTGCGCGTAATAGGCGGCGCCGATCCCGACGCCGTTCTCGGGCAGTGCCGCAATCGTGGTGTCCTGGAATTGGGCGAACACCTCGAACGGGCCCTTTGCGGCCCGGACGCCGAGCTGGAACTTGTTGCCGACGAAGTTGTAGGTCGACTCCTTGGGAATGGCGTTCCCGTTGACGACCGGATCCCCGAACCAATCGACGAACTCGCCGCGAATGCGCTCATGCAATTCGACGCGGAAGGTCGAATCGGCCGGTCCCGTGAACTCCGCTTTCCACGGTTGGGGCGGAGCATCAGCCGGCCAGACGGGGCCCGCCAGGGTCGCGAGCCCGGCCAGCGCGACGATTCGCCGGGCAGTGAGGCGTCCTGTGCCGTTCCGCCCTGAGCGGTGCGATGGCGGGACGCGTTGGGTCAGGTCAGTTGCTGATGGTGTGGATGCGGTAGCGGCGGAATGCAGGCTTGTTACGGTCACCCGGGTCTCCTCGTGCGGTCAGCGTTGCTCGGAAAGCTCGGCTGCCCCGACCTCGGGCACGAAAAAGGCGTCGTGCCGCGCTGGTGTCAGGGCAGCAGGACGCCGTTGTCCGGGTTGATTCGCACCGGCATTGGTGCGCACTGGCTAATATCAAGCAGAGATCGCGCCATCTCCCAAGGCAAATTGCAAGCGATTGTTTAATCGCCACTAACACACGCAGGCAACGCGTTTTCCCCGCGCTGACGGACCCCGGAACGCACCATGGTCTGCCGTTCTCGGGGATCGTCGCCCGTCCGTGCACCGCTTTGACGCCGCTGGCGAGCGTAACCATTCACCCTGCCAGCCTGGCTGGGCACTGGGAGCGGGCCGGGAGAGCGAGACCGTCTGCCGGAGGGAACCCGCAGGCTAGCCTCCAGGGATGGATTCACGGCGTGTCTCGGACTCCCGGACCGCTCCCGCTAGGGGGGCGTGAATAGTTACCTGGCCAGCAAGGGGGCAATTACGGGGTAGGTTGGAGGGGTAGTGCCGGAGTGATGCCACACAACGGGGAGGTGCGCCCCACGATGGCGCAGGATCGAAGCGTATCGCTTTCGCTCTCGCCGCATCAGCGTCCAGGTTTAATTAATCAGAACAACGTGTTGCGACTTTAGGGCGGCGATGGCACGAACGTTGTTATACGTAAGTTCATGCGATTCGCGCCAACGGCGGCGGCGAATCAGCGGACAAAGGCGTCCCGCGACTGGTCTACCAGTTGCCCGGCGCCTTTTTTATTGCCTGCCGGTCAGCCTTTGTCATCCCGTCGCGGGACCTCGTGATCACGATCCAACTCCATGGGTGTTTCATGAAGTTCAAAGAGTTCAGGCAGGCCGGACACTGGCCAACCTTGCTGTCGGCCTTCCTTTATTTCGACGTGTCGTTCATGGTCTGGGTGATGCTGGGGCCGCTCGCCCTTTACATCACCCAGGAACTGGGCCTTCCGGTCGGCGAGAAATTCACGATCGTCGCCATCCCGATCCTGTCCGGGGCGATCCTGCGGATTCCGCTCGGCATGCTCGCGGATCACTTCGGACCCAAGCGCACCGGGGTGCTGGCTCAGACGCTGGTCATTACCGGCCTGGTCTACGTGTTCTTCTTCGGCCTGCATTCCAAGCTGGAGGTCGAGTTGCTGGGCCTGCTGCTGGGTGTGGCCGGCGCCAGTTTCTCGGTGGCCCTGCCGCAGGCCAGCCGCTGGTATCCGCCGCAATATCAGGGGATCGTCATGGGTATCGCCGGCGCCGGGAACATGGGCGTCGTGCTGGATTCGATGATCGTGCCGTGGCTGGCCGAGACCTTTGGCTGGCAGTCAGTGTTCGGTTTCCTGACCCTGCCTCTGCTGCTGGTGCTGATCATCTACGCGGTGCTGGTCAAGGACGCGCCGGAAAAGCGCCGCCCGGTGACCTGGAAGAACTACGCGGCCTTGATGGCCGATGCCGACACCTGGTGGTTCATGTTCTTCTACTCGATCACCTTCGGCGGCTTCGTCGGCCTCGGCAATGCGCTGCCGCTGTATTTCACGAACTGGTACCACGTCTCGGGGATCGCTGCCGGCATGATGTCGGCGATCGTCGTGTTCGGCGGGTCGATGTTCCGTCCGGTCGGCGGGCTGATCGCCGACCGGATCGGCGGCATCAAGGCCTTGCAGATCCTGTTCGTGATCGTATCGCTCAGCTACCTCACCATCTCGTTCCTGCCGGAAGGGCCGCTGCCGGCCGCGGCGCAGGCCACCGACGCCAAGGTCGCCGGATGGGCACTCGGCGATCTGCCGCGGGTCGCCTGGGTCGCGGTCGCCATTTTCTTCGTCGGGGCGATGGCGCTCGGCATGGGCAACGGCTCAGTATTCCAGTTGGTGCCGCTGCGCTTTCGCGGCGAGATCGGCGTGATGACGGGCCTGGTCGGTGCGGCTGGCGGCGTCGGCGGCTTCTTTCTGGCCAAGGCCTTGGGTCTGTCCTGGGATCTGCAGCACGGCTTCGCGGCTGGTTTCAGCGTATTCGCCGGCCTGCCGCTGCTGGGGCTGCTCGGACTGACCTGGGTCAAGCGCCGCTGGCGGACGACCTGGGGCGCCGTATCCGGCGCCCGGGTCTAGCCGCGCTTCGCGATCGCATGTCACGGGACTCGGGGCTGATCGTGCAGGCCGGTTTCGCGACGCGGCAGGGCCGCCGGGCGGACAACCAGGACTATGTCGGCCTGGTCTGTCCGGCGGGCGGGATGACTGCTCACGCGGAGGTGCTGGCCGTCGTGGCCGACGGTTGCGGCGGTCTGCCCGGCGGCCGCACGGCGGCGGAGGTGTGCGTGCGCGGATTTATCGAAGGATTCTCGGGATTACCCGAAACCCTGGGCGCTCACCGCCGTGCGTCCCGCGCGCTGTCGGCCGTCAATGGCTGGATCCACGCGATGGGCCGCCAGGATCCGGGTCACCGCGGCATGGCGACGACCTTCAGCGCACTCGTGCTGGACCGGCGGCAGGCCCACACCGTGCATATCGGCGACTCGCGCATCTACCGGTTGCGGGGCGAGCGCCTGGACCGCCTGACCCGCGACCATGCCTTGACCGCGCCAGGCCTGGACCATGTCCTGACGCGGGCCGTGGGTTTCGACAGCGCCGTGCCGGCCGATTGCGAGGTACATCCGCTGGAAGCGCACGACCGCTATGTGCTCTGCACGGACGGACTGCACGGGGCCTTACCCTCCGAGGCGATCTGGGAGGTATTGCGGCAACGCCAGCACCCGCAGGCCTGCGCCGACTCCCTGGCGGACGCCGCCCTGCAAAGGGACGGCAGCGACAACATCACGATTGCCGTGGTCGACGTGATCGCGCTGCCGCCGCCGGGCACCGACGGGTTGTACGAGAGCCTCGGCGAACTGGCGGTGCTGGAGCTGCCCGAAGTGGGCCACACGGTCGACGACTACGCCCTCGAACGCGTGTTGTCGCAAGGGCGCTACAGCTGCCTGTTCGTCGCAAACGACCAGCGGACCGGTTCCGGCGTGGTGCTTAAGTTTCCGCACCCGCGCGTCGTCAGTGAGCGGGAGTACCTGGAAGCCTTCACGCGCGAAGCCTGGATCGGCCTGCGCATCAAGAGCCCCTGGCTGGCCGAGATCATCGAGCAGGCGCCGGGTCGCCAGACCCGTCTGTATTCGGTCATGCCGCACTACCGCGGCGATACCCTGGAGTCACGGCTCGTCGCTCAGCCGCAAGTCAGCTTCGATGCCGGCCTCGACGTGACGCTGAAGCTGTGTCGCGCGGTGCACGCGCTGCATCGCCGCGGCGTGATCCACCGCGACATCAAGCCCGAAAACGTGCTCCTGCTCGAGGATGGCGGGCTCAAGCTGCTCGATCTCGGTGTGGCGTCGCTGCCGGAACGCGGCGACCTGCCCGAGGCGCCCATGCCGGGCACGGCCAGTTATCTGGCGCCCGAGTTGTTTCGGGGGGCGCGGGCGAGCGTCGTCACCGATGTGTTTGCGGTCGGCGTGACCCTTTACCGGCTGTTTGCGGGCGGTCACTACCCCTATGGCGAGATCGAACCGTTCACGCATCCGCGCTTCGTCGGCTTCCGTCCGCTCGAAAAGCACCGTCCGGACCTTCCCGCCTGGCTCGGTGCCGTGATCCAGCGCGCGGTGGCGCCCGACCCCAAGGATCGCTATGCCGACACGATCGAATTGGCTTTCGATCTGGAGCATGGCCTGGCGAAGGGCGGGCAGCGTGCGCCCGCGCCGCGGCCACCCTGGTTCCGCCGCCATCCCGCGCGGGCCTGGCAGATCGCGGCGATCGCGCAGTTCCTTTTCCTGCTGTTCTGGTTCGGCTTCCGCAGCCTGCCGGGCTAGCGGTCGGATGAACCGGTTTTACCCAACGAAAGATCGCGCAGCGCGCGAGGAGTGGCGATGAAAGCCAAACAGAAACTGATCGTGATCGGCAACGGCATGGCGGGCATCCGGACCGTCGAGGAAGTTCTGAAGCGTTCGCCGGAGGCCTACGAGATCACGGTGTTCGGCGCCGAGCCGCACTGCAACTAC
Organism: Methylolobus aquaticus; assembly: GCF_054172105.1. Classification (NCBI taxonomy): domain Bacteria; kingdom Pseudomonadati; phylum Pseudomonadota; class Gammaproteobacteria; order Methylococcales; family Methylococcaceae; genus Methylolobus; species Methylolobus aquaticus. The sequence continues at coordinate 358,545 of NZ_JBSYXP010000003.1, forward strand.
AACCGGATCCTGCTGTCGCCGGTGCTGGCGGGCGAAAAGACGCTCAAGGACATCGTGCTGAACGACGAGGACTGGTACTGGAAGAACGGCATCACGCTGCACAAGGGCAAGACGATCGTTGCGATCGATCGGCGACGGCGTCTCGTGCGGACCGCCGATGGCCTCGAGACGGCGTACGACCGGCTGCTGCTGGCGACCGGTTCGAACCCGGTGATCATTCCGTTCCCGGGCAAGGATCTGCCGGGCGTGATCGGTTTTCGCGATGTCAAGGATGTGGACCGGATGATCGACGCCGCCGAGAAGTACCGCCATGCGGTCGTGATCGGTGGCGGGCTGCTCGGTCTGGAGGCGGCCAACGGGCTGCGCAAGCGCGGCATGGAGGTCACCGTCGTCCACATCCTCGACAGCCTGATGGAACGGCAGCTCGACAAGCCCGCGTCGGCGCTGCTGAAGCGGGCGCTGGAACAGGATGGGCTCCGCTTCATGATGGAAGCGCAGACCGAGGCGCTGCTCGGCGAGGACCGGGTGCGCGCGGTCCGTTTCAAGGACGGCACCGAAATCCCGGCCGATCTGGTGGTCATGGCCGTCGGCATCCGGCCGAATATCGAACTGGCCAAGGCGGCCGGCCTGCACTGTGAACGCGGGATCGTCGTCAACGACACGATGCAGACCTACGATCCGCGCATCTACGCGGTCGGCGAATGCGTGCAGCACCGCGGCCAGTTGTTCGGTCTGGTTGCGCCGCTGTTCGAGCAGGCCAAGGTCTGCGCCGATCATCTGGTCGAGTTCGGCATCGCCCGCTACCAGGGTTCGGTCACGTCGACGAAGCTCAAGGTGACCGGCATCGACCTGTTTTCGGCGGGCGATTTCCAGGGGGGTGAAGGCTACGAGGAACTGTGCTACCAGGATCCGGCGCGCGGCGTTTACAAGAAGTTGACCGTCAAGGAGAACCGGGTGCGCGGGGCGGTGCTGTACGGCGATACCGGCGACGGCGCCTGGTATTTCCAGCTGATGCGCGAAGGCACCGACATCTCGGCCTTCCGGGAAAGCATCTTGTTCGGCCAGGCGCACCTCGGCGATTCCGGCCATGGCGACCAGAATCGAGCCTCGCTGCTGCCGGACGACGCGGAGGTCTGCGGCTGCAACGGGGTCTGCAAGAAGACCATCGTCGATGCGATCGTCCAGCAGAAGCTGTTCACGCTGGAGGACGTGCGGGCGCACACCAAGGCCTCGGCCTCGTGCGGATCGTGCACCGGCCTGGTCGAACAGTTGTTGCACAGCACCCTGGGCAGCGACTATTCGGTGACGCCGGCGAAGAAACCGCTGTGCAAATGCACCGAGCGCACGCACGAGGAGGTTCGCGCCGCGATCCGCCGGGAGGGGCTCAAGAGCATCCCGGCCGTCATGCAGTTCATGGAATGGGGCAGCGTCGACGGCTGTGCGTCCTGCCGCCCGGCGCTGAATTATTATCTGTTGTGCGAATGGCCGGCCGAATACCGCGACGACGCGCAGTCGCGCTTCATCAACGAGCGCGCTCATGCGAACATCCAGAAGGACGGGACGTACTCGGTAGTGCCGCGGATGTGGGGCGGTGTGACGACGCCGGCCGAGCTGCGCGCCATCGCCGAGGTGGCCGAGAAGTACCGCGTGCCGACCGTCAAGGTCACCGGCGGCCAGCGCATCGACCTGCTCGGTGTCAAAAAGGACGATCTGCCGCGGATGTGGGCCGATCTGAACGCTGCCGGCTTCGTGTCCGGACATGCCTACGGCAAGGCGCTGCGCACCGTCAAGACCTGTGTCGGCCAGGAATGGTGCCGTTTCGGCACGCAGGACTCGACCCGGATGGGCATCGACCTGGAAAAGATGACCTGGGGTTCGTGGACCCCGCACAAGTTCAAGATGGCGGTGTCGGGTTGCCCGCGGAACTGCGCCGAGGCGACGATCAAGGACTTCGGCGTGGTCGCGGTCGATTCGGGCTGGGAGTTGCACGTCGGCGGCAACGGCGGGGTGAAGGTCCGCGCGACCGATTTCCTGTGCAAGGTGGAGACCGAAGAACAGGTCAAGGAATACTGCGGCGCCTTCATGCAGTTGTACCGGGAGGAAGCGCTCTATCTGGAGCGGACCGCGCCATGGATCGAGCGGGTCGGGCTGCCCTACGTGAAACAGCGTATCGTCGATGACGCGGCGGGCCGGCAGACCTTGTTCCAGCGCTTCATGGAGTCTCAGGTCACGGCTCAGGTCGACCCGTGGGCGGAGCGCGCCCGCGGCGCGGAACGCAACGAGTTTCAGCCGATCCGGATCGACCGGAAGGGGTTGGCGGCATGAGCGACTGGATCGAGGTGGGTTTGCTGGCGGACATTCCGCGGCAGGGCGCGCGCGTGCTGGAAAGTCCGCGCGGGCCGATCGCGGTGTTCCGCACCGTGGAGGACGAGGTGTTTGCCGTGCTGGACCGCTGTCCGCACAAAGGGGGTCCGCTGTCGCAGGGCATCGTGCACGATCGCAAGGTGGCCTGCCCGCTGCACAACTGGGTCATCGATCTGGCCGCGGGCGAGGCCGTGGCGCCGGATCACGGTTGTGTGAACCGGTTTCCGGTGCGGCTCGACGCGGACCGGGTGTTCCTGCAACTGGCCGAGGTCTGAGGCGATGACGCACGTGGCGCCGGAGACGACGGGGCACTCGGAGCCGGGTCCGGTCAGGACGACGTGCCCGTACTGCGGTGTCGGTTGTGGTGTGCTCGCGATGCCGCTGCCGAAGGGGGTTCGGATCAAGGGCGATCCCGAGCATCCGGCCAACCATGGGCGCCTGTGCTCGAAGGGATCGGCCCTGGGCGAAACGCTGTCGCTGGAAACGCGGCTGCTGTACCCGGAGATGGGCGGCCGGCGCGTTTCCTGGGACACCGCGCTGGACACGGTCGCGCGGCGCTTCAGTGAGGCGATCGCCGAGCATGGACCGGATGCGGTCGCCTTCTACGTGTCGGGCCAGTTGCTGACCGAAGACTATTACGTCGCGAACAAGCTGATGAAGGGCTTCATCGGCTCGGCGAACATCGACACGAACTCGCGGCTGTGCATGGCCTCCAGCGTCGCCGGCCACCGCCGCGCGTTCGGCGAGGATCTGGTGCCGGGCTGCTACGAGGATCTGGAACTGGCCGATCTCGTCGTGCTGGTCGGTTCGAATGCGGCCTGGTGTCATCCGGTGATCCATCAGCGATTGATGAAGGCCCGGGAGCGGAATCCGGCGGCGCGTCTCGTCACGATCGATCCGCGCCGCACGGCGACCGCCGAATCGGCCGACCTGCATCTCGCGGTCGCGCCAGGTACCGACGTGATCCTGTTCGCCGGCTTGCTGGACTACCTGCGGCGCAACGATGGCCTGGACTACGACTTCATCGAGCGCCACACGGAAGGGCTGGCCGGGGCGCTCAACGCGGCGCGTCAGACCGCGCCCTCCATTCCGGCGGTCGCCGCGGCCTGCGGTCTGGCGGAAGGCGATGTGTCGTGCTTCTACCACTGGTTCGCGCGGACGCCAAAGGCCGTGACGGCCTGGTCGCAGGGCGTCAACCAGTCCAGCGCCGGCACCGACAAGGTCAACGCGATCGTCAATGTGCATCTCGCGACGGGCCGTATCGGCCAGCCCGGAATGGGGCCGTTTTCGCTGACCGGCCAGCCGAACGCAATGGGCGGGCGTGAGGTCGGAGGGCTTGCGAACCAGTTGGCGGCGCACCTCGACATCGAGAATGCCGATCACCGCGAGCTCGTCCGGGATTTCTGGCGTTCGCCGCGCATCGCCGAGCGGCCGGGACTGAAAGCCGTCGACCTGTTCCGGGCGGTCGGCGAAGGACGGATCAAGGCGGTGTGGATCATCGCGACCAATCCGGTCGCCAGCCTGCCCGACGTCAACACCGCGCGCGCCGCGCTGGGCACCTGTCCGTTCGTGGTGGTATCCGACTGCGAGGCGGGAACGGACCTGTCCCGCTATGCGCATGTGCAACTGCCCGCGCTGGCCTGGGGCGAGAAGGACGGCACGGTGACCAACTCCGAGCGCCGCATCTCGCGCCAGCGGGCCTTCCTGCCGGCGCCAGGCGAGGCGCGCGCGGACTGGTGGATGCTGGCCGAGGTCGGGCGGCGGATGGGTTATGGGGAGGCGTTCCGGTATCACAGTCCCGACGAGATCTTCCGCGAACATGCCGCGCTCTCGGGGTATCGGAACGGCGGGCGGCGCGTGTTCGACATTGCGGGTCTTTCCGGGTTGGACGTCGAGGCTTATGACGGCCTGCAACCCATCCAATGGCCGGTTACGACGGAAATGCGCGAGGGCAGCGCCCGTCTCGAGATGCCGGCCATGACCGACCGCGCCGGGCGCCGCGCGCGTTTTGTCCCGGTCGCGTACCGGGCGCCGCTGTCGGCGACCGATCCCGAGTATCCGCTGATCCTGAACACCGGCCGCATCCGTGATCAGTGGCACACGATGACGCGAACCGGCAAGGCGGCGCGGCTGAACGCCCATCTGTCCGAGCCCTATGCCGAACTGCATCCGCGCGATGCGGCTGCCCTCGGAATCCTGGACGGTGTGCTGGTGCGCCTGATCAGCCGGCACGGCGCGATGCTGGCCCGCGCCCGGGTCACCGACGCGCAGCAGTCCGGTTCGGTGTTCGCGCCGATGCACTGGACCGACGCCAATGCGCGCGGTGCCTTGGTCAATGCGCTGGTCGGCCCGGCTTGCGATCCGGTGTCCGGCGAGCCCGAGTCGAAATTCACGCCGGTGCGGGTCGAGGCCTATCGTCCCGCATGGCAGGGCTTTGCGTTATCGCGCCAGCCGCTGACCTTTCCGGACGCGACCTACTGTGTCGCCATTCGCGGGCGCGGTCACTGGCTCTACGAATTGGCCGGGGAGCGCGCGCCGGAGGATTGGGGTGCCACCGCGCGTGCCGCGGGAGGCGGCGACGGGGACGAATGGCTGGAATTCTCCGATCCGCGTGCCGGGCGCTACCGCTGCGCCCGTTTGTCGGCATCGCAACTGGCGTTCTGCCTGTTCGTCGAAACCGATGCGAGCCTGCCGGCACGCGAGTGGCTGGGCTCGTTGTTCGGTGGCGGCGCGCTTTCGGAGGACGCGCGCCGCGCGCTGCTGTCGGGCAGGCCGGCCGCGGCCGGGCAGGACCCCGGGCGCACGGTGTGTTCCTGCTTCGGGGTCGGTATCAATACCTTGCGCACCGCGATCCGCGAGCATGGCCTGACGACCACCGCCGAGATCGGAGACCTGCTGAAAGCGGGCCGGAACTGCGGTTCCTGCGTGCCGGAACTGCGCATGTTGCTGCAGGAAACCCGCGTCTCCTGAACGTGGGCGCATTGAACATTCGATTCCCTTTGAACCTTGAGGAGACGCTCGATTGACTTCGGCAGAGCCCCCGAACCGTGACGCGGTTCCCGAGAAGCCGCGGCTGACGCTGGGCTTCGTTCCGCTGACCGATTGCGCGCCGCTGGTCATCGCGCAGGAACATGGCCTTTTTGCCCGCCACGGGCTCGACGTCACACTGTCGCGCGAAGCGTCCTGGGCGAACATTCGCGACAAGGTCGCCGCAGGCCTGCTGGACGGCGCGCAAATGCTGGCCAGCATGCCGCTGGCGACGACCCTCGGTCTGGGTGAGGTCCAACAGGCGACCGTCACCGCGCTGTCACTGGACTTGAACGGGAATGCCATCACGGTTTCGAACGCGTTTTACGACGAGATGGCGACGCTCGATCCGGACGGATCCGGCGAGGCGCCGGTCGCCGCCGATCGCCTCAAACAACTCATCGATGCGCGCCACGCGGCGGGCAGAACGCCGCCGGTGTTCGCGATGGTGTTTCCGTACTCGACGCATAACTACCTGCTGCGCTTCTGGCTGGCAGCGGGCGGTGTCGACCCGGACCGTGATCTGCGACTGGTCGTGATCCCGCCGCCGCAGATGGTCGAGGCCCTGCGCATCGGTGCCATCGACGGCTTCTGCGTCGGTGAGCCGTGGAATGCCGCCGCGGTGGCCGAGGGACTGGGGCGCGTGCTGACGACCAGTCACGACATCTGGAACAACCATCCCGAGAAGGTCCTCGGCGTCAACGCCGACTGGGCTGAGCGGTATCCGGCGACGCACACGTCTGTCATCAAGGCGCTGCTCGAGGCGGCCCGCTGGCTCGACGAACCCTCAAATCGGCGAACAGCGGCCGAGCTGCTGTCACATCCGGACTACGTCGGTGCACCGGCCGAGATCATCGCGATGTCGATGACCGGTTCGTACCGTTATGCCGCCGGCGCCGCGCCGCTCCCGATGCCGGACTTCAATGTGTTTTCCCGCTACGCGGCCAACTTCCCGTGGCGCTCGCACGCGCTGTGGCTGCTGACGCAGATGGTCCGATGGGGGCAGATCCGGGAACCGATCGACCTGCGCGGTATCGCACACACGGTGTACCGGCCCGACCTCTATCGGCAGGCAGCCGGCGAACTCAGGATCGCGTGCCCGGCCGACGATGAGAAATCCGAGGGCGCGCATGCCGCGCCATGGCAGCGCGACGGGATGACGCTGGGCGCCGACCGCTTCGTCGATGACAGCGTGTTCGACCCGGCGGACCCCGTTGCCTATCTGCTCGGCCGCGAATTGCATCACCGCAAGCTCGATCCGGCCGAACTGTTCGGACCGCGGGGCCGCCCGTGAACATGCTGCGCATCATGATCGTCGACCAGGATCCGGCCCGCAGCGCGGTGCTGGAGCAGGCACTGACCGATGCCGGCCACCGCGTCGTAGCCCGGACCGTCGACGAAGGCAGCCTGTTGCAGATCGTCACCGATGCCCAGCCCGACGTCGTCATCATCGACATGGAGGCGCCGGGCCGCGACACGCTGGAGGACCTGCGCGAGGTCGGCCGCGACAACCCCAAGCCGATCATCATGTTCTCGAACAATCGCGACGGCGAGTACATCCGCCAGGCCGTGCAGGCCGGCGTCAGCGCCTACGTTGTCGACGGCCTCAGCAAGGAACGCATCCTGCCGATCGTCGACGTCGCGATCGCGCGCTTCCGCGAATTCCAGGCGCTGCGCCGCGAGCTCGCCGACACCAAGGTCCAACTCGCCGACCGCAAGATCGTCGACAAGGCCAAGGGCATCCTGATCCAGCGCAAGGGACTCACCGAGGAACAGGCTTACGCACTGCTGCGCAAGACTGCGATGAACCGGGGGCTGCGCATCGCGGATGTCGCGCGGACTTTATTGTCGCTGGAAGGGATGGACGGCTAAGGTAACCGTTCGGCGGTCGTGAGTAGTCGGCGTCAGCAGCCTTGTGTGCTCCGTTATGACAACGAGCGCGTTATAGGCGATGACGGGCAAATGGGAGCGAGCGAGATGCCCTATGGATGCCCTATGTCTTCTCAACGCCTGAACGACGAATGGCCGATTTTGCAGCCGACATCGCGAGGTGGAACCATGAACACGGTCGTGTTTGACGTGCGCTCGTTGAACGAGCCGCTTGCGGATACGGCAAGCGCCATGAATAGCGGTCTCGGCGAGGCCGAAGCACGCATCAGCTTTGCGACTCCGGAACTGTTGTGGCAGGTGTTGACTGCCAAACGGTGGCAGCTTCTAGAAACCCTTTGCGGGGCGGGGCCCCTGTCCATTCGCGAGACCGCGCGTCGGGTCGGTCGTGATGTAAAGGCGGTTCACGGCGACGTGACCGAGCTGCTGAATGCCGGTGTGCTGACACGTTTCCCTGACGGACGCATCGAGTTTCCGTACGATACGGTGAAGGTCGAGTTCCTGCTGCGAGGCGCGTGACCCTTCAGTTCATGAGGCGGTTGTCGCGCCACAAACCGTGGAAGGCGTTACCAGTTCGAGCGTTCAAAAAGTAGGTCGTGTTCTGCCACGGGTTGAGTCTCCGGGCATTGAAGCGCAATCACGGTTGGGGTCTTGGCGGAAAAGCCACGTCATGGAAAGCGGTGACGGTCACCCCTCAGTAGGTGAAACTACCTATTGTGCATACGGCGTTCACCGTGGTTCACTCGCCGCCAAAACGCCCTCACGAATTCATAAGACGGCTAGTTTTGGCGGCTAAGTGGCGGGGCGCAAGGACCCCCTATGAGCGCTGGACGAAACCGGGATCTGAGCGATTTGGTCGACAAAGGCTATGTCGTGATCCGATCCTTTCTTGACCGGCATGAAATTACCCTTTTCGAGGTCGACATCCCCCAGAACGAGGGGGTTTGGTACGAGGCCTATCGGGTCAAGATCCCACCCCGGAACCTGCTGCTACACCTTTCTGACAAGCTCGATGCCTTGACGGCGGCTGTTTCCATGCAGACCGATATTGAAGCCACTTTCATGATCGGCGGAGTCTACTTTTTTACCGACGGGGGACAACGATTTTCCTGGCACCAGGACCGCGAAAGCTACTATTTCACCCAAACGCATTATCACTATCTCAATTTTTACATACCGATCATCAAGCCGGACGCTGGGAAATCAAACCTTTCGCTCATTCCAATGAACCGCCTGCATGAGCGGAGTCCGGACCTGTACGAGCAACTGCGCGGGCGCGGTGCGTGCCTGGTGGAGGAGACGCAGCACAATTCGATCTTTTGCAATGAAAATGAGGGAGGGAAATACGGCAGCGTCACCTACGATCTGTCGGAAATTGCCGAGACACCCGAGTTGAAGTGCGGCGACCTGCTGCTCCTTCGCGGAGATGTCATCCACAAGACCCAGGATGCCGATACCAGTCGTGTCGCGCTCTCGATCCGCTTCACGCAAGGATCGCACGCCGTGTCCAAGGCACAACTGGTGGATGGCGGCTACAAAAAGTTCACGAAGATGCTCGAAATGCCTGCCTTCTACCAAAGTCTTCTCGCCTATTTCGATGCGCGGGGTACCGAGAACATTCCGTTTCAAGATTTCTATTCGGACGACTTCGCCCAATTCTGCCGCACGTGCCAAGGTACCCGCAGCGGGCTGCGCCGATACCTCGTAAACGAGAAGTTGCGCCGCCGCCTGTGGCAAAGCCTGATGGAAGTCGGCGCGGGCGCAATACGGGCGGAAGCAGGGCGTGTCAATCGAAATGCGCGCAGGTGGCTGAAGGAACGACTCGCCAAGAGTGCATGGCGGTCCGCGCTGTTCCGTTAATCATCCGAAACTACGGTCGGACGTAAGCGTCCATTATGCCCACAGCGCATCCAGCGTGAAGCTCAGCGCGTCGAAGGGCGGGGCATTGACCGTCGCGTCGTCCTTGTAGACCGCTTCGAGACGCCAATGGGCCTCGTGTAGTGCGAACACTTCCAGCGTGCGAGCGTCCGGATCGATCAGCCACACGTGGCCGACTCCCCGGGCGGCATAGATCGGGAGTTTGTCCGCGCGATCCATTTGCGCCGTAGGTGGAGACAACACTTCGCAAAGCCAGTCGGGCGCCACCTCGAAATAGGTCTTGTCGGGCAGCGCCGGCAGGCGCTCGCGCCGCCACCCGGCGATGTCCGGTACGAGGATGTCGGAGCCCAGATGCAACTCCGGTTCATCCAGAATCCACCAACCGCCGGGGCCATCGCGTCCCTCATCGTAGGTGGGCACGAGTTTGCCGCCCATGATCGATGAGGCGCGGGCATGCCGGGGTGCCGGGCGCGGCAGCACGATCAATTGCCCATGGATGATCTGCGCGACGAAGCGATCCGGCACCTGGCACAGATCCTCATAGGTCGCTAAACGGGACGCCGGTGTCGACATGGCGGGATTCTCGCGTCTCGAGGCTTGGCGCTAGTGTACGGTGGCCGACGAAATAGGGAAAAGCTCAATCCCCTGGGTGAGGTTGAGGGACCCCACTCAAACCCGGCGAATCTGTGCCGCCGCCCAAAGGCGGGTCCGCACGGCTTCCACCCGCTCACGTTTCGGAGGCATCACGCACGCTCTCGAACAGGTCGATGTCCCAGGCGACGAGGTCCCGCCGGATCGCATCCGCTGCCGGGCGCGGCAAAATACGCGCGAGATCCTCGCCGGTGATGACGCCGACCAGTTGCGTCGGCTGCTCGCGAGCGAAGGCCAGGGCGTGCCAGGCCAGGATCGCGGCGCCGACGGCGGTGGGATACGAGATGTAGGTCGCACCGGCATAGGGACTGTGCAGCAGATCGCGGTAGCGCAGATAGCTCAGCCCCACGGTTTCGATCACGGTCTGACGCTCGTTGCGAACGCTCTCGGCAATGCGGATTTCCGCCGCGGCAGCGAAATGGGTGCGCCGGATCACGCCGTTTCTCAGGTGCTCCTCGATACGCCGCGGCTTGTTCATGCCGGGCAGGATGGCCCGGACCATTGCCTCGATCGTCAGCTCCGGCTGGTTCGGCAGGCTGCGCTTCGACAGCAGGTTGAGCTGGAACAGGGCCTTGACCAGTTCGACCTCCGAGCCGCCGGTGTAGACACCGATCGAGTCCACTTCCGGGAACGAGCGGTGCAGCGACAGCAGTTCCTCCTGATACAGCGGGTACTGCCGGATCGGTTGCGGCTCGTGCGGAAAGTCGTAGTTGCGGGCGGCCGTAAAGGGCTCCAGCACCTGCATCCGTCCCTTGTTCCAGATGCGCGGCTGCTGGGCCAGTTCCTCCAGCGCCACGAGGGGTGACCAGGAGAAGATGATCTGGTCCGAGTCGATGTCTTCCAGCAGGTAGAGGTCGATGCTCTCGACCTCCAGTTCCTTCCGGTCCGCCGCAAGCAATTCGTGCATCCGCCGGCCGATCAGGAAATTGGTGACGCCGGGCGAGATGCCCAGGTTGATCAGCGCGGCGATGCCGCGCTCGCGCAGCGCCGCGTCGAAGTCGTATTGCGAGAACGTCAGTGTGCGCTCGGTGACGGCATCGTACATGTCCGAGGCCAGATCGACCGTATGGGCGCCGATGCGAAGGCCGAGTTCTATGATCGGACCGTTGAATTCCGGCAGCGCGGCATTGACCAGCATCGCTGCGCCGGCCAACGGCTGATGATGCGCGGCCTCGTACGCGAACACCGGCGCGAAGTCCGCGACGCCGATGAAGTCGATGCGGTCGAACAGGCGTTCGGCGTGGAACAGGGCATCCCGGGCTGCATCGGGGTGCAACACGTAGACGACGAAGCGAACCGGCACGTCATCGCGCTCGGCCAGTTCCGACAGGCAGATCAGCAACGCCGAGCCCACCGCGCCCAGCCCGAAGAACACGATTCGCGTCGGTTCCGGGGCGATATCCGGACGTGTTGGCATCGTGCGGCTCCGTTCGTGGTGAGAAGGGCGTATCGGCCCTAGTTGGCCGGGAAGATAACCCGCATCTGCCCGCCAAACAATCGTGTGCCGCCCGACCCGGCGCGGCCTGCGATGCGACGAGCAGGCTCGGGAACAGGAAGCTTCCGCACAAGACGACAGGCTCGCGCCAGAAATTGCGTCAGCGGCTGTTCTCGGCCACGACGCGGGCGATGGTCGCCTCCAGACCGTCCAGTTCGCGGTCGAAGGCCGACGTGCGGTAGGCCGGTGTCGTGGTTTCGGTCAGGGAGGCCCGCGGGGACGGCTCGGGCGCTTCGCTCAGCGCAATGCGGGTGTAGGTCGATAGACCGGGCTGTAAGGGCCCGCGCGCGAGCTCTTGCGGGTCCAGCGCAATGCGGACCGGCACGCGCTCGGCGATGTGGATGAAATTTCCAGTGGCATTGTCCGTCGGCAACAGCGCGAACACGCTCCCGGTACCCGGATTCAGTCCTTCGACCCGGCCACGATAGGTCCGGTCCGGATAGGCATCGACGCGAATCTCGGCCGCCTGTCCCGGCCGGATGCCCGCCAGATCGCCCTCCAACACGTTGGCCTCGACCCAAAGCTGATCCAGCGGCACGATGACCATGACCGGCACGCCCGGCGCGACGCGGTCGCCGACCTGCACCTTACGCCTGGCGATCGCACCGCCCACCGGGGCGCGGATTTCCTGGCGCCGGAAGTCCAGCGCTGCCCGGCGAAACCGCTGCTTGGCCGCCTCGACCGCCGGATGGTGCGCGATGCCGGCCGCGCCCAGTTGCACGGACAGTTCCTTCTGTTCGGCACGGACCTCGCCGACCTCCGCCTCCAGCTCGAGGATCTTGTCCGTGGCATTCTGCTGCTGCTGTTCGGAAACCGCGCCGTCCAGGCCCGCCTGCCGGAACCGCGCCAGATCGTGGCGGACCGCTTCCAGCGCCGCGGTGCGCGCCGCGATGCGTCGGGCCAGTGTCTCCTGCCGCGCCTGCAGCGCCGCGATCTGACGTACGGTCGCCGCGAGCTCCGCCTGCGCCTGTTGCAGTGCGATCTCGGCATGATGTCCGTCCAGCCGGACCAGCACCTGACCCTGCGCGACGGACTGGGTGTTCTCCGCGAGCACGGCGACCACCGTGCCTTCGGCCTGCACCTCGACCGGGATCACGTGCCCGGTCACGAAGGCATCGTCGGTGCCGACCCAACGCCGTTCCCGATACGCGGAATACGCCCACAAGCCCAGCCCCAACAGCGCCAGCACGGCCGCGGTGCCGGACAGCCGGCGGCGCGCGGCGCGCCACCGACGTTGCGACGACGCTAGGGGTTCGGAATGCCGGGGTGTCACAAGGCCGGGCTCCGCGCCGGCAACCTGCGCCACCCGCTGCCCATGGCCTGGCACAGCGCCACGCCCGCCCGGAGACGCCGCCCGCGCAGTTCGGCGAGGCGCGAGCGCATCACCAGCACATCGAGCCGGGCCCGCAGCCCGACAGTCCGATCGCCGAGCCCGGCGCTGACCGTCGCCTCGGCGACGCGCTGCGCTTCCTCGGTCTCCGCGAGCAGCCGCGCCTGTTCGTCCAGCTTCGCATCCCATTCGCGCAGCCGGACCAGCGCGTCGGCCGTCTCCCGGACCGCCCGCAGCAAAGTGTCGTTGTAGCGTTCGACCGAGAGATCGTAGAGCGCCTCGCGCTCGGTCAGTGCCGCCTGCAATCGTCCGCCTTCGAACAGCGGGAAGGTCACGGTCGGTCCGACCGCATAGGCGAGGCTAGACCCGTGAAACAGCACATCGGTCAGCGTGACGGAATGCAAGCCGGCGAAGCCAACCAGATTGACGTCGGGATAGAACGCTGTGCGCGCGACCTCGATCGCTTCGGCCGCGGACTCGGCCTCCAGCCGCGCGGCCCGGAGGTCCGGGCGCGAGGCGAGCAGATGCAGCGGCAATTCGACCGGCAGCGCCGGCAAGGATTCCGGCGGACGTGCGCCGGCGCGTATCGACCGCCCCCAGTCGGGTCCCTGCCCGGCGAGGTTTGCGAGCAGATTCCGCAGCACCCGCACCGTCGCCTCGGCACCGGCCGACAGCTGCCCCGCTTCCTCGACCGCGGCCTGTGTCCGCAGCAGCAGCGGCTTCGTCGTCAGGCCGCTCGCCCAACGGCTTTGCTCCAAGGCCTGCAAGGCCGTGGCGTCCGCAACCACGTCCCGCGCCAGGCGCCATTGTTCCTCGGCGGCCTGCAACTCGAAATAGGCCGCGGCGACGCTCGCCGCGAGCAACAGCCGCGCATCGTCCCGCTCCGCCGCGATGGCCAGGGAATGCGCGATCGACTGCTGCAGTCGGGCCCGATCCTGGCCCCAGAAATCCAGGTGATAGCGCAGTACCAGCGGGTCGGCCAGTAGGTGGCGAAAGTTGTCACCGGCCAGCCGGAGCTGCACGTCGGTGGCCGAGAAGCGTTCTGCCGCGAACGTCACCCGTGAACTCAGCGTCGGATAAAGCTCGGCCCCGGCGCGATCCACCAGCGACTGCGACTCGCGCAGGCGCGCCTCGGCCGTCTTGAGGCCCGGATTACCGGACAACGCCTCGCCGACCAGCCGGTTCAGTTCGCTGTCGCCGAACAGACGCCACCAATCCGGGAGGGCGGCAGTGCCCGAGACGGCGGCCTGCGGCGCGAGTTCGGCGACGGTCGCACCGAAGGCGGGAACGGCCCGCATGGCAGCCCGCTCCGGACGTTCACTCAGGGGCACGCACCCGACGAGCAGCAGCATTGGGGCCAGCGGTCGTACGAGCCAGCGGGTCAGCGTCATACCACTTCCTCCGCGGTTACTTCGTCCCGGTCGCGGCGCAGCGCGGCGGCGCGCGACTCGGCGACGGCCCTGACCGGCGGATGCGCGAACCAGACCGCGACCGCCAGCACCAGGCAGATACCGCCCGCCAGCCAGAAGCCGTCGTTCAAGGCACGGATCGCCGCCTGCCGCGCGGCGAATCGGATCAGGCGCGCGCCGGCCTGCGCCTCGTCGAAGCCGAGCATCACGAACGCATCGAGCATCGGCGCGGTCGCGCCGTCCCATCGATCCCGTGCCTCTGCCCAGCGCTGTAAATGGAAAGGTGTGCGGCGGTACAACACGACCCCTTGCAGGCTGATACCGATCGCGCCCGATGCAATCCGCATCAGATTCGCCAGTTCCAGCGCGGCACCGTGCCGTTCGGCGGGCAGCCCCTGCAGCATCAGGGTCGTCAGCGGTACGAAGAAGGCACCGAGACAGGCGCCTTCGAGCACCTTCGGCCACAGCAACGCGGCGAACGAGGCCGCGTCATCGAACCGGCTCAGCCACAGATAACACGTCGCGAAGCCGCACAAGCTGAGGCTGGCCAGAAGACGCGCATCGACGCGCCGCACCGCGAGATGCATCACGGCCGCCACCGGCTTCGCACAGAGGGCCGTCGGCAGGAACACCAGCCCCGCCAGCCAGGACGAGTACCCCAGGTTGAGCTGCAACTGCACGATCAGGGCCGACAGCAATCCCTGGAGCGACAAGAAGCCAAAGAACAGCGCGCCGGCGCCGATCGCGAAATCGCGGTTCGCGAGCAGCCGGAGGTTCACGTACGGATGCGGCGCATGCCAGGCATGAACGACCCACAGACATGCCGCCGCGGCCACCACGAAGCCCGTCGCCTGCAGCGCGTGCGAGGCCAGCCAGTCGCGGTCATTGCCCTGATTCAGCAGCGTCTGCAAACCGAGCCAGACGACGGAACACAGCGCGCAGCCGACCCAGTCGAACGGGCTGCGCGCCGCGCGCGCTACGGGCCGCCCGCGCAGCAGCAGCGCGATGCCGGCCGCCGCGATCAAGGCCACCGGCAGGTTAAGCCAGAACAGCCAACGCCAGCCCAGCGTATCCGCGATCCACCCACCGACCGGCGGGCCGACACTGAACGGCATCAGCGTGAAGAAGCTCCACACGCTGATGCCCAGACTCTTGCGGGCGGCGGGATACTCATCCAGCAGCAAGGACTGCCCCGCCTGCAGACTCAGCCCCCCGCACAGGCCGAGGCCGATACGGGCGAGCAGATACGGATACAACGCATCTGCACGCGCACACAGCCATGAGCACACGGCGAAACCGAGCAGGGCACCAACCACGACCCGCCGGGGGCTGCCGGCCCGCGCCAGCCAGCCGCCGAGCGGATAGGCCAAGGCCAGCGCCACCATATAGTCGGTCTGCGTCCAGGTCGCGAAGCTAGGGGGAATCGACAGCCCGCCCGCGACGCGCGGCAGCATCGCGATATAGGCTCCGGCGTTGAAGATCACCAGCACGTGAGCGAAGCCCAGGCACAGATTGAAGGCAATGAAGCGCCAGCCCCGGAGGCGATGTAGGGATTCGTGAAGCATCGACGAGCGTCCACCGGTTCGGTTCACCGGGTGTTCCCGGAGCGAGGTGCGCGAAGCACCGCTGACGTGCAGCGCCAAACCCGGGTCGGGCCCGACCTTGGCTACGGATTCGTTATTGACACGACACGATATCGATGGGCTTGATATCGGAAAAGCGAAATTTTCGAAACTTTGATATCGGATATACCGATACGAAGCCATGGACATCGATCAGATCAAGACCTTCCTGAGCGTGGCCGCCCACGGCAGCTTCCTCGAGGCGGCCGCCCGGCTGTACGTGACCCAATCGACCGTGAGCAGCCGCATCCAGCGGCTCGAAAGCGAGCTCGGTGCGGCCCTGTTCGTGCGGAACCGCACCGGCGCGAGCCTGACCCAGCAGGGACAGCGCTTCGTCAAGCATGCCAAGGCGATCATCGTCAGCCTGGAACAGGCCCGCGACGAGATGGGGCTGCCGAGCCGCTTTCGGGCCAATCTGGTTATCGGCGCCCGGCTCGGACTGTGGGAATCGGTGCTGCCCGACTGGGTCGGTGAGCTCCGCCGCCGCCTGCCGGACGTCTCGGTCCGCAGCGAAATCGGCTTCGAGGACCAGTTGCTGCGCCGACTGATCCAGGGCAGCCTCGACCTCGGCCTGATGTTCACGCCGCGGCACGATCCGGCCCTGCACGTCGAACACCTGTTCGACGAAACCCTCGCGCTGCTCAGCTCAAAACCGGACGCCCCGTGGCCCGATCCCGACTACGTGTACGTGGAATGGGGCCCCGGCTTTTATGCGCAGCACGGCAACAGCTTTCCCGAACTCGAACCCGCCGCGCAGAAGGCCGACATCGGCTGGCTGGCCGCGCAACTGGTGCTGCGGAACGGCGGCTCCTGCTTCCTGCCGCTGCGGGTCGCCAAACCCTTGCTGGCCGCGGGCCAGCTTCGCCCGGTACCCGATACGCCGCGTTTCACGCTGTCCGCGTATATGGTCTCCGCACGGGATCACCGCTCGCCGGCGCTGGCCTCTGTCCTCGACTGGTTCAGGGAATTCGCGAGACGGGAGCGCGGGGAATGAAGCTGGGGGATTGGGGCCAACGCTCGGGCGGCGGGGAGGTGCAGATCAGAAACGGGGCGGCGGTTCTTGCCAATCCCCACGTCCATTCGGACTGCCGGGCACCAGCCCGGCGCATCTTGGGCCCCGATTCCCTTCACCCGAACTGAAGCGTCTGACCTCCCACTCGAGGTCGAATTGGACGCCCTGGCGCAACGCGGCATCGCAAGACCCTCGCCTCGCTCTGCCTTGCTGCCTCTCGCACGGCCAAGGTAATGGCGGCTTGGCCATTGACTACGTGGCCCTACGATCGAAACCTCGACGGTTCGGAATGCCCTGAACCGCAGGCTCCGTCCGTGAATCCCGCACATTGACCTTGCCCGTGGGGTGCGCTACTTTCTGCTTAATCCCGCTGTGTCGCGGCATAAATCCAATCGGAACAAGGGGAAATGCGGCTGGAGCCGATGCTTTGGGACTCCTGCCTAATCCGTTAAACGCGGATTCTGTAGAGCGCTGTTAGGGCAGATTCTACAAAAGAAAAATGTTGGCTGGCTGATGACGCGCGCTGAACTCGTCGGCGATGGACATCAGTTTCTGTTGGTGACGCAGCAGGAGGAACTCGTATATGGGCGTTAGATTTAACCTAGACCAGGCGAGTCTTGTGGGGTGGCTCACGCGCCGGGACTTCCCCCCGCCGATGCGAGAACTCGAGTGGGGGCCGTGGCTCGGTCATTGGGATTGGCACTTTCGTCACAGACGCCATCTCGCCTTCGATGAACGTGAAGAAGGCGAAGGCCGAGAGTGGCGTGCGCCAAGAATCAAAATAGGCGTCCTTCAAGATTTCCTTGAAGCGCTGCCGGAGTCGGTTGTCACCTCACGCCCGGAAGACCATGAGCTTCTGCGCGACCTCGTTGGCAAGTCGCGCGAGACATTCCGATCTATTGAGGAAAGAGACGCGGAGGCGGTAGTCCCGTCCTCTGATGTGGCCCGCATTCTTGCGCCGCTTCGTCGTTGGTTTGACGTACCTTTTTATTTCATGCCCCTCGGGCGCCAAGTTGCATTTGAAAATTTCAGGGACTCCACTGACTACACGATGTGGCTTCAGTGTGAGGACGACAGACCAGAATCCGTGTCCCGGGACTTGCTTGATCCATTTCCACCGCTCAGACAACTATTCACATCGAAGACGTACGCGCCTTCGACGGTGTGCTGGACGTGGAGCGGTGAGACGGTAGTTCTTCCCCAAGAGACTGCTCCGACCGAACGACTCTTGGAAATGGTTCGCGGTATTCCGCCATGGCACCTCTGGTCGGAACTGAAGCGTCTGCATCAACCCGAGGCACCGGCCTTCAACATTCTTCAGCTCAGCGATCTTCACTTCGGCGCCACAGCCGTTACGAATCGCAAGCTTGCATACGTCGAACAGCATTTGCGGGACCGCATTGACCAGGTGCGCAAGATTGGAGGCGTAGTTCAGCCAGTAATCACTGGCGACCTAATGGACACGCCAAGCAAGAGGAACCTGGAGGAATTCGAGGCGTTTCGGAATCGTCTCACGGACCATTCGAAAACAAATGTCGTCTGCATCCCGGGCAATCACGACATGCGGAAGAATGGCTTTCTTTGGAAGAAATGGGAGGCGTTGGCTGGTTTAGAGTGGCAGAGCGTTGTTTCTAGCGATGTCTGCAAGGTTATCTTCATCTGCTTCGACACTTCACGAGACGCAAAGCTCGCGCAAGGCCGGATAGCAGATGACCAGTTTCTGGAGGTAGCGACAAGACTGACGGAGTTGCGCCGACGAGGGAACTGCGCGGATTACATTCAAGTGGCTCTAGTCCACCACCACCCCTTTTCTACACGTGATGACGAAATAGACACGTTGCCTTTCTTGGGAATTCGAGAAGAACGGTTCCTGCGAATGGAGAATGGGGATCACCTAGTCCGCTGGTGCGGTAGCAATGGAGTGCCGTTGATTCTTCATGGACACAAACACCGACCCCGCTTTATCGGGCAAGAGGTCGAGATCGAGGGACGCACGCGCTTGGTTCGAGCTGTTGGCTGCGGTTCGAGCTTCGGAATTGAAGGTAAGCCGCTGTCGTTCAATTGGATCACTTGGCAACCTGCAACAAAGCAGTGGGCTGTCTCGTTTTTCGCTGACCCCGGTGATGGCAGCGGGTTTCAGGAGAAGAGGTTGGCAATCGGATCACAACAGGATGCTCCGTGAACGCGCGGCATGTAGAGCTACATATGCACTGCACAGTCTCGTAGTGACCTCAGTGATGCAGCCAGCCAACAAGCCCTTGCAGCGGACGCGCCGCAAGCGGCGCGCCGCTGAAGGGCGACGTTAGGGCCCTCGAACCGATGTGAAGGAACCGAACCATGAATGTCTTCGTCTTCCAAAGCCGCCCCGAGCGCTACGACTTGCGAACAGCTATTCGTCCAGGTAGCCGTGATACGTGGTATGCAACGCGCTATCGAAACGACATGAATCCGGGCGATCTCGTCTTCTTTTGGATGGCGGGAGACGAGCACTTCCGTGGTCTCTATGGCTGGGGTCACATCGCGTCTGCTCCGTATCTCAAGGCGGGCTGGGATAGTCACGGCGTCGACGTGACGTACGAAGTGAAGTTCGGGAAGCCCATCTTGGCTCGATCCGTTCGAGAAGACGCTGTTCTTGCCGATATGCTGATATTCCGTGCACCGCAAGCAACAAACTTCTTGCTGTCCCCGCAGCACGCGAGGTGCCTCGTGAAACTAGTCAAAGAGCGACGTGAGACCGCACCAACTCTCGACGGGGCGGAATCATGAGCCAGCCCTCAGCGGAGTCTCGTGTTTCGATCATCGACGCTGTAAAGAATCCTCTCGCCTTTCTGGTGCTCGGTCTCCTTGTGGTCGACGGAACCATGGCATCTCTTGCAGTGGCCTTTCCAGAGTTTCGGCTGCTGCTCGTATGGACCGTCATCGTTTCCCTCCTGGTCTTTGTCTTGATCGTGGTTGGCTTGGCTGTGTGGCGACCTGAGGCTCTGCGAGGCGACCGTCCATTGCAGGAGGTGTACGCAAACCAACTTGCCAGTGATCTCTTCCTGGCCTTGGACGGTGCTTTGAGTAACCTTGAGCCGCTTGAGCGCACAGAGGCGTGGCTCACGGTCGCGGATGTGATCACCACGGGTAGGGAGGGAGACGCGGGTTACTCAAAGTTCTGCTCGGCGGTGGCCGACAGACTGAAGAAACTCACAAATCTCGCGAGTCGTCCGCCGAACACGAGGGGTCCAATCGCGCCTTAACAGGATGGTGAAAAACCGCTCTGAAATTCCCCTTACCTTTCCCGCCGAACCAAATCGGCTGGGTGCGGGGTCGG
>NZ_JBSYXP010000040.1:0-2293 GCF_054172105.1 Methylolobus aquaticus
CCTGGGCCCGGCACCTCGAAATCTACGCTGCCAGCGCAGCCCTGCGCCAAGAAGCCGCCTTCTGGGGGGCCATGCTCCGCGAAGGGGCGCCTTCACTGCCGCAGGATTTCCCCGGTCCGCCGGGCTGCAGTGTCGACGCGAGATCCGTGACGGTTACGATCGACCGCGAAGCGACCGGTCGCCTGTTGCGGGACGCGAACGCCGCTTACCGGACGCGCATAGACGAACTGCTGCTGACCGCGCTCGCCCGCGCACTCCGGGTATGGTCCGGGCACGATACGTTGCTCGTCGAGCTGGAGGGTCATGGCCGCACGGACCGTTTCGAAGGGTTAGACCTCAGTCGCACGGTCGGCTGGTTCACGGCGGCGTTTCCGGTTCGGCTGTCCCCCGCTGACGATGTCGCGGTGTCGATCAAGGTGATCAAGGAGCAGCTTCGGCGGATTCCGGATGATGGCGTCGGCTATGGTGTCCTGCGGCGACTTGGCGATGCCGGGACACGGGAGGCGCTTGGCGGCCTCCCAAGTCCGCAGGTTGCCTTCAATTATCTGGGGCAGTTCGGTACGGAACGCGAGGATGCGGAACTGTTCCGGCCGGCGAGCGAGGCACGAGGCGCCGAGATGGCCGAAAGCGCGCCGCTGGCATTAGGGATCGAAGTCAACGGTCAGGTCTATGCTGGCGAGTTGGCCTTCAACTGGCTGTACAGCGGCGCTCAGTATCGACCGGAGACGATCGAGCGGCTCGCGGCCTCCTTCCGGGCCGAACTGCTTGCCGTGATCACGCACTGCGTCTCGGGAGCGAGCGGGCTGACCCCGTCCGACGTGCCTTGGACCGGTCTCGACCAGTCGCGGCTCGACGGGCTCCCGGCCTCTGCGATCGAAGCGATCTACCCGCTGACACCGCTGCAACGGGGGCTGCTGTTCCACGCCGTGTACGAGCCCGGCGCCGATGCTTATGTCACGCAATTCGACGTAGCCGTAGGGGGCCTGGATGTCGAACGCTTCGCGGCTGCGTGGCGATGGGCGCTGGCTCGCCACGGCGCGCTGCGGACGGCCTTTCTATGGCAGCCGGAGCCGGCGGTACAGATCGTGTTCCGTGCTGTGGAACTGCCGCTCGAACAGCTCGACTGGCGCGATGCGGAGGTCACGCCCGGGCGCCTGGAAGCGCTCTGCGCCGCCGAGCACGCCCGCGCCCTCGATTTGGGACGCCCCCCGCTGTTTCGGCTCACGCTGGTCGCGCTGCCGGGCGGAGGTCACCATCTGATCTGGACTTGCCACCACCTCCTGCTCGACGGCTGGAGCAGCGCGCGACTGCTGGCCGAGGTCCTGCAGCACTATCACGGCGCCACGCCTGTGCCGCCGACAGGTAACTATCGAGACTACGTCGCCTGGGTGACGACCCGTGATCCAGCCGCGAGTGAGGCGTTCTGGAAGACACAGATCGCGCCCCTCGAAGCGCCGACGCGTCTCGCGGAGGTCGTGCCGGTCACGCTACCGCAGTCTGGACATGGCTTGCGGCGAACCAGTCTCTCCCCGGCCGATACTGAGCGCCTCCGGGTGTTCGCTCAGCGTCACGCGATCACGCTCAGTACGCTCGTGCAGGGGGCCTGGGCGCTGCTGCTTCGGATTTATACCGGCCAGACGTCAGTGGTGTTCGGTGCGACGGTTGCGGGACGGCCTGCAGAACTACCCGCTGCGGAGGAGTTGGTCGGGCTGTTCATCAATAGTGTGCCGGTCGTGGTGGAGTTCCCGCGCCACCAGACACTGATCGACTGGCTGGCCAGTCTGCAGCAGCGCAGTCTGGACCGGGACCAGCACGCCCATACGCCCTTGTACGAGATCCAGCGCTGGGCTGGCAGCGCCGGCGAGGCCTTGTTCGACACGTTGCTGGTGTTCGAGAACTATCCGGTGGATCGCGTGCTCGTGAACCGTGATGGTCTAGGTCTACATTTCGGTGCCGCCCGCCATGCCGAGACGACCAACTATCCCCTGACGCTGGCCGTGCAAAGCGGAGAGACTCTGGAGGTCCTTTACGACTTTGCACGGGACAGCTTCGATGAAAGCACGGTCGAGCGTCTCAAGGACCAGCTGGAACACCTGCTGGATGCGCTGGTGAGCGATTCCTCGCGCCGGTTGGGGACGGTGGACCTGTTGGTTGACGCGGAGTGGAGCGCGCTGACGGAGTGGAACCGCGGGGCGTGGGAGGGCTTGGGGGAGGGCACGTCCTCGGTCTCGGAACAGATCGCCCGCTGGGCGGCGGGTCAGCCGGACGCGGTGGCGGTGGTTGCGGGCGAGGA
>NZ_JBSYXP010000041.1:0-2024 GCF_054172105.1 Methylolobus aquaticus
CGACCCCGCACCCAGCCGATTTGGTTCGGCGGGAAAGGTAAGGGGAATTTCAGAGCGGTTTTTCACCATCCTGCTAAGGGGCCAACTGGCCGATAACCGACAGTGGCTTGATGACCCGACTGCAATGGCAATCATCGTCGGGACCATCGACATGACAGGCTCCCGGCTACTGTTCGAGGGCTACGGGATCTCCCGGGGAATGCGGCCCTACCACGCCGGGTTGTTGGGCGCAGATAGCGTCTTCGTATTGGACGAAGCACACCTTTGTCCGCCGTTTCAGGCGTTGCTGCATGCCATCGCGACGAAGGATGATCTTGCACCGCATAGTGCGGAAGAACGGAGCTTGATTCCGAGATTTCACCTGTTGACCTTGTCCGCTACAGGCAGAAAGATTGATGAGCGAGCCTTCCGGCTCAGCGCATCGGATGCGGCGGATGAAATCGTTGCCAAACGGCTATGCGCAAAGAAGCGGGTGTCGTTGGAAGAAGCTCCGGATACGGCGTCCGTCTTGTCGGCATTGATTGATCGGGCACAAAGCTATGCGGGATCGGATAGCCGCATCCTTATCTTTTGCGATCGGCGCGAAGACGCGAGAAAGGTTGCGCAGGGCCTGCGTAAGGCGCTGAATGATCGGAAAGGTGACAACGTCGAGTTGCTGACCGGTGCGCGGCGCGTCCATGAGCGTACCGCTCTCGCAGCGAAGCTGGAAGCCTGGGGGTTCATTGCCGGTTCAAAAGAAAGGCTACCAACCCCCGTATTTTTGGTTGCCACATCAGCCGGAGAAGTGGGCGTTGACCTCGACGCCGATCACATGGTCTGCGATCTCGTGTCTTTCGAGCGAATGGTACAGCGCTTGGGTCGAGTGAACCGACGCGGTGAAGGTGACGCCAATGTTTCAGTTTTCTTCTGTCCTCCGAAAGCCTCAAAGGGAGAACCTCCGAATCCCCCTTCCAGCTCGCTACCAGTAGAACCTGTCCCGCCGGAGAAGCCGGAAAGGGCAAGCAGCAAGGATGTGAAGGAGGATTACGCCCGGCGAAAGAAGATTTTTTCCGACGCGGAAAAAGCCTTCAAGAAAGCCAAAACGGCCAGTGAAAAGGAATGGCAGATGTACGAAAAGCAACTCGAGGAATATCTGAGAGCTTCACTCCCGTATCGAGAATTCCAGGCAAGACGCAAGGCAGTCGAGGCCTTGAGCGGCGACGGTAGCCCAAATGGGATCGCAGCGTTGAATAAACGACGCCAGTCAGACGGTGCGCTGGATGAATGTCTGTCGCTCGCTACAAGCTCGGAACCGCTGCGTCCGGCACTCACTCGTGCGCTGGTCGATGCCTGGTCGATGACTTCCCTACAGGAACACAGCGGCCGGCCTGAGATTGAGCCATGGCTGCGCGGCTGGGCCGACAAGGACGAGCCCGAGACCACGGTGACCTGGAGGGAGCATTTACCTTGGCGGGAGTCCGAACGAGAGCCCTCGACAAAGGAGGTGGAAGCGTTTTTCGAAGCGGCCCCGCCTCACCTCAGCGAATCGCTCGAAGCCCTTACCCGAGAGGTCTCCGCGCTGTTGACAGAAAGGGCAAGGGAAATCGTCAGGGATTCGGACTCCGAAAAAGCGGGGCCAGCGGGCGGGGCGAGAATGCTGTTTCCACCGGACGCCCCGGCCGCTTTGCTGCTTGATCGGTCGGGTAAAGCCAAGGCGTTTGCCAACGGGCCCCAGACGAGAATAGGACTGACCGCTCGCGAACTGGCCGAACTCGACGAGACTGGCCGAAAGGCCTTGCTATCGAGCCTAGCCGGCAGTCAACTGATTGTCCACCGCCGATTCGGCGGCTTGGACAGGTATGGGTTGTTGGACAAGGCGGCCGAACAAGTTGCTCTGACAATCGATCATGACTGGCCGGAGCATGACCTCAAGTCAGTCACAGGATTTCGGGTCCGAATCGACGGCGAGAGCCTGTCAGAATTTTTGTGTGTGAGGTTTACTCTGTCGTTGCAGACGAGGAGCCTTTATGCCAAGCAAGAAGACC
>NZ_JBSYXP010000042.1:0-1874 GCF_054172105.1 Methylolobus aquaticus
TCTGCCGATAAACCCAGCGGATAGCCTGCGACAACAATCAGGCCAGCGGAAGCGTGCGGTTTATGGAGCGCTTACGTATCACTCAACTCTGGCAAGAGCAGCGAGAGGAACTCATCGCCGACCCATTTGGCAGACTTTGCCCGATGGGCGGGAGCTTCAATTTCGATCCTCGTGGCGCTTGGACCGCGCTCGATGCCGGGTATTCACTCAACGACCTTGGTGGCCAACTTGAGCAGAAGGTCATGGCCTCGCCCATCGTGGAGATTTTGGCTGCCATCGGGCTGGAACATGCACGCCCCGCCGAAATTTCCTTGCGCCTTTATCGCTATGCCATCTGGGCCGGACTACTTCCCGCCCAGTTAGCCCGCGCCGCGTTGAGTGGCAACTTTGCCCCTGTCCAGCGACGCTTGTTCCGTTTTCCGCTCCACCTGTCGGGTAAAAACAAAGTCGTCTGTTATTCAACTGAGGAGACCGAAACATGACCGAAGTTCTAAGCCTGACCCATGCAGCGATCAATGCTTGGGCCGACGATCAAAATGGACCGGTTGCGTTGGTTCTCAAGCAACGCCTGCTCCCGGTGGATGGAGAGGGCGGCATTATCTTCCCGCCGACCTACGCGGATATCGGGTATTCCATCGACACGCTCGCTGATGGCACGAAGGTCGCGCAGATCGACTCGGTGCCCTCACAGGCAAACCGCATGGAGCCACTTTTTCAGCAAGCCAACTATCGGAACTTGGTTCCGCAGATCGTCTTCGATTTGGGAAAAAGTAAGGACGACGATGCAGAGCGAACCGTTTCTCTGCTTGAACTGGCCCATCGCGCGGGTGATGCGGTCGTCCGTTCGTCCGATTTGGCTGCGGAAATGGATGCGGCGTTCAAGGCTATCCTGCGCAAAAACGATGCGTGTCCTTTGGCCAAGCTCGCTCCGACCTCGTTGCTGTTTGGTGCCTGGGATTCTAGAGGCACGCAGGTTAAGCGGCCTCGCTTGCTACGCTCCTTCATTCGCGCCGAAGACATTGAAATCCTTCATGGAGCCGCACAATACAACAGCGTATGGAAGCTTCTGGACGATGACGAGAAGAAGGCGCTGACGGATGAGGCCAAGAAACAAAAGGTCAATCTCTCCGACAAGGGTTTCAAGGACGTGCCTGCGGTTTTCCGCAAGTCGGACAAATTGCAAAAGTATAAGGATGGGCATCCGAACGACGAGGCTCGGGTACTGGGAGGAATCATTGCCCGCGGACCGATAACCCGACAAGTCACTATCAACCTGATCGCGCTCCGTTCGATATGCGGTTCGGATGACAACGCCTCACGGACGCTGCGGCGTTATCTGCTGGGTTTGGCTCTCGTAGCGGCGACTGCAGAGATGGAGTTCTATCTGCGCGAGGGCTGCCTCTTGCGTTATGCAGATCCGGACGATGAGCCGTGGGAAGCTGTTCCGAGGCGCGGTGGATCGACTTTTTTTGCCCTCTCCTCGAATGAGGCTATGAATACGATTGTGGAGTACGCCAAGGCCGCAGCGGAGAGTTTCGGCGTTGTCCAGCCCAAGGAGCGGTATGTTTTCGATATCAAGAAGGCAAAAGCGCTGCTTGCTAAGGACGAAGGACCGGAAAGCGATGCTGAAACGGGAAGCTAGGCCATGCCCATACATGCTCTTTGGGTTTCGTTGCGCTTTCTGGACGGACGCTACTATGGCGCGGGAGATTGGCCACCGTCTCCATTTCGGCTATTGCAGGCCCTTGTGGCTGCCGCGAATACCGGGCGGGCGGCTGATGACGCGGAGTTGACAGCCTTAACAGGCTGGTGAAAAACTCCGAAGGCGTTGTGTGGCGGGGGCTCCGGCGTTCTGGACGGGGTAAAATACGGTA
>NZ_JBSYXP010000043.1:0-1805 GCF_054172105.1 Methylolobus aquaticus
AACGGGCGAGCACGGCGACGCTGGCCCCCCGGACCCCGACCGAAGCGCAGCTGGCGGCGATCTGGCAGGAAGTCCTCAACCTCGACAGCGTCGGCGTCAGCGACAACTTCTTCGCACTCGGCGGCCATTCGCTCCTGGCGATGAAGCTGGTGGCGCGCATCCGTGAGGCCTTCGGCGTCGACATTGCCGTGCCGCGGGTTTTCGAAGTCGCAGATCTTGCCGAACTTGCTGTCGAGATACAGTCGCGACAATGCGGTGACGATAATCCAACCCAGACCGCCCTTGCCGACGCACTGGCCGAACTCGGGAGCCTGTCGCCCGAGGAACTGAATGCCTTGCTGGCCGCGGAAGACCCATGACCGCACACCACGCCGCTTTGGCCGAGTTTGGCCGTCTGTCTCCGGAACAGCGCAAGGCGCTTATCATCCTGCTGCGACGTCGCGGAATCGATGCGGCGGCCGTCCTGCCGATCGTTCGAGTGGATCGCGACGGGCCGCTACCGGTCTCCTACGGACAACAGCGCCTTTGGTTTCATGCGCAGTTGCGGCCGGATAGCAGCGCCTATCACATCGCCGACGCGGTCCAGCTATCGGGTCCGCTCGATCGGCGCGCCCTGCAGACGGCGGTGGACGGACTCGTCGCGCGGCACGAAAGTTTGCGGACCAGCTTCCACGAAACCGAAGGGGTGCCGGTGCAGCGGATTCACGAGCGTGCCGAAGGGACGGTCGCGTAC
Source organism: Methylolobus aquaticus (assembly GCF_054172105.1). Lineage (NCBI taxonomy): Bacteria > Pseudomonadati > Pseudomonadota > Gammaproteobacteria > Methylococcales > Methylococcaceae > Methylolobus > Methylolobus aquaticus. Next base: position 734 of record NZ_JBSYXP010000043.1, read on the forward strand.
ACCGACCTGAGCGCGCTGGCGGAGACCACCTGTCCGAGTCGTGTCCGGGAATTGCTGGATACGATGGCAACCGAGCCATTCGTGCTGCAGGCCGCGCCGTTGATGCGGGTCACGCTGATCAAACTCGGCGAGGACCGGCACGTGCTCGGCTTCTGCCTGCACCACATCGTTGCCGACGAGTGGTCGCTGAACTTGATCGTTGCCGAGTTCGCAGATTTGTACTTCGCGGCCCGGGGTGGCCGTACACCGCGCCTCCCGACGCTAGCGGTCCAGTATGCCGATTTTGCCGGCTGGCAGCGCAGCTGGCTCGAAGCCGGTGAGATGGAGCGCCAACTGGATTACTGGCGAAATCAACTGGGCACGGAGTTTCCAGTGCTCGATCTGGCGCCGGGGACCTCGCGCGACGATGCCGAGTTGGAGCATGGCGCGGCGTTCACGTTCGAAATCCCGCCGGAATTGCGCAACGGTGTGAGCGAACTCTGCCGCGATGCCGGTGCGACACCGTTCATGGTACTGCTGGCCGCCTTCCAGGCGCTGTTGTTTCGCGCGACCGGCGAGCGCTCGATACGGGTCGGTGTGCCGCACGCCAACCGGTCCAGGCAGGAAGTCCAGGATGTCGTCGGGTTTTTCGTGAACACCCTTGTCTTGCAGGGAGCGGTGACCGGATCGATGCGTTTCCGGGATCTGCTGGCACAGGTCAGGGAAGCGGTGCTTGGCGCCCATGCCCACGCCGACTTGCCCTTCGACCATCTGGTCGAGGCACTGCAGCCGGAGCGGAGCCTCGATCGCCATCCGCTATTTCAAGTCATGTTCAATCATCAGCGCGCCGAGGGCGCCGCCGTGCGCGCGCTGGAAAGCTTGCGAATGGCGCCTTATCCACGCGACGAGCGAACGACCCAGTTCGACCTGATTCTGGATACGGTCGAGCGAGCGGACGGGACGTTGGGCGCGACGTTCACCTACGCCGTGGCGCGGTTGGCGGCGGCGACCGTGGAGCGGCTGGCGGGACAGTACGTCGCGCTGCTGGATGCGCTGGTGTCCGCTCCTGCGCAACGGCTGGGCATGGTGGACC
>NZ_JBSYXP010000044.1:0-1562 GCF_054172105.1 Methylolobus aquaticus
AAGCCGTGGCGGTGACTCGCGTTCTGAAGTGATTCCGCCGAGCGAGATTGATTTCCGGCGGTAACTCAAGGATAGGGGGATTGCGGACGCCGGATGTTTTCTTTCCGGGGAGCAGGAGTGCCAGCTTCCGGCGAACGGACTCGGGTCGGCCTCGATGAGGAGCGGTTTCGGCGGAAGCGAGACCTCCAGCGCATGATGGCAGGACTCGATGAGCGGCCAGCTGGTCTCGACGCCCTGGCCGATGAGCGTGGCGACATCGACCGGATTTTACCGCAGTTCGATCTTGCCAGGCCTAATGCGAGAGACGTCCATCAGATCATCCACCAGCCGCAATTGATGCGTCAGCTGCCGATTCATAATTTCCAACACCCGGTCAGACGCCGGACCGGGTGTGAAGGTCTCGCGGAACACTTGCAGGGCAATCTGAAAGGGCGACATGGGATTGCGCAAGTCATGGGACACTTTCGCAAGGAACTGTTCCTTCGGTGATCGGCTTTACGAAAAGCCTCGACCGACTCCCTGCGCACCTTCGCGTACGCGTGAGTGCCGGTGGCCCGTAGTGGCTGAACGTCGAGGGATTTAGACTGGCAGCGGTGCCAGAGCGGGTTCGGCATTCGCCAGTTGGCGTTGCTTCCGGCGGATCTGGAAGGCCATCAGGCCCGCACCCATCACCATCAACGCCCATTCTTCCGGTTCCGGGACCGGAGCGGCGATCGCCCCCGCACTGAATTTGAAGGCACCGCGTGCGAAGCCCGGCTTCATCTTGCCCGCGACGACGACCTTGTAGGAGCCCTCGCCGAGCGCCCCGGCGAAGCTGGCCAGGCGGCCACCGCGGGAGCTGGCGATGAGATTGTTGTCGCTATCCAGCAGCCGCATGCGGACGCTGCTGAATTTGAGGCGCTTACCCAGTGCTCCGCCCCCGAAACTGCGGGTTAGATTGACGTCGGCATTCTTCGACAAGTCGAACTTGAAGGTGTTGCGGAACTTGCCTTGCGTATTTTGCTTCACGACGTAACGACTTTCCCCGCCGCTGATCGACGGAGCCAGAAGATCCCCCAACTGGATGACCTTGGCGCTGGCGGGAGCCGTCAGACCCAACAGCATCGCCGCGATCCACACCTTCTTCCAAAGACCCTGCTTCATACAACTCTCCAAAATCAAGATTCTTTTGTGACGCAATACCTCGGCACCGTCGTATCGAACAAGCGCCTACGAGAGGCTCTTAGCTAAAACCGTGCCTATTTGTTATGGCATTGATCCAAAAAAGGTATTTCGCTGAGACCACAGACCAGCAGCGTCGACTGTAAATTTCTCTGAACGGCAGCAAACCGGGGCTGCATAGGCGCGACCGTCAGGGTAGTCGGCAGACACTACACAACCGATCTTGCCGCGGTGTGCGGAGGGAGATTTCGGGTAAGGGAGCTTGCCGGTTGAGGCTTGGCCAGCGCGGGGCGGGCGAGGGGCTTGGCGGGATGGGCGGAGAGGTTGCCGGCGGAGCTTGGCGGCAAAAAGCAGGGGTTGTGGCCGGTGGTCCTAGCGAGCCGCCGCGGTGCGACAACCCC
>NZ_JBSYXP010000045.1:0-1438 GCF_054172105.1 Methylolobus aquaticus
GGGCGCCGTAACTCAGGCACTCCTCGCCCGCAACCACCGCCACCGCGTCCGGCTGACCCGCCGCCCAGCGGGCGATCAGGCCCGGCACTGGGGCGATGCCGGCGCCAATCGGGATTTCGGACAGGCTCCTCGACCCGGCAGCAAAAGGCAGGCCGATGACCCCGAGCGGTCGTGAGGCATCCTCCACGAACCCGAAAAGTAGCGCCTCGAAGTGGGTGCTCAGCTGCTGTACGGCCGCTTCGTCGAAACGGTCGCACGCGTACTCGAAGCCGATCTCAAGGGTCTCGCCGCCGGTCACGTCGACGGTCAACGGATAGCTCGTGACATCGGTCTGCTGGGCCGCATCGATCCGAACGCCTCCCGCTGCCGCACCGAGCGCTCGGTCGACGGGATAATTCTCGAACACCAGCAGCGTGTCGAACAGCTCGCGGCGGCCGGCCCAGTGCTGGATGTCATACAACGGCGTGTGCTCATGTTCGCGCAGTTCCACATTCAGGGCCTGTAGCGCACTGAGCCAGTCGCCTACTGCGCGGCGCGGATCGACCGTGTAGATCACCGGCAAGGTGTTGATGAACAGCCCGATGAGACTCTCTACGCCAGGCAGATCGCCGGGCCGCCCGGCCACCGTCGCGCCGAAGCTCACGGTGCGCCGCCCGGTGCTTCGGCTCAGCAACATAACCCACGCCCCCTGAATCAGGGTATTCAGTGTGACGCGCACCCGCTGCGCATAGGTTTGGAGCTGACGGGTCCGTTCGGGACTCACGCGCAACACGCACTGGCCGTGGCCGGTGCGTGGCCCGCGAACTCCGGTGGCTGGCGTGAGGCGCGTCGGCTCCTCGAGAGGCTGGAGCTGCCGGCGCCAGAACGCCTCGTCGCCTGCCGTGTCCCGGGCCTGCAGCCAAGCGATATAGTCCCGGTAACGGCCGGGCGCGGGACGCGGCGGACTGCCCGCATAAGTTTCCATGACCTCCCCGAGCAAGGCAGACGTGCTCCAGCCGTCCAGCAGCAAGTGGTGGCTGGTCCAGATCATGCGAACCACGCCACCCGGAAGCTGGATCAGCGTCAGTCTCGACAGCGGCGGCCGCTCCAAGTCGAATCCCAAGGCCAGATCGGCGTCCGCCTCCGCTGCCAGTTCGCTGTCGTCCACGATACGGACGCGCCAGTCGAGGTGCCGTACCGGCAGCTTGACCTGCCGGAGGACGAACTGCAGCGGCACTGACAGCTCGCCGCGCCACAGGAAGCCGGTCCGCAGTACGGCGTGACGGTCGGTCACCTCCCGCCATGCCTGCTCGAAGCGCGCGACGTCGAGCGCTTCCAGTCCGACCGCCAACTGCGTCATGTAGACGCTATTGTCCGGCGCGTGCACCGCATGGAACAGGAGACCTTGCTGCAGGGGGGAGAGCGGGTAGAGGTCGTCGAGGTCGCGGTGCGGGACCGG
>NZ_JBSYXP010000046.1:0-1357 GCF_054172105.1 Methylolobus aquaticus
GAGCCTGTCAGAATTTTTGTGTGTGAGGTTTACTCTGTCGTTGCAGACGAGGAGCCTTTATGCCAAGCAAGAAGACCACGGTGGCTAGCCAGGCGGCATTGCCGTCGATACCGAAAGAGCTGCTGGACCGGTTTGTGACGGGTCCGATGACGGCGGAGGCGGTTGAGACCGCCTCGCGAGCCTTCAAGAAGGCGCTGATCGAGCGTGCGTTGGGTGCGGAGTTGAGTCATCACCTCGGCTACCCGCCCGGGAGCGTCAAGCCTGAGGCGGTGGCCAATCACCGCAATGGCTGCAGCGCGAAGACGGTGCTGACCGAGGAGGGGCCGCTACGCATCGAGGTGCCGCGCGACCGCCAAGGCTCCTTCGAGCCGCAATTGATCGGGAAACACGAACGCCGTTTCACGGGTTTTGACGACAAGATCGTGGCACTCTACGCGCGCGGCATGACGGTGCGCGAGGTCCAGGGCTTTCTGGCCGAGCAGTACGGCGTCGAGGTGTCGCCGGAGTTCATCAGCACGGTGACCGAGGCCGTTATGGCCGAAGTCATGGCGTGGCAAAATCGGCCGTTGGAGCCGCTCTATCCGGTGGTCTTTTTCGATGCGCTGCGGGTCAAGATCCGCGAGGAGGCGGTGGTTCGCAACAAGGCGGTCTACCTGGCCCTGGGCGTCTTGCCGGACGGCACCCGGGACCTGCTGGGGCTGTGGATCGAGAACACCGAGGGCGCCAAATTCTGGCTGCGGGTCTTCAACGATCTCAAAACGCGCGGCGTCGGCGACATCCTGATTGCTGTCACCGATGGCCTCAAGGGCATGGCAGAAGCGCTCGGTGCCGCGTTTCCCGCCACCACGCTGCAAACCTGTCTCGTCCATCTGATCCGGAACAGCCTGGACTACGCCAGTTGGAAGGACCGCAAGGCGCTGGCCGCGGCCATCAAGCCGATCTACCGCGCCGCCACGGCCGAGGCGGCGCAGGCCGAGTTGGAGGCGTTCGCGCTCGGGCCCTGGGGCGCCAAATACCCGACCGTCGTCGCCGCCTGGCGGCGGGCCTGGGACAAAATCATCCCCTTTTTCGCTTTCCCGCCAGCGGTACGCAAGGTGATTTACACCACCAATGCGATCGAAAGCGTCAATGCGCGGCTGCGCAAAATCATCAAAACCCGCGGACACTTTCCCAGCGACGACGCGGCTTCCAAGCTGATCTGGCTGGCCTTGCGGAACATCACCGCGGACTGGGGACGCCCCGCACACGACTGGAAGACCGCCATGAATCAGTTTGCGATACTCTACGAAGAGCGCTTCATCCCCTGATCACAAGACTTTTTCCTAAACCCCTCACACACAGAATTTCTGACACTTCC
>NZ_JBSYXP010000047.1:0-1353 GCF_054172105.1 Methylolobus aquaticus
CAGGCTGGTGAAAAACTCCGAAGGCGTTGTGTGGCGGGGGCTCCGGCGTTCTGGACGGGGTAAAATACGGTATCTACTGGTTTGGGATCGGTCATGCGCGGCGAAGACGTTCGAACGGACACCCTGTTCAGCTACGTGAACCTGGAGGAACGGGTTCCGGCCACGCATCCGCTGCGGCGGATGAAGCTGCTGGTGGACGCGATCCTCCGCTCCATGTCCGCGGAGTTCGACCGGCGCTATGCCCGCACGGGCCGGCCGTCGGTGGCGCCGGAGCGATTGTTGCGAGCGCTGCTGCTGCAAGTGCTCTACTCGCTGCGCAGTGAACGTCAATTGATGGAGCAGTTGGACTACAACCTGCTGTTCCGCTGGTTCGTGGGTCTTGGCATTGACGATCCGGTGTGGGACCGCACGGTGTTCTGCGTCAATCGTGATCGACTGTTGTCGGAAGGGGCAGCGCGCGACTTCTTCGAGCGGGTGCTGGCGATTGCCGAATGGAAGAACCTGGCGTCGGCCGAGCATTTCAGCGTGGACGGCAGCTTGATCGAGGCGTGGGCTTCGCACAAGAGCTTCGTGCGGAAGGACGGGGGCGGTCCGGAGAAGCCCACCGGTCGTAATCGGACGGTCGACTTCTCGGGCGAGAAGCGGAGCAACGCAACCCACGCCAGCACCACCGATCCGGAAGCCCGGCTGTATAAGAAGGGCGAATTCACCGAAGCCAAGCTGCGCTACATCACCCATGCCCTGTCCGAGAACCGACACGGCCTGATCGTTGATGTCCAGACGACCCAGGCGACCGGGAACGCCGAAGTCGAAGCCGCCACCGTGATGATTGCGCGGCGCGTGCCCGCAGGCGGATCGGTCGCCGCGGACAAGGGCTATGACCGGACCGATTTCATCGGCCCGTTGAAGGCGCGCGGCATCAAACCGCATGTCGCACGCAAGGCCAAGGGGAGTGCCGTGGATGGTCGCACGGCCCGCGGCAAGGGCTATGCGTTGAGCCTGAGGCGTCGCAAGATGATCGAGGAAGCCTTCGGCTGGCTCAAAACCGTGGGTGGTTTCCGCAAGACCCGTCACCGTGGCTTGGCCAAGGTCTCGGGACAGGCGGTATTCTGCTTCGCGGCCTACAACCTGACGCGGTTGGTGAACCTGCTGACCTTCGTTCCAGTAGCGCGGGCGGCGCCCGCCTGAGGGATGGGTGCGCCCGAACTCCGTCCAGAGGCGGGTTTTGGGACGCTCACAGCCCCGAACAGGGGCTTCCGCCCCCCTTCAGGTTATCAAACCGACCCCGCACCCAGCCGATTTGGTTCGGCGGGAAAGGTAAGGGGAATTTCAGAGCGGTTTTTCACCATCCTG
>NZ_JBSYXP010000048.1:0-1344 GCF_054172105.1 Methylolobus aquaticus
GCCCTGGAACTGCCCACCCGCGGATTTGATCACCACCTGATCCGCACCGCATAGCCTGGGGTTTGTGGAGCGCTTACAGTGATACCGACCGTTTTCGCTTTTCCGTCCCTGTCTCCTGTGCCCTTAAGCATGTCGGTCGCGATCTTGAGGGCGCTGCGATTTCCAGCGTAGAGCTTGAACGCCTCCCGTCCGTCGGTGCCATCGCTCCAATGCCCTACAAAGAGTTCTGCGCCGCCTCCTTGCAGCTTGATGGGCAGCGACATCGGATTGGGAGTTCTGGCCGGAAAGAAGTCAATGGTCTCAAGACTTGCACGGTCACCCTTCGCCGGTTGCCAGTCTGCAGGCGCGACAGCTTTGGCTTCAGCTTCCGCCAGGAACGAAAGGATGACTTCGATCGGGTTTTGTTCGCCCTCGGCTTGAAGAAGGAAGCGCGGCTCATCCTTCCACACGAAGCACCCTTCGGCCACGCCGCAGAGCGCCTCGGCAGCTTCCAGAAAGCCCATGCAGGCGAATACTTGTCCTGGGTTGAACAACTCAACCGGTATCGATGCCATGCCCATTGCTATTCCTCGCCTTGCTCATCGAGTTTTCGCGATGCACGCTGATCCGCTGCGCGAAAAGTGGCCTCCCACCAGGCTAGGCCCCAGGGCCCCCAACGCCATTGGAGGCGCGCAAAGCGCAGGGCGCACTCTTCCGCTCGCTTCGCTAGTACAGATGGCGGTGTCTTGGGGTCGATCGGGGCAATGACCGGGCGCGCGTAGCCGTGATGCGAAGCGACGAGGTGCAAGGCCAGTTCCTTCAGGTCCGTTGGCAAGTCTTGCAGCGCCGGCAGATCTTCCAGATCGCCCAACGAGCCGAATTCATGCCGATATCCGCAAAGTTGTCGCGGGTTGCCGCCGCCTCTGGTCTTGGCAAAGGGACGACCGGACCTTGGCGCGTTCATGGCGTCTTGCCAAACGGCGCGCTCCTTACCCAGATCGTGCGTTTCCGCTGCGGCGATGAGCATGGACCGGAACTCATCGGGAAGGCCGAGTCCTGAAGCGATTTGATCGGCTTCTCGGCCGGTCCACGTGTGGTGTTCATCGAGTCGTTGCGTGAATTTGGCAAAAGCAGGATCGCCCGGTCGAGTGGGCGCGCCTTTACCGCGATACGCCTCGACGACCAGCGGCGGAATCGCTTCCGACTCGTCATGGCTCGTTCGCGAGAAGCGATGAACCAGACGCCAATCGGATTCACCACCTCCTCTGTCCGCAGAGTCGTCGCCGTCGGAAGTGTCAGAAATTCTGTGTGTGAGGGGTTTAGGAAAAAGTCTTGTGATCAGGGGATGAAGCGCTCTTCGTAGAG
>NZ_JBSYXP010000049.1:0-1292 GCF_054172105.1 Methylolobus aquaticus
CGCCCGTGCCCTTCCAGTTCGACACCGAGCGCCGCCTGCCCGCTCCAGCGCCGCCAGGCGCGGACCAATGCGGTCAGCAGCAGGTCCTGGATCTGCGTGCGATAGGCCGCGCCGGCGTGTTGCAGCAACTGCGCGGTGGCGGTGGGGGGGAGGCTGAACGCCAGCGTCGCGGCGTCGCAGTTGCGCGCGGAGCCGTCGCGATCATCGCAGGGCCAGTGCGGGGAGAGGTCGGGTACCTGCTGTAACCAGTAGTCCTGCTGCGTCTGCAGCTCGGCACTCCCGGCCCAGCGGACCAGCCGTTGGCTCCAGGCCTTGAACGAGCTGGTCGGCGCCGGCAGCGGGCAGGCGTTGCCGTGGCAGCGGGCCTGGTAGGCGCTCTGCAGATCCTCCAGCAGGAGCCGCCACGACACGCCGTCCACCACCAGGTGGTGCACTACCAGCAGCAGCCGCTGGCTGCCATCCGGGAAGGCGAACAGGACCGCGCGCAGCAGCGGTCCCTGTGCCAGGTCGAGGCTGCGCTGGGCGGTGTCGGCGAGCGTGGCCAATTCCGTCGGATCGGCGACCGGCCGGTACCACAGTCCGTCGGGGGAGTGACTGACCTCGGCATAGGCTTGCTGCCAGACGCCATCGGCCTGGCCATAGCGCAGCCGCAGGCTGGCGTGGTGGGCCTGCAGGTCATCCAGCGCGGCCGCCAGGGCGTCGGCTTGCAACGGGTTTTTGGGCTGCAGCAGCAGGCTCTGGTTCCAGTGGTGCCGCGCCGGGATGGCGGTGGCAAAAAACTCGGCCTGGATCGGTGTCAGCGGCACCGCTCCGGTCACCGGGCCGGGATCGAAGGCGGTGGTCGCCAGCGGCTGCGCCACCGCGGCCAGCGCGGCCAGTGTCTGGTGCCGGAACAGGTCTTTCGGGCTCAGCGCGTACCCGGCCGCACGGGCGCGGCTGACCACTTGCAAGGACAGGATGGAGTCGCCGCCGAGTGCGAAGAAGTTGTCGCTGACACCGACCGTCTCGAGCCCGAGCACGGCCTGCCAGATGGCCGCGAGTTGGGTTTCGGTGGTGGTGCGCGGGGCGACGGTCGTCACCCGCTCTCGCTCCGGCGCGGGCAGCGCGGCGCGGTCGACCTTGCCGTGTCGGGTGCGCGGCAGTCGGTCCAGCACGAGGATCCGGCTGGGTACCAGGTAGGCCGGCAGCCGTTGCTGCAACGCGGCCTGCAGGTCTTCCGGATCAAGCCCGCTACCGGCGACGTAGCCGATGAGTTGCGGGCGGCCGGCGGCTTCGTGCAGCACGACGACGGC